>NZ_JBEZGX010000052.1:0-61858 GCF_040650235.1 Kitasatospora sp. NPDC048722
CGCAACAACCCCGACCAGACCATGACCATCGACCCCTGCAACCTCCAGTTCCTCTACCAGGGCAAGTCCCCCACCGCCACCGGCCCCTACGACCAGCTCCCCTGGCGCCCGGGCCTCCTCACGCTCCAGCGCTGACCGGCACTCGCCGCCTCGAGGGACCCCCGGCCGACGCGACGGCCGGGGGTCGCTCCCGATCAGCGACCGGCCCCGCAGGCGCGCAGCGCGGCGCAGAGGGCGGGGCCGATCGGGACGAGGAGGTCGACGTTCCGGTCCCGGGGGGTGCCCGCCGACTCCGGACGGCCGACCCGAGCCGGCTCGTTCGCGCCGAGCTCGCGGTGGGCGGCGGCCAGGTCCCACAGGTCGAGGGCGGTTCCCGGTTCGAGCGGCGCGGCGTGGTCGATCATCGTGGAGCGGACCACCAGGACGCCCGTGCCGACGAGGAGTTCGACCATGCGCGCCTGGGACGGCCACTCGCACAGGCCGGCCGTGATGACGTGCCAGAAGCCGCCACCACCCGAACGCCTCCTCGCTGTGACCGAGTTGAGGTGTTGGTGGCCCGCCAGCCAGAGCGCCACGTTGCCGAAGCGGTGCAGGAGCGCCTCGACCTCGCCGCCGAGTACCCGCGGCAGGTCCGCATCCGGGTGTGCCGCCTCGTCCGGCCGTTCGGTGGTGTTGTCGAACACGGCCAGCCCGTGGTGCGAAGCCAGGACGACCACCCGGTCCTGGAAGCCCGTGCGGACCTCGGCGCCGGCCGCGTCCCGGTAGGAGGAGTGCACCTCGATCAGGCGCTGCTCCAGCCAGTCCCGCTGGCGCCGTCCGATGCTGCCGGTGACGTGGCCGGCCGGGTTGGTGGTGTCGAGGACGATCACCCGGACGCCGGGGACCTCGTCGTAGCAGTAGTAGGTACGGCCCTCGGCGAGGTCGGTCTCGCTGAACCCGTGCCCGCGGGGTGTGCCGGGGCTGTCCAGGTGCGCCCGGATGTACTCGGTCTTGTCGATGATCCGCCGGTCCGCTCGCGGCCGGATCTTCATCGCCGGTCCGCCGGCCAGCACCGCCGGGTCCGTGAGGTAGGCCTCGGCCGGCGCCCGGGGCAGTGCGGCGGGTGCGGCGACCGGCCGTTGGTCACCGGTGAGCACGCTCTGGAAGCCCGGTGTGACCGGTGCACGCCCCTGCGCGAGGCAGTCGTGGTTGCCGAAGCAGGCCAGCCAGTCGACGCCGAAGCCCCGGGCGGGGAACGGCTCGGAGGCCGAGGCCAGCAGGCCCGGCCGGTCCGGGAAGCCGTACCTCTGCTTGTACCGGTCACGCGACGTCGGCTCCGGGTTGTAGTAGTCGCCGGACACGGTGTACGAGGGGATCGCCGTGGTGTCACCGCTCCCGCTGACGCCGAACGTCGGATCCACGTCCTCGCCGCCGTGCATCAGCGTCAGGAACTGGCGGAGCTCGTTGCGTTGGGCGTTGTCGGTGTTGTCCCCGGTGGTGAGCACGAACCGGACGGGCGTGCCCGGATCCCTCGCCAACCTCGCCACGGTGCGCGCCATCGCCTCGAACGCGTGGGTGGAGACGATCTCCTGCGGACGGTACGCCGGTACCATCCTGGCCCAGCCGCGCCGTTCGGCGTACCGCTGGACGAAGTCGATCCGGCCGGGGGAGGCAAGGTCCGCGAGCTGGTAGTCGGTGACGTGGACGAACCGCAGGAGGGAAAGGAGCGGTCCGGTCCGGCGCCCGGTCAGGTCGTCCCGCGTGACGTGCGGTTCGCCGGGCGCCGGGGCGAGCCTGCGGTACGTCTGCTCACTGCCGTGGCCGACCACGTCGCCCGGGACGATGGTGGCGTCGAGCGTGGTCACCACGGCATCGGTCGGTTCCGGCACGGTTTCGGGTCTCCTCATGGGCCTGGGGTTCGCGATGGCGGATGGAGTGCAGGGGCATGGGCGTCCTCTGTGCTGAGCGGCGATGCACGGACCTGAGGTGCACCAGTCAAAGCCGATACAGTTGAACCGTCAAGTATAATGTTAGCGCTAACACGCCAGGTCACCGCAAGGGCCCCTGGAGCGCAGGTGCTACTCGGCGTGGAAGTGGCGGGTGACGAACTCGTTGCGGAACTTGCCCGCCGGGTCGAACTCGCCCAGCGGCCGGCGGAAGTCCTCCCAGCGCGGGTACGACTCGCGGACCGCCTCGGGCGCCATGGCGAAGACCTTGCCCCAGTGCGATCGGGCGGCGAAGGCGGACCGGGCCTGCTCGACCGCCTCGACCGCGCCCGCCACGGCCGCCGCGTCGGGGTGCGAGGTGAAGTGGAAGGCGACGCAGTCACGTTCGTGCGCGGGGCTGAGCCACAGGTCGTCCGCCGCCACCGTGCGGATCTCACCGATCTGCAGGGCCGGTGAGATCCGGTCCGCCAGCCCGTGAAGAGGCTGACGCTGTACGCGGCCGCCATGACCTCGTCGAACCGTTCGAGCAGCACGGCCGTCGGCAGTCCCTCGTAGACCCACTGCCGCACCTCGAACGCCGGGCGTCAACAAGGTGTTCTTGGAGCACGGCCGGCGGGCTCACCGCGGCGGAGGTCAACGTGTGCCGCGCCATGGCACTTGGGGCTTGCCGGACTGATCGTGTGTCACCTCTCCGCCCCCGGGGGCGCGTCAGCCTCACGACCGGTCAGGTGCTTGCCATGGCGGCGTAAGATGCCCGATATGTCCACAGTTGCCCTCATCGCGGTTGTCGCGCTCGCCCTTCTGCACGTCTACATCCTGGTCCTGGAGATGTTCCTGTGGACCACACCGCGAGCCCGGGGCTCCTTCGGGACGACCGAGGAGTTCGCGGTCTCGACCAAGGCGATGGCCGCCAACCAGGGCCTCTACAACGGCTTCCTGGCGGCCGGGCTCCTCTGGGGCGCGTTCGCCCCGGACCCGGTCGGGTTCCAGACGCGGGTCTTCTTCACGTCCTGCGTCGCCGTCGCCGGGCTGTTCGGTGCCCTGACGTCCTCCCGGAAGATCCTCTTCGTGCAGACCGTGCCGGCGCTGGTCGTGCTCGTCCTGGTCCTCCTGGCCCGCTGAGTCCCCGCTCGCCGAACACCCGGACGACCGTCCACCGAGGGGTGCCTCTCCCGAGAGGCACCCCTCCTGCTTTTCTCACGGCCGGTCCGTCCGGCTCGCGGCCGACACCTCCGGCGCCAGCCGCGTCCTGCCCATGCCGCCTGTGTCGCCCATATCCATGAATATGACCAACCGGCGCGTGGCCGGCAGGCGGCGGATCTCGTCGATCTCGCGCCGTCGGCCCACGAAGCCGGTCAACGCGGCGGGCGGGTTCCCGCGCTCGGGGGCACCCTGGTGACGTCTGATCCTGTCCTCTCACCAGGCTCGGGAGGCGCTATCGCACGGAGAAGTCTGACTGGAGAAGGTGGGCGGAACGACGACAAGCGGGCGGGGAGCCGCGCCGTGCCCTCAATCACGACGCTGCTCCCCGCCCGCGCTCAGGAGGTCAGGACCCGGCCTTGCGCTTGTTGTAGACGTCGAACCCGACGGCCGCGAGCAGCACCAGTCCCTTGATCACCTGCTGGTAGTCGGTTCCCACACCGACCAACGACATGCCGTTGTTCAGCACGCCGAGCACGAGGCCGCCGATGATGGCGCCGAGGACGGTGCCCACGCCGCCGCTGGCGGAGGCGCCGCCGATGAAGGCCGCGGCGATGGCCTCCAGTTCGAAGTTGATGCCGGCCTGCGGGGTGCCGGCGTTGAGGCGCGCGGCGAAGACGAGCCCGGCCAGGGCCGCGAGGACGCCCATGTTGGTGAAGGCGAGGAAGACGACCCGCTTGCTCTTCACTCCGGACAGCTTGGCCGCGGCCTCGTTGCCGCCGATGGCATAGGTGTGCCGCCCGATGATCGAGTTGCGCATCAGGTAGCCGAACCCGACCAGCAGGGCGCCGAGGATCAGCAGGACGATCGGCACACCGTGGTAGCTGGCCAGCAGCAGCGTGAAGACCACCACGGCGGCCGTGATCGCGGCGAGCTTGACGAGGAACAGCCCGGCCGGGAGGACCTCCAGCCCGTACGAGGCGGTCTGCCGCCGGCCGCGCACCTCCTGGAGGACGGCGACGGCCAGCACCGCGAGGCCCAGCAGCAGGGTGAGGTTGTGGTAGTTGGTGTGCGGTCCGACCTCGGGGAGGAACCCGCTGCTGATGCTCTGGAAGCCCTTGGGGAACGGTGCGACCGACTGGCCCTGCAGCAGGATCTGGGTGCCGCCGCGGAACAGCAGCATGCCCGCCAGGGTGACGATGAAGGACGGGATGCCCAGGTAGGCGATGAAGAAGCCCTGCCAGGCGCCGGCGAGGGCGCCGACGACCAGCGCGGCCAGCAGTGCCACGGGCCACGAGACGTGGTGCTTGACCATCATCACCGCGGCCGCGGCCCCGACGAAGGCGGCCAGCGAACCGACCGAGAGGTCGATGTGCCCGGCGATGATGACGATCATCATCCCGATCGCCAGGATGAGGATGTAGCCGTTCTGCTGGATCAGGTTGGTGATGTTGAGCGGCTGGAGCAGGATGCCGTCCGTCCAGACCTGGAACAGCAGCACGATCAGCGCGAGCGCGACCAGCATGCCGTACTGGCGCACGTTGCCGCGCAGGGCGCGGGCCAGGACGCCGCCGAGGGACGGGCCGGGGCCGGCCTGCGGTGCCTTCGGGGACGAATCCGGGATGATCTCGGTCGGGGCCATGCCTCACACCTGCTCGTTGCTGGATGCGGCGCTCATGGTCATGAGCCGCATGAGGGATTCCTGGGTGGCGTCGGCACGGGCCACCTCACCGGTGATCCGGCCTTCGGCCATGGTGTAGATCCGGTCGCACAGACCCAGGAGTTCGGGGAGTTCGGACGAGATGACGAGCACGGCCTTGCCCTGGGCGGCCAGCTCGGCGATGACGGTGTAGATCTCCGCCTTGGCGCCGATGTCGATGCCCCGGGTCGGCTCGTCGAGGATGAGGACCTCCGGCTCGGCGAAGATCCACTTGCTGAGGACGACCTTCTGCTGGTTGCCGCCGCTGAGCGTGCCGGTCCGGGTGAACACGGTCGGGGCCTTGATGTTCATGGTCCGCCGGAACGATTCGGCGACCCTGGCCTCCTCGTGCCGGTCGACCCGGCCGCGGTGGGAGAGCTTGCCGAGCGCGCTCAGGGAGATGTTCCGGCTGATGTCGTCGATCAGGTTGAGGCCGAGCTGTTTGCGGTCCTCGGTGACGTACGCGATGCCGTGCGCGATCGCCTCGGGCACCGTCCGGGTGCGGATCTCCTCGCCGTGCAGCCGGACCTTGCCGCCCGCCCACCGCCCGTACGAGCGGCCGAAGACGCTCATCGCCAGCTCGGTGCGGCCGGCCCCCATCAGGCCGGCGATGCCGACGATCTCGCCGCTCCGCACGCTCAGCGAGGCGCCGTCCACCACCGTGCGCTGGTGGTCGATCGGGTGCCGGACGCTCCAGTCCTCGACCTCGAAGGCGATCTCCCCGACGTCCGGGGTCCGCTCGGGGTAGCGGTGTTCCAGGTCGCGGCCGACCATGCCGCGGATGATCCGGTCCTCGGAGATGCCCTCGGAGCCGATCGCGATCGTCTCGATCGTCTGCCCGTCACGCAGGATGGTCACCGCGTCGGCGACCCTGGCGATCTCGTTCAGCTTGTGCGAGATGATGATGCACGAGATGCCCTGCGCCTTGAGCTCCAGGATCAGGTCGAGCAGCTTGCGGCTGTCCTCGTCGTTCAGCGCGGCGGTCGGCTCGTCCAGGATGAGCAGCTTGACCTTCTTGGCCAGCGCCTTGGCGATCTCGACCAGCTGCTGCTTGCCCACGCCGAGGTCGGCGACCCTGGTGTGCGGGTTCTCGTCCAGGCCGACCTGACGGAGCAGTTCGGCGGCGTGGGTGAGCGTGCGGTGCCAGCTGATGATGCCCCGCGTGGCGTGCTCGTTGCCCAGGAAGACGTTCTCGGCGATGGACAGGTACGGCACCAGGGCCAGTTCCTGGTGGATGATGACGATGCCGCGCTGCTCGCTGGCCCGGATGTCCTTGAACCGGCAGGGCTCGCCCTCGAAGAGGATCTCGCCCTCGTACCCGCCGTGCGGGTAGACGCCGCTGAGCACCTTCATCAGGGTGGACTTGCCGGCGCCGTTCTCGCCGCAGATGGCGTGCACCTCGCCCGCGGCGACGGTCAGGTTGACCTCGGACAGTGCCTTGACGCCGGGGAACGACTTGCTGATCGACCGCATTTCGAGAACGGGTCCAGCCATGGTTGTGCTTCCGTATCGTTCGGGGGCGGTGCGGTGGCCGAGGGCTGTTCGGCCCCCGCACCGCCGGTCGGGAGCCGGGCCCGCCGGGGCGGGCCCGGGGGACTACTTCAGCTGGTCAGCGGTGTACTGGCCGCTGTCCACCAGGACCTGCTTGTAGTTGTCCTTGTCGACGCTCACCGGCTGGAGCAGCTGCGCCGGGACGGTCTTGGCACCGTTGTCGTACTGGCTGGTGTCGTTGACCTCGGGCTTCCCGCCGGTCAGCACCGCGTCGCCCATCTGGGCGGCCGCCTTGGCCAGTTGGCGGGTGTCCTTGTAGACGGTCTGGGTCTGCTCGCCCGCGATGATCGACTTCACCGAGGCCAGCTCGGCGTCCTGGCCCGTGACGACGGGCAGGGACTTGGCGGTGCCGTAGCCGACGCCCTTGAGCGAGGAGATGATGCCGATCGAGATGCCGTCGTACGGCGAGAGCACGGCGTCGAGGCGGGCCGAGGTGTACGCCTTGCTCAGGAGGTTGTCCATCCTGGACTGGGCGAGACCGCCGTCCCAGCGGAGGGTGGCGACCTGGTTGAAGTCGGTCTGGCCGCTCTGCACGACCAGCTTCTTCTGGTCGATGAACGGCTTGAGGACGCTCATCGCGCCGTTGAAGAAGAAGGTGGCGTTGTTGTCGTCCGGCGAGCCCGCGAACAGCTCGATGTTGAACGGGCCCTTGCCGTCCTTGAGCCCGAGCTTGTCGACGATGTAGCCGCCCTGGAGGACGCCGACCTTGTAGTTGTCGAAGGTCGCGTAGTAGTCGACGTTCTTCGTGCCGCGGATCAGCCGGTCGTAGGAGATGACCGGGATGTGCGCATCGGCGGCCTTCTGCAGCACGTTGGTGAGAGAGGAGCCGTCGATGGCGGCGATCACCAGCAGCTTGGCGCCCTTGGTGATCATGTTCTCCACCTGGGAGACCTGGTTCTCCACGACGTTGTCGCCGTACTGGAGGTCGGTCTTGTAGCCCTTGGCCTGGAACTCCTTGACCATGTTGTTGCCGTCGTTGATCCAGCGTTCCGACGACTTGGTCGGCATGGCGATGCCGACGAGACCGCCCTTGGCGTCACCCTTGCCCGCGCCGTCGCCGGCGCCGTTGGCGCTCTGGCCGCAGGCTGCCAGGGAGAGGGCGAGACCCGCGGCGACGATGCCCGCTGAAAGCTTCCGCACAATTCCTCCAGTGATGTTCCGCGACCGGCACGGCGCCGCCTGTTCCTGGGCTGCCGGGGGAACGGTCGAGGGATGGCCGACCGGGAGCGGTCCTCGTGTCGAGGGAGTGGGTCCGCAGGGCACCGGCCTGGCGTGAAATGAAGTGTTAACGCTAACAACGGTGGCGTCAAGGGGCTCCGGATCACCGTTGGATCGCGGTTTCACTCGGCCGGTCCGCGTGAACGTCCGTCACTGGAGGGGTGGTTGCCCGGAGGGGCAAAGGGTGAATTTTCGGTGAAGCCTTGATGTCATAAAGGCTTCCAAAAGGGTGCCCGCCTCTCGCCGGCGGACGGGAGGCGGGCACCCCGCTCGGAGGGGCGGTCAGCTGGTGGCCAGGGTCAGACCGTAGGTGTCGAGAATCGGGTTGACGGGCTGGAAGTACGTGGTGCCACCGAAGGTGCAGCGGTCGGAGCCACCGGGGCGGAGCGCTGCGCCCCGGCCCGGCGGAGCCCGCGCGCGGTGCGAGTTCTCAGCCCTCGGGCCGGGGTGCTGCGCCCGGCGGACACGGCGAAACCCCCGCCGGGCCGGGGGGCGTGCCGGGACGGCCGAGGGGCGCGAGGCCCCGCCGGCCGTCCCGGGAGCAGGTTCAGGAGCGCCTGGCCACGTGCCTGGCGCGCAGGCGGTCGGCCGTGATGGCCAGGCCCAGGACGCAACCGAGCACGATGTTGGTGTAGTTGGCGTTGACCTGGAGGGTGGTCAGTCCGTTGTTGATCAGCTCCAGCAGGACGGCACCGGCGACGATGCCCACGACGCGCCCCTGCCCCCCGGTCAGGCTGACCCCGCCGATGACCGCGGCCGCGATCGCCGAGAGCTCCCAGCCGACGCCGACGCCGCTGGCGGAACCGACCCCCATCCGGCCCAGCACGAGCATTCCGGCGAAGGCCGACACCAGGGAGGAAGCCACGTACATCGACACCACCCGCCGGTCGCCGCGGATGCCGGCCAGTCTGGCGGCCTCGGGGTTGCCACCGACCGCGTAGACCTGCCGCCCCGCGTAGGTGCGCTCCAGGAAGAACCACGCGGCGGCGGTCACCACCGCGAACAGCACCAGCGGCACCGGGATCTGGGCCAGGTAGCTCTGGCCGACGTCGCCGAAGAAGGGGGAGATGCCGACGATCGAGGTCCCGGAGGTGATCGCCAGGGTCACGCCCTGCGCCACCGTGTACGTGACGAGCGTGACGACGAACGGCGGCATCCGCAGCCGGGTGACGGCCAGTCCGTGGACTAGGCCGACCAGTCCGGCGATCGCCAGGGTCGCCAGGACCGCCACACCGGCGGGCAACCCGGCCCGGACGTCGAACCAGGACATCAGGATCACGCTGGTGCCCAGCAGAGCGCCCACCGACAGGTCGATGCCGCCGGTCAGGATGACGAGCGACTCGCCGATCGCGATCAGCCCGTACTGGGCCAGGTCGGCGCCCATGCCCTGGAGGTTGACCGCGCTCGCGAAGGTGTCCCGGGCCAGCGCGAGCGCCGCGAACACGGCGACGCAGGCGAGGACGACGCCCACTTCGGGAGTGTCGACCAGGACGCGCAGACGGTTCCGGGCCGGTGCGAGCGCCTCCTCGCGGGCGGGGGCGGTCTCGGTGGTCATGCGTGCTCCTCGGTGCTCGCCGACGACTGCGGCCGACTGGTCGCCGCCGTCATGATGCGTTCCTTGCCGAACTGCTCGCGGGGCAGGTCGGCGACGATCCGTCCGTGCGCCATCACCAGGATCCGGTGGCAGATCCACAGCAGTTCCTCCAACTCGGACGAGGCGGCCAGGACGGCCAGGCCGTCCGCCGCGGCCCGGTCGACGAGCCGGTAGATCTCGGCCTTGGCCCCCACGTCCACGCCGCGGGTGGGCTCGTCGAGCAGCAGGACGTCCGGGGCGGCGTGCAGCCACCGGCCGAACACGACCTTCTGCTGGTTGCCGCCGGACAGGTCCCCGATCGGCTGCTCCTGGCTGTGCAGCCGGACCCCCAGACCGTCGACGATCCGTTGTGAGCGTGCACGGTCTCCGCCCGGGGTGAGGACGCCGTGCCAGGAGTCGCGCCGCAGCGTGGCGAGGGTGGCGTTCCAGCGCACCGGATGTGACAGCAGCAGGGACTGCTCCTTGCGGTCCTCCGGCACCAGACCGACGCCCGCGGCGACGGCATCGGCGGGATGGCGCGGGCGGAAGCGGCGTCCGGACAACTCGACTTCGCCGCCCGTACGGGGTTGCGCACCCATGAGGGTGTGCAGCAACCGGCTGCGGCCCGAGCCCATCAGCCCGGCCACGCCGACGATCTCGCCGGCCCTCAGGTCCAGATCGACCGGGCCGAGCCCGTCCGCGGTCAGCCCCCGTGCGGTCAGGACGGTTCGGGCCGGCGCGGGGACGGGCCGTGCCGCGGTGTGGGCCAGTTCCCCGCCGACCATCTCGCGGATCATCCGCGCCTCGGTGGCCTCGTCCGGGCGGAGGTCCGCGACCAGGCTGCCGCCGCGCAGCACGAGCACCCGGTCGGCGATGTCCCGCACCTCGTCCAGACGGTGGCCGATGAACAGAACCGCGCCGCCCTGCGCCGCGTGCCGCCGGGCGAGGGCGAGCACCTTCCCCGCCTCGACCGGCCCGAGCGAGGAGGTCGGCTCGTCCAGGATCAGGACCAGCGGCCGGTTGCCCCAGGCCTTGGCGATCTCGATCATCTGGCGCAGCGGAACGGGCAGCCGCTCCACGGGCCGGTCGACGTCGACGCCCTCGACGCCGACCTCCGCCAGCAGTTCGCGGGCCTCGCGCCGGGTGCCGGCGCGGTCGAACAGCGCCCGGTGCAGCATCCCCGCGCCCTGCCTGGCGCGAGTGCGCCGGCCGAGCAGCAGGTTCTCGGCCACGCTCAGTCGCCCGACCAGCGGGAACTCCTGTGCCACGAGACTGACGCCGAGGGCCTTCGCGTGGTCGGGACGGCCGGGGTGGAGGGGGCGGTCGGCGATCAGGACCTCCCCTGCGGAGGGGGAGACGGTACCGGACAGCACTCCCATCAGGGTGGACTTCCCGGCGCCGTTCTCCCCGACCACGCAGGTGATCTGACCTCGCATCAGGTCGAGTTCTGGGATGTCCAGCACGGTGACCGGCCCGTAGCTCTTGCGCACCGCGCGCAGGACCGCGGCCGGCCGAGCGGCCGCGGGGACGCCGACCCCGGTCATCCGGTGATGCCGAGCTGGGTCTGCTTGGCCCGGAAGGCGGCGAGGTTGTCCTGGGTGACGACGCCGACGCCGGAGCTCAGGGTGCTGCCGTCGGACTCCAGGAACGGCTTGACGACGGCCGTCGTGGCATCCTTGCCGAGCACCTTGAGCGCGGCCAACAGGTAGGCACCGGTGTAACCCTGCTGGTAGGGCGACTGCACGACGGTGGCCTGGATGACGCCCTGCTGGATGAACGTCAGGGTCTGGGCGTCGCTGTCGTCGGAGATCACCTTGACCTTGCCGGCCCGGCCCGCCGCCTGCACCGCCTGGGCGGCCGAGGGGCCGTCGTAGGAATAGACGCCGTAGAGGCCGGTCACTCCCGGGTCGGTCTGGATGGCGGTCTGGGCGTTGGTGAGGGCCTTGGCCGCGTCCATGTTGTCGGCGAGCTTGTTGGACACCTTGATGTCGGTGCCCTTCAGCGCGTCCTCGAAGCCCTGGATGCGCTCGACCGCGTTGGAGGCGGTCAACGAGCCGACCAGCACCACGACCTTGCCCCGGCCGCCCAGCGCGGCCTTCATCGCCTCGCCGGCCCGCTTGCCGGCCTGGTAGTTGGGCGTGCCGAGGTACAGCGCTGCGCCGTCCTCGGCCGGCAGCGGCGAGTCGATGGCGAGGACCGGGATGCCGGCCGAAGCGGCGGACTGGATCGGTGACTTGACGGCCGTCGGGTCGATCGCGGAGAGCGAGAAGGCGGAGATGTCCTGCCCGCGCAGGGTCTGGAGGATGGACAGCTGCTGGTCGAGCCGGCCGTTCGCCGGGGCCTGGAAGGTGCCCTTGACGCCGAGGTCGGCGAGCCCCTTGGTGAAGCCGGTCCTCCCGGCGTTCCAGTAGTCCACGGCGACGTTGACCACCATGGCCAGGTCCAGCTGGGAGAGGTCCTTGCCCTGGAGCGCCGCCTTGAGGGCCGCGTCCAGGCGGGTCAGGTTGTCGTCGTTGAAGGTGATGTCGCCCTGGATCGCGGGCGCGGCGGCCGTGGTGCCGCCGGCGGACGTGCCGGAGTCACCGGCGCCCTGCTTGCTGCAGCCGACGGCCAGTGCCAGGGCGGCGGTCGTTGCGGCCGCGACACGGGCCGCTCTGGAGAGCCGGGGCTGGGGTGCGCGCATGGATGGTTCCTCTCGATCGCTGCCGGTGGGTGGGGGAGCAAGTGACAAGCGCGGCGAACCGGCGCGAGTGCTCGGGTGTGCTGTGGAGTGTGAGCGCTAACATCGCCTAGCGTCAACCATCGTGCAGCAATGGAACGGTGCCGGCTGACGGCGGCTCAGTCCGGGTCGGCCGGGTTCCGTGTGGACGTGTCAGAAGTCTTGACGTCACACGGTCGTTGGGGGCACTGTCACCGGTCCAGGAACCCCTTCACCTCCGGCCCGGGCCAGACGTGTCTCGTTCAGGCTGGATTGTTAGCGCTCACTTACCCTTGGGCCGCGCTCACCGATGAGCAGGGAGACACCATGAGTGACAACAACGGGACGATCCGCGGACGCGGCGCGTTGCGCCGCCTCGCCCGCGCCACGGCGGCACTCGCCGTCCTCGTCGGCGCGATGGCCGGTGCCACCGCGACGAGCGGTGTGGCGCAGGCTGCTGCGCAGGGCCCGTGCGACGTGTACGCCGCCGGCGGCACGCCCTGTGTGGCCGCGCACAGCACCACCCGCGCGCTCTACGCCGGATACGGCGGTCCGCTGTACCAGGTCCGGCGTTCGTCGGACCAGGCCCTGCGGGACATCGGCGTGCAGGGCGCCGGTGGCTACGCCGACGCCGCCGCCCAGGACTCCTTCTGTGCCGGCACCAGCTGCGTGATCACCGTGATCTACGACCAGTCCGGCAAGGGCAACCACCTCACCCAGGCCCCCGGGGGCGGGGCCGCGTCCGGGCCGGACAACCTGGCGGACGCGACCCTGGCACCGACCACGCTGAACGGCCACCGGGCCTACGGCGTGTACGTGGCACCGGGCACCGGCTACCGCGACAACCACACTTCGGGCATCGCGACCGGCGACCAGCCCGAGGGGATGTACGCGATCCTGGACGGCACGCACTACAACGGCGGCTGCTGCTTCGACTACGGCAACGCCGAGACGAGCAGCAACGACACCGGCAACGGTCACATGGAGGCCATCTACTTCGGCAACATCAAGGTCTGGGGCTACGGCGCCGGTCCGGGCCCCTGGGTGATGGCCGATCTGGAGAACGGCCTGTTCTCCGGCGAGAACGCGCGCTACAACGCCAACGACCCGACGGTGAGCCACCGTTACCTGAGCGCCATGGTCAAGGGCGCGCCGAACCAGTGGGCGATCCGTGCGGGCGACGCCCAGTCCGGCGGCCTGTCGACCTTCTACTCCGGACCGCGCCCGAACGTGGCGGGCTACAACCCGATGCACAAGGAGGGTGCGATCATCCTCGGAATCGGCGGCGACAACAGCAAGGGCGCCCAAGGCACCTTCTACGAGGGCGTGATGACGTCCGGCTACCCGTCGGAGGCCACCGAGAACGCCGTCCAGGCCAACATCGTCGCCGCCGGTTACGCCAACTCCTCGGCCACCACGGGGGCGTTGCGCGGCACCGGCTCGGGCAAGTGCCTGGACGTCCCCAACGCCTCGGCCACCGCCGGGACGCAGACGCAGATCTACACCTGCTGGGGCGGGGCGAACCAGACCTGGACGCGCACCGCCGACGGGCAGCTCACGGTGAACGTCTCCGGCAGCACGCTGTGCCTGGACGCGTCCAGCGGCGGGACGGCCGACGGCACCAAGGTGGTGACCTGGCCCTGCAACGGCGGTGCCAACCAGAAGTGGCAGTTCAACTCCGACGGCACCGTCACCGGCGTTCCGTCCGGCCGCTGCCTGGACGTTGCCGGGGCGGCCGTCGCCGACTCCACCCCCGTCCAGTTGTGGAGCTGTTGGGGCGGCGACAACCAGAAGTGGACCCTCGGATAACACCCACCCCGGTCGGGCCCGGCTCCGCTGCCGTGCGGAGCCGGGCCCGGCCACCGGCCGGTGGCGGAGGGGGCCGGCGGCGGACGACAGCTCCTGGCGCGACGGGATCCGGGTGGACCAGAAGCCCGACTCCGCGACGCGACCGGGAAATTGGTCGCCCCGGGGTGCGAGGATCCGTACAGTCGCGGGCATGGAACTGCTCTCCGTCAACGTAGGCAGGCCCCGTCCCAACCCCTGGAAGGGCTTCAGGGCCACGGGCATCGACAAACAGCCGGTCGACGGTCCCGTCACGGTCACCTCTCCCGGCCCGAAGGGCACCGGTGAGGTCGGTCTCGCCGGCGACCGGGTCTACGACGTGAAGCACCACGGCGGTTTCGACCAGGCCGTCTACGCCTACGCCCGCGAGGACCTCGACGGCTGGGAGGCCGAGCTCGGGCGGCGGCTCGGCAACGGCGTCTTCGGGGAGAACCTCACGACCGTCGGCCTCGACGTCAACGGCGCCCTGATCGGTGAGCGCTGGCGCATCGGGGCGGACGTGGTCCTGGAGGTGTCGTGCGCCCGGATCCCGTGTGCGACCTTCCAGGGGTGGTTGCAGCGAGAGGGCTGGATCACGCGTTTCACCCGGGCCTCTGTGCCGGGCGCCTACCTGCGGGTGATCGAGCCCGGGGACATCCGGGCCGGCGACCCCGTCGAGATCGTGCACCGGCCCGACCATGACGTGACCGTCGACGTCGTGTTCCGCGCCATGACACTCGAACCGGACCTGCTGCCGCGACTTCTGGTCGCCGACGCGCTGCCCGAGGCGGATCGGGCGCTGGCTCGCAGGCGTACCGTGGGGGAATGACCGAGCTCTGCACGGGATCCTCGGCATGCACGAGACGAGGTGCACACGAGACGAGGTGCACGAGACGAGGTGCACACGGCTCCACGGCAGGGTGGATGCACGGCGTGCCGGCCTGATCCGCCAGGCCTGATCACGATGCGTGTGTAGGCGTTCACGAATTGCTTCCACTTCGTAATCCACAGGGCCGTGATCTGGCAAGGTCCCCCGCGTGGGAGGTGTGAGCGCTAACTTGGCACTATCGGCACGTGTCGGCGGCCCGAAGGACTGGTATGAAGGGACGCCGCCTGTTGAACCGAGGGTGACGGATTGGCCTGGACCTGGTCGCGTACTGTGGTTCCAGCCGAGGAGGGGACTGCGAGTGGGAACCGACAGCGCCGGGACGGAACAGCGCCAGCCCGTGATGGCGGACGTGGCGAAACTGGCGGGTGTCTCCCACCAGACGGTGTCCCGGGTGCTCAACGGCGCCCCGCACGTCCGGCCGGACACCCGGGACCGGGTGCTGGCCGCCATACGGGAGCTGGACTACCGGCCGAACTCGGCGGCCCGCACGTTGGTCACCCGCCGCTCGCAGACCCTCGGCGTGGTCAGCTTCGACTCGACCCTCTACGGCCCCGCCTCGATGCTGGACGGGATCGAGCGCGCCGCACGGAGCGCCGGGTACTTCGTGAGCGTGACCAGCCTGCGCTCCCTGGACGGCCGTTCGGTCCAGGAGGCCGTCGACCGGCTGCGCGACCAGGGGGTGGAGGGTGTCGTCGTGATCGCTCCGCAGACCTCCGCGGTCAGTGCCGTGGCCCGCCTCTCCAGCTCCGTGCCGCTCGTCGCCGTCGGTTCGGGCAACCAGACCCGGGTGCCCATGGTGTCGGTGGGCAACCGCTTCGGTGCCGGAGAGGCCACCGGGCACCTGCTCGACCTGGGCCACCGTACCGTTCACCACCTGGCAGGACCGGCCAACTGGCTGGAGAGCAAGGACCGCGAGGAGGGGTGGCGGCTCACGCTGCAGGCGGCCGGAGCCGCGGTGCCGGCCGTGGAGCGCGGCGACTGGAGCGCCCGCTCGGGCTACCAGGCCGGTCTGCGGATCGCCGGACTGGACGACGTCACCGCCGTCTTCTGCGCCAACGACCACATGGCCCTCGGCCTGCTGCGCGCCCTGCACGAGGCCGGCCGGTCGGTCCCCGAGGAAATCAGCGTGGTCGGCTTCGACGACATCCCGGAGGCCGCCTACTTCACCCCGCCGCTCACCACCGTGCGGCAGGATTTCGGCGAACTCGGCCGCAAGGCCCTGGAACTCCTCGTCGGGGAGCTGGAGGGCGTCGCGCCCGCCCACGCCCATGTGCAGATCACTCCGGAGTTGGTGCTGCGCCGCAGCGTCGGCCCCGCCGGGCACCGGTGATCCGGTCGTCGGAGTCCATGCCGGCGCACGCTCGATCACGATCGTGCACCGGGCCGCCTGCGGACGGGCGGGGCCGACCGGCGACACGTCCCTTGACAGCACATATGTGAACGCTAACAATTCATGTGAGCGCTAACAAAGGCGCTTCTCAGCTCCGCCGGCGGGCAACGACATCGCCTCCGTTCGTTCGCCGGCGGGTCCTCCTTCCGCCCTCCTCCGACGGAGCCGGCGGAACGGAGCCTGTCGCCGGTCCGGTCCGCCCTGCCCCGGACTTGGACCGCACCGGCGTCAGGCGACAACACCGGTCTCCCGCACGAAGGATGAGGAAGTGACCGTGAATCCTGCCGCCCGGGACTCCGAGGGGTACGTCGTCGGCATCGACTTCGGCACCCTCTCCGGCCGCGCCGTGGTGGTCCGCGTGCGCGACGGCGAAGAGATGGGCACCGCCGTCCACGAGTACCCGCACGCCGTCATCGAGCGCGAACTGCCCGGTACCGGCCGACCGCTCCCGCCCGACTGGGCGCTTCAGCACCCCGCCGACTGGCGTGCCGTGCTGCACACCGCCGTCCCGGCGGCGCTCGCCGACGCCGGGGTCGACCCCACCCAAGTCATCGGCATCGCCACCGACTTCACCGCCTGCACGGTCCTCCCGGTGCTCGCGGACGGCACACCCCTGGCGGAGACGCCCGAGTGGGCGCCGTACCCACATGCCTGGCCCAAGCTCTGGAAGCACCACGCCGCCCAGGGGCAGGCGGACCGGATCAACGCGCTCGCGCACGCCCGCGGGGAGAAGTGGATCTCGCGGTACGGCGGCCGGATATCCGCCGAGTGGCAGTACGCGAAGGCCTTGCAGGTCCTGGAGGAGGATCCGGCCGTCTACGCCGCCTGCGCCCGTTGGATCGAGGCCGCGGACTGGATCGTCTGGCAGCTCACCGGAGCCGAGAGCCGCAACACCTGCACCGCCGGCTACAAGGGCATCCACCAGGACGGCAGCTACCCGAGCGAGGAGTACCTCGCCGCGCTCCACCCGGAGTTCGCCGACTTCGCCCGCACGCGCCTGGAGCATCCGCTCTCCCCGCTCGGCTCCCGGGTCGGCTCCCTCAGTGCGCAGTCGGCGCGGTGGACCGGCCTGCCGGAGGGCATCGCGGTGGCGGCCGGCAACGTGGACGCCCACGTCGCCGCGCCCGCGGCCCGGGCCGTCGACCACGGCCAGCTCCTCGCCATCATGGGCACGTCGACCTGCCACGTCGTCAACGGTGCCACGCTGGCCGAGGTCCCGGGCATGTGCGGCGTGGTCGAGGACGGCATCGTCGCCGGTTCCTACGGCTACGAGGCGGGCCAGAGCGCCGTCGGAGACATCTTCGCCTGGTGGTTGCGTCAGGGCCTGCCGGCCGACTACGCGGCCGAGGCCGAGCGGAACGGGGAGGACGCGCACCAGCTCCTCACCCGCAAGGCCGCCGCCCAACCCGCGGGCGCCCACGGCCTGGTGGCGCTCGACTGGATGAACGGCAACCGCTCCACCCTGGTCGACCACCACCTCTCCGGCGTGATCGCCGGGCTCACCCTGGCCACGCGGCCCGAGGAGATCTACCGCGCCCTGCTGGAGGCCACGGCCTTCGGCACCCGCGTCATCGTCGAGGCGCTGGAACAGGGGGGCGTCCCCGTCACCGAGTTCGTCGTCACCGGCGGCCTCAAGAAGAACGCCCTGCTCATGCAGATCTACGCCGACGTGCTGCGCCGCCCGGTCTCGGTGGCCGAGTCCGAGCAGGGCCCGGCGCTCGGATCGGCCATCCACGCCGCCGTCGCCGCCGGGGCGTACCCCGAGGTCCGGGCCGCCGCCGCCGCCATGGGCCGCGTGCATCCGGCGGCGTACCTGCCGGACCAGGCCTCCGCCGACGTGTACGACCGGCTCTTCGCCGAGTACCGGTCCCTGCACGACCACTTCGGCCTCGGCGCCGACAAGCTCCTGCACCGCCTGCGCGACATCCGCAACGCCGCCCTCACCCCATCGAGCGAGGCCCTGTGAACGCGACCACGAACCTCATCCGCCAGCAGGTCAGCGACCTCCACCAGGAACTCGTCCGCTACGGCCTGGTGGTCTGGACCGCCGGCAACGTCTCCGCCCGGATCCCCGGCGAGGACCTGCTCGTGATCAAGCCGAGCGGCGTCCCCTACGACGAGCTGTCGCCGCAGAACATGATCGTGTGCGACCTGGATGGCAACGTGGTCGAGGGTGACCACTCGCCTTCGTCCGACACGGCCGCGCACGCCTACGTCTACCGCCACATGCCCGAGGTCGGCGGGGTGGTCCACACCCACTCCACCTTCGCGTGCGCGTGGGCGGCCCGCGGGGAGGCCGTGCCCTGCGTCCTCACCGCGATGGCGGACGAGTTCGGCGCCGAGATCCCGGTGGGCCCGTTCGCGCTGATCGGGGACGACTCGATCGGCCGGGGCATCGTGGACACCCTCAAGGGCCACCGCTCGCCCGCCGTCCTCATGCAGAACCACGGCGTCTTCACCATCGGGAAGGACGCCAAGGCCGCCGTCAAGGCCGCCGTGATGTGCGAGGACGTGGCCCGGACGGTCCACGTCTCCCGGCAGCTCGGCGAGCCGCTGCCGATCGCCCAGGCGGACATCGACAGCCTCAACTTCCGTTACCAGAACGTCTACGGCCAGCCCCCCGAGGCCCGGTAAGGAGTCACCACCATGACGTCACTCGCTGGACGCGAGATCTGGTTCCTGACGGGAAGTCAGGGGCTCTACGGCGAGCAGACGCTGCGGCAGGTCGCCGAGCAGTCCCAGCGGATCGCCGACGTACTGGGCACGGAGGCCGCCCTGCCGGTCGACGTCGTCTGGAAGCCGGTCCTCACCGACGCCTCCGCGATCCGCCGCATCTGTCTGGAGGCAAACGCCGAGGACCGGTGCATCGGCCTGGTCGCCTGGATGCACACCTTCTCCCCGGCGAAGATGTGGATCGCCGGCCTGGACGCCCTCCGGAAGCCGCTGCTCCACCTGCACACCCAGGCCAACGTCGACCTGCCCTGGTCCTCCATCGACATGGACTTCATGAACCTGAACCAGGCCGCCCACGGCGACCGCGAGTTCGGCTACATCCAGTCCCGCCTGGGCGTCGCCCGCAAGACAGTCGCCGGGCACGTCACCGACCCCGCCGTGACCGCCCGGATCGCCTCCTGGGCCCGCGCCGCCGCCGGCCGCGCCGAACTGCGCGGCCTGAAGCTCGCCCGCTTCGGCGACAACATGCGCGACGTCGCCGTCACCGAGGGCGACAAGGTCGAGGCCCAGCTCCGCTTCGGCGTCTCCGTCAACACCTACGGCGTCAACGACCTCGTGGCTGCCGTGGACGCCACGGCCGACGCCGACGTCACCGAGCTCGTCAAGGAGTACGAGGACAGCTACCACCTCGCGGCCGAACTGCGGGCCGGCGGGGAACGTCACGAGTCGCTGCGCTACGCGGCGCGGATCGAGCTCGGCCTGCGGGGCTTCCTGGAAGAGGGCGGCTTCAAGGCCTTCACCACCAACTTCGAGGACCTCGGCGGCCTGCGCCAGCTGCCCGGCCTGGCCGTGCAGCGGCTGATGGCCGACGGCTACGGCTTCGGCGGCGAGGGCGACTGGAAGACCTCCACGCTGCTGCGCACCCTCAAGGTGACCGCCACCGGCCTGGCCGGCGGCACCTCCTTCATGGAGGACTACACGTACCACCTGGAACCCGGTCACGAGCTGATCCTCGGCGCGCACATGCTGGAGGTCTGCCCGAGCATCGCGGCCGCCACGCCCTCCTGCGAGATCCACCCGCTCGGCATCGGCGGGCGCGAGGACCCGGTCCGCCTGGTCTTCGACGCCGAGCCGGGCCCCGCGGTGGTGGTCGGCCTCGCCGACCTCGGTGACCGCTTCCGGCTGGTCGCGAACGACGTCGACGTCGTCGAGCCGCCGGCGCCGCTGCCCAACCTGCCCGTGGCCCGCGCCGTGTGGAGGCCGCGTCCGGACCTCCACACCTCCGCCGAGGCGTGGCTGACGGCCGGCGCGCCGCACCACACCGTGCTCTCCGGCGCGCTGGGCACCGAGGAACTGGAGGATCTCGCCGAGATGCTCGGCGTGGAGCTCCTGGTGATCGACGAGGACACGTCGATCCGGCGGTTCACGAAGGAACTGCGCTGGAACCAGGCCTACCACCGCCTGGCCCAGGGGATGTGACCCACCACCGTCATACCGACGACGCCCGCCCGCCCGGCGGGCGTCGTCGCTCTCCGCACCGCACCGCACCGAACGCAATGGAGTAGCACCCGTGCCGAGAGACGCCCTCGTATCCCACGGCGAAGTGACGGTGACCCAGGAGCCCGCCGGGACCCTGCCGGACGGGCGGCGGATCACCCGGTGGACCTTCAGCGCGCCCGAGGGCGTCACGGTGGAGGTGCTGAGCCTGGGCGCCCGCCTCCAGGCCGTGCACGCGCCGGACCGGGACGGACGGCGCTGCAACGTCGTCCTCGGCTGTGAGGACGTCGAGGACCTGCTCGGGCAGGCCGCGTACTTCGGAGCGACGGTCGGCCGCTACGCCAACCGGATCGCCGGCGGGGTCCTGCCGATCGACGGCACGAGGCACCGACTGGCGGCACAGGAGAACGGCCACACCCTGCACGGCGGCCCGGACGGCTTCGCCACCCGGCTGTGGGACGGGGTGGCGGTCCGGGAGGGCCGTCGGGCCGGGGTCCGGCTGCGGCTGCACAGCCCCGACGGCGACCAGGGCTTCCCGGGCGCCCTGACCGCCGAAGTGATGTACCTGCTCGACCCGGCCGGCGACCTCTTCATCGTCTACCGCGCCGCCGTGGACGCGCCCACGGTGGTCAACCTCACGAACCACGCGTACTTCAACCTGGCCGGTGAGGGCTCCGGAACGGTGCTCGACCACCTGCTCCAGGTCGAGGCCTCGGGATACCTCCCGGTGGACGGGGAACTGATCCCGCTGGGGCCCGTGCAGCCGGTCACCGGCACACCGTTCGACCTCCGCGAGCCCAGGACGACCGCGGACCGCATCGCGGACGGGCACCCGCAGGTCCGCCGGGCCGGCCAGGGATTCGACCACAACTGGGTGCTCACCGGGAGGGGCTTCCGGAAGGCTGCGGTGCTGAGCCACCCGGCCAGCGGCCGCCGGGTCGAGTGCTTCACGATGGAGCCCGGCCTCCAGGTCTACACCGGCAACCACTTCGACGGCTCGCTGACCGGCCGCTCCGGCCGCCCGTACCCCGCTTACGCGGGCATCGCGCTGGAGACGCAGCACTTCCCGGACTCGCCCAACCGGCCCGAGTACCCCTCCACCGTCCTGCGCCCGGGGGAGGAGTACGGCTCGATGACGGTCTACCGCTTCCTGTCCGAGTAGGAGCACCCGGGGCTGAGCACCCGGGAAGGAGCACCCGGCCGGGTGGAGAACGGGGCGGTGGGCTCGGCGGAGCCCACCGCCCCGTTCTCAGTGGGCCACGAACACCCGCACGTCCCAGGCGCCCAGGGGCACCGACGCCCCGGCCGTCACCGCGGTCCCGTCGAGGACGTCGGTCAGATCCGCGGGTACCCGGACGTCGGCGGGCTGCCAGCTCCAGTTGTGGACCACGTGGACCCGGCGTCCGTCCGGGGCGGTGCCGGTCGTCGCGGTGACGGAGGCCGGCAGGTCGTGCCAGCCGCTCACGGGAACGGGAGCAAGCCATGCGGCGAGCTCCCGGGCGAGGTCGCGTCCGGGCACGGTGCCGACGCAGGTCACCCGGCCCTCGCCGTGGCGGCGGGTGGTGACGGCGGGCCAGCGCCCGAAGTGGGGGTGCTCGTAGCCGGCCAGCACCGTGGCGTCGGTGGTCGTGAGGCCCTCCACCCAGCGGGTCGCGGTGGCGCCGGACGGCAGCTCCAGCGGGCTGCCGGGCACGGCGCGCAGCGGGAGGTCCGCGCTCAGGTTGCCGAACTCGTCGTACCAGGCGCCCGCGGCGGCGGTGAGGCGCGGCGGGGCGGTCTCGTGGCGGGCGCGGGCCTCGTGGTCGGCGTAGCCGGTGCGGGGGCCGAGGACGAGGTGGCCGCCGGCTGCGGCGTAGGCCGCGAGCCAGTCGAGCAGGGAGTCCTCGGCGAGGTAGAGCCCGGGGACGACGAGCACGGGGTGGTGCCGGGCGGCCTCGTCGGGTGCCAGGCCGTCGCGCTCGCCCCGGGCGTCGTGGAGCCGGCGGACGTGCAGGATCCGCACCTGCCGGCCGGCGTCGAAGGCGCCGCGGTAGAAGGGGTCGAAGATGCGGTGGTAGGAGGCCGGGTCCGGATCGCCGTTCGGCTTCGCCAGCGGCGGGTACTTCTGCATCAGCCACTTGCTGGGCATCGAGTAGACCATCGCGATGTCGGCGTCCGGCTCGATCCCGGCGACCAGCGGCCCGGCGGTCTCGAACTCGGCTCCGAGGCGGGCGAGTTCGGCGTACACCCGGCCGGGCTTTCCGCTGTGGGGGAGGATCCCGCCCCAGTACGTCTCGGTGCCGAAGTGCAGGGTGTGCCAGTGCCAGTACTCGATCATCCGGGCGCCGCGCGAGACGAGCGCCCAGGCGGCCTGCCGCCACTGGCCGTCGAAGGCCGGCCGGTTCTCCGAGGTGCCGCTGATGGCCTGGGCGTTGGTCTCGGTGACGAGGAACGGCTCCTGGCGGGAGGAGAAGATCCGGTCGGCGCTCTGGTACAGCGCCCACACGCCGGTGGTCTTCCACCACTGCTCGTGGTCGTCGGGGGTGGCGTCGGGCAGCGCGAGGGCGTCCTGCATGTCGTAGTACGGGTTCCCCGCGGTGACGTCCAGGGCGTCGGTGATCTCGTCGTCCTCCATCGCGGGGTGGTTGTAGGCGAGGCAGGTGGTGACGAACTGGCCGGGGCGGGCGTACTCGCGGGTGATCCCGGCCTGCCAGGCGATGAACTCGGTGGTCTGGCGGGCCTGGAACGCCCGCCAGGCGACGTCGTACTGCGGCTGCTGGTTGCCGTCGGGCCGCCACAGGTCGGCCCAGGTGGAGAGCCGGTGCGACCAGTAGACCAGGCCCCACTCCCGGTTGAGCGTCTCCACGTCGCCGTAGGTGTGGCGCAGGTGGTCGACGAAGCGCTGGAAGACGCCGTGGTTGTGCGGCAGGCGCAGGCCGGGCTCGTTGTCGGCCTGGAAGCCGATGACGGCCGGGTGCGCGGCGTGGCGGTCGAGGATCGCCCGGGTGACGCGTTCGGCGTGGTGGCGGAAGGCGGGGTGGGAGAAGTCGGCCTCCTGGCGGGCGCCCCACCCCGTCGGTCGGCCGGTGGCCTGCTCGGTGACGATCTCCGGGTACTGGCGGGCCAGCCACGGCGGCACGGCGTAGGTGGGGGTGCCGAGGACGACCGCGATGCCGCGCTCGTGGGCGCCGTCGAGGACGGGGGTCGGCCAGTCGAGGTCGAAGCGGCCGTTCTCGGGCTCCCAGGTGGACCAGACGGACTCGCCGACCCGGATGACGGTGAACTTCGCCTCGGCCATCAGGTCGAGGTCTTCCTTGAGCCGCGGGTACGGCTGGTACTCGTGGTAGTAGGCGGCGCCGAACAGGACGCGCGGGGGCAGCGGGAACACGGGTGCACCTCGGGACGTGTGGGAGCCCCGGCTGCCGGGGGAGGCAGCCGGGGCGGGGAGGAACAGCGGTCAGGAGACGGTGCCGGTCACGGTGTTGCCAGACTTGGTGACGGTGTAGGTGACGGTGTCACCGGTCCAGAAGCGGAAGGTGAACGTCGCCGGGGCGCCGTCCTTGAGGGACTTGACGTAGTCGGGCTTGAGGGTGGTGGTGCCGGTGCTGTAGTCGGCACGGAGGTTGTCGAACGACTGGTAGGTGGTCCAGTTGGCCGGGCCGGCGGCGGTGCCGTCGGCGTAGGTGGACTGCACGTTGGCCATCAGGGCGCCGTTGAACCGGGTGGGGATGGTGAGCCCGTCGAGCGTCCCGGTGGCGTTGGCCATGGTCGGCTTGTCGTAGGAGCGCACGAAGAGCTTCCACGGGACGCCGTCGGAGTACCGGACTTCGAGGGTGGCGTTGATCCCGGCGGCGCGGTCCCCGGCCAACCGGGTGAGGGCGTCGGCGGTCAGGGTGAGCTTGTCGCCGTCGAGGGTGTAGTCGAGGAAGGGGATCAGCGGGCGGCCGCCCTGCCAGAGGCCTGCGAACCAGGAGCCGTTGCGGTTGAGCGTGATGGTCTGCGCGGCGATGGGGCCGGACTTCGGCAGGAAGACGTTGTCGGTGGAGGCGGTGCCCGAGCGGGTCCGCCAGGAGCTCTGGATCAGGTCCTTCATCTCGGGGACCATCCACTGCATGGTGGAACGGTTCAGGAAGTCGTTGGCGGCGTCCCAGACGGCGGAGGTCATGCCGTTGTGCCGCGCCTCGTAGTTGACGTGCTCGAAGTACTTGAGCATCTCGCCGCGCTCGACCACGCCGGAGTAGGGCGAGGTGAGCAGGCCGTACTCGCCGAGGTAGACGGGGATGCCCTTGGCGACGAAGGTGTCGTGCACGCGGGCGAAGCCGTCGGTCAGGTCCGACTGGGCCTTGGCGTCGTACGTCGGGTCGTTCGCGATGTTCACGCTGAACGGGTACCAGCTGTAGTAGTGCACGGTGGCGACCAAGTCGCGGTCGTTCAGCGAGCTCATCGTGGTGGACAGGTCGTCCAGCCAGCGCTGGGCGTTGTTGGTCTCCTCCGTGGGAAGGACGAGCAGGCGGTCCTTGTTCTTGCCACCGGAGTTGCGCACGATGCTGTGGAACGTGGTGTTGAGTTCCCGCAGGTACTGGGTCTTCTGGGCGTCGGTGGCGTCGGCGAACTGCGGTTCGTTGACGCTCTCCATGAGCAGCGTGCGCGGCTCGTCCTTGAAGGTGGTGGCGATCTGCTGCCAGGTGGAGCTGAACCGGGCCGTGATGTTGTCGTGGTCGGTGGACATGTACTTGATCCACTGCCACGAGTCGTGGTGGACGTTGATCTCGACGTAGAGGCCGTCCGCCAGGGCGAGGTCGACCACCTGCTTGACCCGCTTCATCCACACCGGGTCGATGGTGTACGGGGCGGTGGCGGACTGGTGCGGGTACCAGCTGACCGGGATCCGGACGCTGCGGAAGCCCTGGGCCTTGAGGCCGTCGAAGGTGGCCTTGGTGGTGAGCGGGTTGCCCCAGGACGTCTCGTCGGGGAGGGCGTCGAGGGTGTTGCCGAGGTTCCAGCTGGGCTGCATCTGCGCCACGGCGGCCATCGGGTTGTCGGGGACCCTGAGCCCGGCGGCCTCGGCCGCGGACGGGGCCTTGTCGGCGGGGGCGGCGATCGCCGTGCCGCCGCAGAGGGCGCCGGTGGTGACCATGGCCACCACGAGTCCGGCCGTGCGGTGGAGGCGGCGGTTGTGGGGGCGTACGGCCTGCGGGGCGTTGTTCACGGGATGTCCCTTCGGGTGAACGGGTGGGGTGCCATGACGGATGGTCAGGGGAGCGGGAGGGGCTCGTAGTCGAACCGGTCGAAGTGGACGGTGCCTTCGGCGGCGTACATGCCGATGACCCGGCCGGTGAAGCCGCCGGCCACCTCGGTGGAGAGGTAGCGCCCGTCGATCGCGGCGAGCGCGGTGAAGGTGCCGTCGGGCTCCTCGACGCCGAGGACGATGTCGTCGGGGCCGGTGCGCGGGCCGCGCGTCGGCCGCGGGACGACGTCGACACCGAGTACCACGGATCCGGCGGGCACCGGACGGGTGGCGACCTCGGTGCGCAGCGAGCCGATCCGGGCGAAGACCTTCACCTCGCCGTCGGCCGCCTCGATCTCGTAGTGGTGGTCCTCGTCCATGCGGACGGCGAGGCCGCCGCGGCCCCCGGCGGGGTCGATCAGGGTGCGGGCCCGGCAGCCGAGGTGCTGCTGGCGCCGGCCGACGAACACCACGTCGTTCTCGTCCAGGGAGGCGCCCGCGGCACGCAGGGTGAGCCAGCCGGAGCGCTCCTTCGTGGTGCACAGGTGCTCGGCGCGCCGGCGCACCGAGATCCACTGGGGGTGCAGCTCGGCCTGGTCGAAGTCGTCCCGGGCCGGAACGGCGGGCACGGGGTGCAGCGGCCAGGCCGGGGTGGGCAGTTCGGGGGTGACCGCGCCGACCACCGGCCAGCCGTCCACCCACTCGACCGGCGCGAGGAAGGTCTCCCGGCCGAGCACGTACCAGGCGGGGGTGCCGCCGCGCGGTCGGACGGCGAGCAGCACCATCCACCAGGAGCCGTCGGGCGCCTGGACGAGGTCGGCGTGCCCGGTGTTCTGGATGGGACTGTGGATGCCGCGGTGGGTCAGCACCGGGTTGGCCGGACACGGCTCGAAGGGGCCGGAGGGCGAGGCGGCGCGGGCGATGGAGACGGCGTGGCCGCGCTCGGTGCCGCCCTCGGCGATCAGCAGGTACCAGTACTCGCCGATCCGGTACAGGTGCGGCGCCTCGGGGGCCATGGCGCCGGGCGCGCCGGACCAGATCCGCTGCGGCTCGCCGAGGGTCTCGCCGGTCGTCGGGTCGATGCGGACCTGGGAGACGCCGGCGACGGTGCACCAGCAGGTGCCGTCCTCGTCCCAGGCGAGGTCCGGGTCGATCCCGGGGACCCCGGGCAGCGGGACCGGGTCGGACCAGGGGCCGGCCGGGTCGGTGGCGGTGAGGAGCATGTTGCCGCTGTCGCTGACGTTGGTGACGATCAGCCAGAAGCGGCCGTCGTGGTGGCGCAGCGTCGGGGCGTAGATCCCACCGGAGGACGGGGACTCGCGCGGCAGGCGCAGCTGGCTCGGCCGGTCCAGGGCGTTGCCGATCTGGGTCCAGTTGAACAGGTCGCGGCTGTGGAAGACGGGGATGCCGGGGAAGTACTCGAAGCTGGAGCAGACGAGGTAGTAGTCGTCGCCCACGCGGCAGACGCTCGGGTCCGGGTGGAATCCGGGGATCACCGGGTTGGGGAGGGTGCCGGTCGGCTGGGGCTGGTCTGACACGTGGTCGGTTCCTTTCGGAGGTCCATGTCGGGGTGGTGGTGCCCCGGGCCCTGGGGAACCCGGGGCACCACCGGCTCGTCGGGTTCAGCCGATCGCGCAGGAGGCGCCGTTGAACCAGAAGGCGGAGGGGTTGGCGTCGCTGCTGGACCAGGTGGCCTTGAAGCCCCACTGGACGCTGCCGCCCTGCGGGACGGCGGCGTTGTAGGACACGTTCCCGGCGTTGACGCGCGGGCCGTTCTGCGACACCGAGGCGTTCCAGCTGTTGGTGATGCCGTTGTCGCCGGGGAAGGTGAAGCCGAGGGACCAGCCGTTGACCTGGCCGAGGCCGTTGTTGACGACGGTGACGGAGCCGACCATCACGCCCTGCCACTCGTTCTTGTTGTAGACGACCCGGCAGGCCGCGCTGGTCGGGTGCATCTGGACGACCGTGATGCCGTAGGCGGGCACGGTCTGGGTGGTCGGGCTGCCGGACTGCGCGGTGCCGATCCCGTGGGCGTTCTTGAGGTAGGAGTGGACGGTCGGGGTGGCGGAGGACGGGGTGAACCCGGTGTAGGAGAGGTTCACCGTGGCGTCGTTGTCCGGGTCTTTGTTGATCAGCATGACGTCGACGTCGCCGTTGGCGCGGCGGACGGCGTGCGCGGTGAGCAGCGTGGACGAGCTGGCGGCCTTGACCAGGGTGTCCCCGGGCGCGCCCAGCCTGCTGATCATCTGGATGCCGTAGTAGGCGGGGAAGGGCGTGTTGACGGCCGGCTCGCAAGGGGAGCCGCTGGAGACCATGCCGCCGTCGTCGTAGTCGGTGGCGCCCTCGACGGTGGTCACCTTCGTGCAGTCGGTGCCGTTGCGCAGGTCCCACCAGTCCACGTTGAACGCGCCGTTCTCCAGCCAGGTGAGGTAGTCGTCCGGGGCGAACAGTCCGTTGGGGGAGGTGTCGAGGTAGGCCTGGGCGTTCGCCTCGGTCACCGCGATGCCGACGTCGGCGGCGTTGGATCCGGCGTACTGGTCGATCAGTGAGCGCACGGCGCCGGCGATGTTCGGGTTCTGGGCCTGCGGCTTGGTGAGCAGGTCGGCCGGGCTGGTGCTGGTGGGGTAGGCGTGCACGACGGCGAAGTCGATCTTCGAGCCGGCGATCGACAGGACGGTGTGGTTCCAGTCCATGGTGTCGCCCGGGCCGACGATTCCGTCCGGCCAGTAGCCGGGGGTGGTCAGCACGGCGCCGATCTTGATGCTCGGGTCGGCCGCCTTCATCGCCGCGATGTACTGGAGCAGGTTGTTCGCGTAGGTCGTGGCGCTCTTGCTGCTGTGGGTGTCGTACTCCCAGCCGCTGCCGTTGCTGTACTCCCCGTTGCCGTAGACCTCGTTGCCGATCTCCCAGTACTTGACGCCGTAGCGCTTGGTGACGTTGGCGTACTGGACCCAGGCGGCGGCCTCCTGGGGGGTGCCGGAGCCGTAGTTGGCGGTGATGATCGGCTGCGCTCCGGCGGCGCGGACGGTGCCCATGAAGGCGTCGAAGCCGGTGTTGGGGGCGACGTACGCGCCGCCCTCGGCGGTGCCGGTCTGCCAGTGGTAGACGTCGGAGTGGCTGCCGCCGGGGTAGCGGACGGCGTTGAAGCCGGCCGTGCCGAGCAGGCCGGGGGTGGCGGCGGCGTTCATGTTGACGTCGTAGACCGGGATGTTGACGCCGACGCCGGTGTCGGGGACGGCAGCGAGCTGCAGGGCCGCGTCGACCGACACGGACACGGAGTTCGCGGCGGCTGCGGGCGGTGCGACGGCGGCGATGGCGCCGGTGAGCGCGAGCGACAGGGCCGCCGCGGCTGCGATGACGCGTTCACGACAAGACTGGACGGGTGATGACATTGCGTCCCTCCAGGGGTGGGGGTGCGTGGTGTTCGGGTGGGGGATCGAACTCCCGCGTTCTGGACGGCTAGGGCCCGGTGCGGCTGCAAGGGATCGGGCCCGGACGCGAAGCGTGTTCCGTTGGGGATGCGGACCGGCGCGGTGGGGCGCGCGCAGTCGCGAGGCGCATCGTCAACTCCTCTCGGACGGCTCCTTGGTGAGGCGCAGCAGGACGGCGGAGGGGGTCGTCGGTAGGGTCAGGGTGAGCTCCGCGGTATCCGGGTGCCAGACTGCGGAGGCTTGGCTGGCAGCCGGGTAGAGCACCTCGACGCGGACATCGCCGCCGGCCAGGTGGGGCAGGTCGAGATCCCTGATGCCGTCCTCGCCGGAGCGGCGCCAGACGGTGACGTAGGTGGTGGCGGGCGTGTGCAGTGCCAGGGCGACCCACGGGTCCTCCCAGCCCGGGAGCCCGAGCGGCCAGGCGGGCAGCGCCTTCGGCAGGTCGGCGCGGATCGACTTGTGGACGGTGACCGCTTCGTGGACCAACCCCCGTGCTACCGCGGAGAGTTCTGTGATCCGGCCGGAGAGGTGGATGCGGCCGAGGAGCGCATTGGCCATGGTGAGGGCGACCTCGTCGAGGGAGTCCTCCGGCAGCGGGTAGGCCCAGACGGCGCCTTGCTCGGGCGTGACCGCGGTGGGGGCGGCTGCCGCGATCGGCGCGTAGCGCAGCAGGTCCTGCTGGTCGCTGGTGGACTGCAGCTGGAGCCGGGAGAGCAGGGCGTGGTCCATGCGCATGCCGCCGGAGGCGCAGTTCTCGATCACCAGGTCCGGGTACCGGTCCAGGACCCCGTCGAGCCAGTCGAGTTGGGCCCGGTTGTGGCCGAGCAGCCCGGCTGCCGGAACCTCTCCCGGGTGGCTGCTGGTACCGGAGCCCGGGTCGGTGTTGTGGTCGAGCTTGAGGTAGCCGACGCCCCATCCGCCGACCAGGCGCTCCACCACCCGGTCCAGGTGGGCGCGGGCGGCCGGGTGGCGCAGGTCCAGGTGGTACCGGCCCCCGCCCTCCTCCACGCGGTGTCCGTCGCGCCGGAAGAACGCCTCCGCCGGAAGGGAGCAGGCCACCGGGCTGTTCACCCCGACCGCCTCCGGCTCCAGCCACAGGCCCGGGACCATGCCCCGCTCCCGGATTCGGTCCAGGACTTCGTGGATGCCCTTCGGCCCGGGGAAGCGGGAGACCGATGGCTCCCAGGCCCCGACGGAGCTCCACCAGTTGTCGCCGTCGTCGTACCAGCCGGCGTCGATGACGAAGTACTCCGCGCCGGCCTCGGCGGCGGCGTCGACCAGTGGCAGCAGCTTGGCCGTGGTCGGATCGCCCATCAGGCAGTTCATGTAGTCGTTGAAGATGACCGGCAGCCGCTCGTGGTCGCGGTGCGGCCGGCGGGTGGCGCGGCGGTAGCGGGTGAGAGCGGCGAAGGCGTCGTCGGGGCCGCCGTCCGTGGTCAGTGCGAGCGCCACGGGCACGGTGCGGAACTCGGCACCCGGCTCCAGCGGATGGCGCCAGCCGTGGTCGGCGTCGTCCGGGCCGTACAGCGCCGCGTAGGCGGTGTCATCGCGCACACCGCACTCCCAGCGCCAGCCGCCGCCGTTGTGCTCGATCTGCCACAGCCAGGTGCGTCCGGACTCGCGGTCCGTCAGGCCGCCCATCGGCAGGTGCCCGCAACTGGACCACACGCCCTGCCCGGCCACGACGCGGGTGCTGCGGCCGGAGGTGGTGTGGAAGCGGCCGCTCCGTTCGGGTGAGGACACGCGCAGCGGCTGGCGGTGCCAGCGACATTCGGCGAACCACTCGTTCTCCGCCCACAGCAGGTCGGCGTTGTCCAGAGCCACCGGGTCGGCCCCGGTGAGGCAGCCCGCCACGAGCGAGCCGACCGACTCGAGGTGCAGTGTCCGCGTCCCTTCGTTGCGCAGGAGCACCTCGCTGCGCAGCACCGGCAGGCCGTCCGGAAGGCGGTAGACCACCTCGGCGGCCAGCCCGGTCTCCGGCTCGTGGAGTTCGACGGTGAGCACGTGCCAGTCGCCGTCCCGGGTCGCGCGGTGGGAGCGGTGGCGCAGCCGTCCGCCGAGGGCGCTGTCGACGAGGTGCCGGCCCGACCAGTAGCGGCCGAGGCCGGCGGTGGTCACCTCCACCAGCGGCAGCGGTGCGCCGGGGCGCGGGATGGTGGTCTTCTCGCCGGGGGCGCCGACGCGAACCAGACGGGGAGTGCCGTGCTCGCCCAGGGCGATCTCCAGCTCCAGGGCGCTGTGGCCCCAGCGGATCGTCTCGTGCGGGTCGGTCATGGTGGCCTTCCTCGGGCGTGCGGGGGAGGCATTGGGAACGCTCACAATGAGTTCGGGAGCGCCCACAACGCGTTGAGAGCGTTCACATCGCGCGCAGGACCGCGCAGCCGCCGGGAGGCAACTGGCCCAGGGTGGCGTCGGTGAGCAGGTCATGGGCCTGCCGCGGGAGCGGTACGGCTTCGGAGCGGTGGTTGAGCAGCAGGTGCCAGCTCCGGCCGTCCGGTGCGTGGCGGGTGACGACTTCGACGCCGGTCGGCAGGCCGGGCGGGTCCGGGGTGACGCCGGCCTCCGCGAGCAGCCGCTCCACCAGGGCGGCGTAGCCGGAGTCGTCGAGCCGCGTCGAGAGGTACCAGCCGCGGCCATCACCGAAGTGGTGCCGGGTGAGCGCCGGGCTGTCGGCGAGCATCCCGTGGGTGTAGGCCGCGAGCGCCTCGGCGCCCTCGGTGCGCAGGGATTCGCTCCAGGACGTGGCCGTCGAGCCGTCGGAGAGCACGATCTCCTCGTCCTGCCGAAGCGGGCGGTGCTCCTCGACCCGGATGCCCAGCGCCTCGCGCAGCGGTGCGGCCGGGTAGCCGCCGAGCCGGGCGTGCAGGCGCTCGTCGACGATGCCGCCGAAGTACTGGACGAGCAGGGTGCCGCCGTCGGCGACGTAGCGGCGCAGGTTCTCGGCGCCCGCGTCGGTGAGCAGGAACAGGGCCGGCGCGAGGACGAGCCGGTAGCGGCTCAGGTCGTGCTCGGGATGGGCGAAGTCGACCGTCGGCCCGGCGTCCCACAGTGCCCGGTGGGCGCGGCGCAGCGGGGGGAGGTAGTCGAGCTCGGTGGACGGGAGTCCGTCGACCTTCATCGCCCACCAGCTGTCGGAGTCGTGCAGCACGGCGACCTCGGCCCGGACGGTGGAGCCGGCGAGCTCGCCGAGCCGGGCGACGGCCTCGCCGGCCGCCGTGACCTCGCGGAAGGTCCGGCTGTCCGGCCCGGCGTGCGGGACCATCGACGAGTGCCACGTTTCGGCGCCGGCCCGGGACTGGCGCCACTGGAAGAACAGAGCGCCCTCCGAGCCGCGGGCGATGTGGGCGAGCGAGTGGCGCAGGATGTCGCCCGGCTCCTTGGCGAGGACGCGGTCGCCGACGTAGACGGTGTTGGTGCCCGATTCCATCAGCAGCCAGGGGGCGCCGGCGGCGAAGGAACGGGCCCGGTCGGCGTCGAAGGCGGCGTGGGCGGCGGCGTCGACGCCGGGCGCGGCGGGGTAGTGGTTGACGGAGACCAGGTCGACCTCGCGCCCGAACGCCCAGAGGTCGAGGTTCTGGTAGCCCGGCAGCATGAGGTTCGTCGTCACCGGCCGGTCGCTGTGGGCGCGGATCGCGTCGCGTTGTTCGCGGTAGGCGGCGAGGGTCTCGTCGGACCAGAAGCGGTTGTAGTCCAGGGCCTGGCCCGGGTTGCGGTGCCACTGGCTCTTGCGGGGCGGCAGGATCTGCTCCCAGGAGGTGTAGCGCTGGCTCCAGAAGGCCGTCCCCCAGGCCTCGTTGAGGGCGTCGAGGGAGCCGTGGCGGGCGCGCAGCCAGACCCGGAAGGCGGCGGCGGCGTGGTCGCAGTGGCAGAGGGAGACGTACTCGTTGTGCACGTGCCACAGGGCGAGGGCCGGGTGGTCGCCGTAGCGCTCGGCGAGTGCACCGGCGATGCGGCGGGCGGCCTGGCGGTAGGCGGGGGCGGCGACGCAGTAGGTGTCCCGGCTGCCGTGGGTCAGCCGGGTGCCGTCGGGGCCGACGGGCAGGGCGTCCGGGTGCGCCAGGCTGAACCACGGCGGCGGGGAGGCGGTGGGGGTGGCCAGGTCGACGGCGACGCCGGCCGCGTGCAGCCGGTCGAGGTGGCCGTCGAGCCAGCCGAAGTCGTAGCGGCCCTCCTCGGGCTCCATCAGGGCCCAGGAGAAGACGCCGACGGTGGCGAGGTTGACGCGCGCGCGGCGCATCAGCTCGTCGTCCTCCTTCCACACCTGGGCGTCCCACTGCTCGGGGTTGTAGTCCCCGCCGAAGGCGAGGCCGCCGAGGCGATCGGTGAGCCGGCGGATGTCCATCTGGGAACCGTCCTTCTGCACGTGGGGTCAACTGCGTTAAGGAGCCGGTGCGGTGCTCTCGCGGACCACCAGTTCCGGTGGCATCAGGAGGAGTTGGTCCTCCGGGGCGGCGCCGGCCGCGCTCGCGGCGATCCTCGCCATGACCTGTTCGACGGCGACCGCCCCGAGGTCCTTCTTGGGGCTGGTCACGGAGGTGAGCCGGGGCGAGTGCTGCTCGGCGAGTGCGTCCGGGCAGACGGCGATGACGGAGGCGTCCTCCGGCACGGTCCGCCCGCTGGCACGCAGCAGGCTGAGCAGCGGGCCGATCGCGGCCTCGTTCTGCACGACGAACCCGGTGGTGTCCGGGCGGTCCGCGAGGATGCGGGCCAGGGTGCCCGCGGTGCTCTCGTAGGTGCCCTCGCAGGGCCGGTGGAGGAAGCGCAGGCCGCGCCGTTCGGCGCGGGAGCGGAAGCCGTTCAGGGTGCGCTCGGCGTAGCCGGCGTGCCGCCGGTAGACGCCGCTGCTGTAGCCGATGAAGGCGACGTCGCGGTGGCCGAGGTCGGCCAGGTGGTCGGCGCACAGGGCGCCGGCGGTGGCGAAGTCGTGGTCGACGCAGGAGAGCCCGGCCGGGTCGTCGGGCAGGCCGATGAGCGCGGCCGGGATCTCCTCGGCCCGCAGGACCGGGATGCGGTCGTCGTCCAGTCGGACGTCCATGAGGATGACCCCGTCGGCGAGTCCGGTGGCGGCGACCCGGCGGACGCCTTCGGGTCCCTCGTCGTTGGTGAGCAGCAGGACGTCGTAGCCGTGTTCGCGGGCCGCCACGGTGACGGCGATGGCGATCTCCATCATGGTGGGCACGTGCACCTCGGGGTGGAGCGGCACCACCAGGGCGATGATGTGCGAGCGCTTGCCGGCCAGGGCCCGGGCACCCGCATTGGGGTGGTAGCCGAGGTCCGTGATGGCCCGTTCGATCCGGATCCTGGTCCCGTCCGAGATCGGGCGCTTGCCGCTGAGGGCGTAGCTGACCGTGCTGGACGAGACGCCGGCGTGCCTGGCCACATCGGCGAGTGTCACCATCGTTCTGCTTCCTTCGTGTCGGTTCCGGTGCGGAGCGGTCCCGGTCGTGCGTCGGGGAGGCCCGGGGCGGGACCGCTCCCGGTCCGCGGGGCCCGTCGGGCCCGGCACGGACGGCTCAGCCCTTGATCGCGCCGGTGAGGACACCGGTGCGCAGGTGCTTCTGCACGAACGGGTACACGATCACCAGTGGTACCAGGGTGAGGACCACGACGGCCATCTGCAGCGACAGCGGAGCGGTCTGCGCAGTGGCGTTCCCGAAGCCCGAGTTGACCGAACCGGGTAGGCCGTTCGCCCGGTTGACGTAGGTGAGCAACACGTACTGCAGCGGCCATTTCTGACTGTCCGTCGGCATGTAGAGCATGACGTTGAAGAAGGAGTTCCAGTACCCGACGGCGTAGAACAGCGCGGTGACGGCGGTGACGGCGCGTGAGGTGGGCAGCACGACTGACCACAGGATCCGCCAGTCCCCGGCGCCGTCCATCCGGGCCGCGTCGATCAGTTCGGATGAGGTCTCCTGGTAGAAGGCCCGCAGCACCAGGATGTTGAAGACGGAGACCGCGCTCGGCAGGATCAGCGCCCACCACTGGCCGTAGCCGCCGAGGCCGGTGACGACCAGGAAGCTCGGGATCAGGCCACCGCTGATGAACATGGTGACGATCAGCAGCAACAGGACGAAGCGGTGCCCGAGGGAACGCGGCCGGGAGAGGCCGTAGGCACAGAGGATGGAGACGGCCATGGACAGCGCGGTGCCGACCACGGTGATGCCCAGGCTCACCCCCAGCGCGGTGACGACCGTCGGGTCGCCGAGCATCTGGCGGTACGTCTCGGTGGTCAGGCCGTCCGGCCAGATCACCAGGCCGCCGGCCCGGTTGATGGCGCCCGGGGTGGAGAAGCTGGTCAGGACGATGATCCAGAGCGGGACCAGGATGACTGCGAGCGTCCCGCCGAGCGTGAGCCCCTTGGTGGTCTGGCCGACTGCGGTGGGCGGTTCCTCCCACGGCGGGCGGGTGGAACGTGCTCGGCGCCGGGCGGACGCCGCGACGTGGCGGCGCTTCTCCCGCCGGGAGCCGATGGTGAGTGCGTTGGTCATTTGCGGTACAGCCCGTCCTCGCCGAAGGCGTGCGCCAGCCGGTTGGCACCCCAGATGAGCAGGAGGGAGACCACGCTCTTGAAGAGCCCGGCCGCCGCGCCGTAGCTGTAGCCGCCGCTGGCGATGCCGTAGTAGAAGGAGAAGGTGTCCAGGACGTCCGCGGCCTCGTGGCCGACGGCGTCGCGCTGGACCAGGAACTGCTCGAACCCGACGGACAGGGCGTTGCCGAGCCGCAGGACCAGCATCAGTACGATCACCCCGCGCAGGCCCGGAAGCGTGATGTGCCACATCCGCCGCAACCGCCCGGCACCGTCGGCGGCCGCGGCCTCGTAGAGCTCGCTGTTGATCGCGCTCAGCGCCGCGAGGAAGACGATGATCCCCCAGCCCGCCTCCTTCCAGACCGCCTGGGAGGTGACCAGCAGCGCGAAGGTGCGCGGGTTGGTCATGATGTCCCAGGTGCCGATGTCGTGCTGGCGCAGGAACTGGTTGAGCACACCGGCGCCGCCCAGCATCTGCTGGAAGATCGTGACGGCCAGCACCCACGAGAAGAAGTGCGGCAGGTAGACCACGGACTGGAAGAAGTTGCGGATCCGCTCGCTCACCACCGAGTCGAGCAGCAGGGCCAGCGCGATCGGAACCGGGAAGAACAGGATCAGCTGGACGAAGCTCAGGTACAGGGTGTTCTTCATCGAGGCCCAGAACGCCGGGTCACCGAACAGCTGGTGGAACTGGTCGAAGCCCACCCATTCGCTGTGCCAGACCCCGACCAGCGGGTCGTACTCCTGGAAGGCGGTGACGATGCCGAACAGCGGGACGTAGTTGAACACCAGGAGCAGGACGACCGCGGGCACCGTCATCAGCAGGAGCGACCTGTCGCGCCGCAACCTGGTCCGCCAGGTGATCCGCGCGGGGCCGGCCGGACCCTTCTGCGCCTCGGTGCTCACCGGCCGGTGCCGTACTTGTCGAGGACGTTGTCGGTCATCCACTGCTTGAGCCGCTCCCCGGGGCCGGAGCGCCAGCTGGCGATGGCGTCCTGCACCTCGGAGACCTTCTTCTTGCCGTGGTAGCAGTCCTTGATGGTGTCGTTGACGCTCGCCGCGGCCGCGGCCGCGGCGAGGGACTGCGGCATGCTGAGGTTCATGCCCCAGAAGGGCGGCTTGGAGAGGTACTTGACGTTGGCGGCCGACCAGCCCGCGTAGTCCCTGGTGATCTGCTCGCCGCCCGGGTTGCTGATCACGGAGGCGGAAGCGGCCAGGAACGGGTAGGTCGTCGGCTGGACGTCCTTCTTGCCCTCGTCCGTGAAGGTCGGCACGCCGTTCACCCGGGTGTGGTGGACGCCTTCGACCCCGAAGTTGACCATGGTGTACTCGGCCGTGCCGTAGGGGGCGGCGAGGTAGTTCGCGACGGCGAGCAGTTCCTCGATCTGCGCCGGCTTCAGATTGGAGTTGAGGTAGCTGATCATGCTGGCGGCGGCGCCCATGTAGACCACCGGCGTGCCTTTCCCGTCGGCGGTGATGGCGTTGAACGCCCCGCGCCGGTAATTCGGGTCCGCGGCGATGCCGGACTGGTGGTCGGAGAGGTTCCAGGCGCCCAGTCCACCACCCGCGACGAGCACCTTGCCGCTGTAGAAGCGGGTGGCCCCGTTGGAGACGTCACCGGCGAGTGTGTCCGGGTGCATGTAGCCCGCGGTGGCCAGGCGGTTGTGCCAGTCGAGGGCCTCCAGGAACTCCTGGGTCTCGAAGGGGTGGACCAGCTTGCCGTTGTCGATCCGCCAGTTCATGGGAACGTTCCAGGAGAACTGGAGGTAGGTCCACACGTCGTCGAAGGCCCACACGCCCCGCTTGGCGTCGGTGAGTTCCTTGCCGATGGTCATCAGGTCGTCGGCGGACTTCACCTGATCGGCCGTGATGCCCCGGGCCTCGAGGACGTCCCGGCGGAAGAAGGTGGCGCCCGGGATGCCGAAGCTGGTGGAGAAGCAGGGGATCCCGTACAGCTTGTCGCCCCAGACCCCGCTCTGCCAGGCACCGGTGGGCAGGGCTGCCAGGTTGGGGTACTTCTTGACGTTGTCGCCGGACAGGTACGGCGTCAGGTCCGCGAGCTGGGTGCCGACCAGTGCGCCGGTGTTGAAGTTGGAGTTCAACCAGGCCGGCAGGTTGATCCAGTCCGGCAGCTTCTTGGCGGCGGTCATCGTCGGGATGATGGTGCTGTAGTTGATCCCGTCCGTCGGTTTGACGGTCAGGTCGACCCCGAGCGCCTTGTTCAGCGCCTGGTAGAAGGAGTTGCCGACCGGTGGGTTGGTGCCCCACATCGGGGTGACCGCCGTGTAGCTGCCGCCCTTGCCCGGAACGCCGGAGACGCTGGTGGGTGGGGAGGCCGGGTAGGAGAGGTAGGCGGGGTCGGTCGCGGCGTCGGATCCGCCCTGGACGGGGGCTATGTCCGGCTTGACCGCGCCGGCGTTCGGTGCGTAGGTCGGCAGGGCCGCCTTCAGGCCCTCCTTGGTGTTCGCGCCGGCCTTCTTGCTCGGGTCGCCGCCGCAGGCGGACAACAGGGGCGCCATCGCGGCGGCTCCCGCGATCGTCGCAGTGGTACTCAGGAAGCTTCTGCGATTCATCCCGGATCTCATGGCGAGCGGCCCTCCGTCGAAGCCTCGAAGCGTCGAAGCGCTTGGATGTTTCGGCGAGACTAACGACGCGTTACTGATTCAGCAAGAGGCTGAACAAATGCAAAATCGTTTGCTGCATGGGGAGTTGACAGGCCATCCAGACCGTGCCAGCGTCGAAGCGCTTCGACTTGTGACCACCGAGCCCAGCCCGCCGAGGGGTATTCCAGTGAGTTCCGTGCCCGCGTCCGCAGTCGGCCTGCCCGACTTCCGCAATCCCACGCTTCCCCTGCGCAAGCGTGTCGACGACCTGCTCCACCGGCTCACGCCGGACGAGCGGCTCGCGATGCTGCACCAGTACGTGCCGGCCGTCCCACACCTGGGCGTCGCCGCCTTCCGCACCGGCAGCGAGGGTCTCCACGGTGTCTCCTGGCTCGGCGTGGCGACGGTGTTCCCGCAGGCCGTAGGCCTCGGCGCCAGCTGGGACGAGGACCTGGTGCGCGCGGTCGGCGAGGCGGTCTCGACCGAACTGCGGGCCTTCCACCACCACCGCCCGCCCGCGAACGGCGCCCCCGAGCACGGGGCCAACTCCCTGCAGGTCTGGGCCCCGGTGCTGAACCTGCTGCGGGACCCGCGCTGGGGGCGCAACGAAGAGGGCTACTCCGAGGATCCGGTACACACCGCGCGGGTCGGCGAGGCGTTCTGCCGCGGCCTCTCCGGCGACCACCCGACGTACCTGCGGACCGCCCCGGTGCTCAAGCACTTCCTCGCCTACAACAACGAGGACGACCGCTGCACCACCTCCTCCGGACTGCGTCCCCGCGTACTCCAGGAGTACGACCTCGCCGCGTTCCGCCCCGTCGTCGCCTCCGGCGCCGCGACCGGTGCCATGGCCGCCTACAACCTGGTCAACGGCCGCCCCTGCCACGTCAGTCCGCTGATCGAGGAGGAGCTGCGCCGCTGGGCCCGGCCGACCGGACACGAGCTGTTCGTCGTCAGCGACGCCGAGGCCCCGTCCAACCTGGTCGACCCGGAGCACTACTTCGACGACCACGCCGAATCCCACGCCGCCGCGCTCAAGGCCGGCATCGACAGCTTCACGGACCACGGCGAGGACAGCGAGACCCCGATCGGCCGACTGCGCGAAGCACTGGAGCGCGGCCTGATCGACGAGTCCGACGTGAACCGCGCCGTCCGGCGTCAGCTGGAACTGCGCTTGCGCCTCGGCGAGTTCGACCCCGAGCTGGACCCGTATGCCGGCACCGTCCCCGAGGTGATCGACAGCCCCGAGCACCGCGCCCTGGCCCGGAAGGCGGTGACCGAGTCGACCGTGCTGCTCAAGAACGACGGCCTGCTGCCGCTCGATCCGGCCCGCACACCGCGCATCGCCGTCATCGGCCCGCTCGCCGACCCCCTCTTCGAGGACTGGTACAGCGGCACCATGCCGTACCAGGTGGGCATCGCCACCGGACTGGCCGCGGCCCTCGCCGCCCACGACGGTGAGGTCGTCCCGGTGGAGGGCTGCGACCGGATCGCCCTGCGCTCGCGCACCACGGGCGAACTGCTCGGCAAGACCGCCTTCGACGTGACCGACTGGGGCGGCGGCGCCTCGACCCTGCGCGCCGCCGACACCGGCCGCTACCTGAGCCTCCAGGACGACGGTGCCCTGGCCGCCGACCAGGACGTCATCAAGAGCTGGTTCGTCAAGGAGACATTCGAGCTCGAACCGGCCGGCCCCGGGGCCGTGCTGCTCCGCTCGGTGTTCACCGGGCGCTACGCGGCCGTCGACCCGCTCGACGGCCGGGTGAGCGTGACCGCCGAGAGCGCCGAGGACGCGGAGCACTGGCAGCGCGAACTGGTGCGCGACGGCGCCGCCGAGGCACGGGCGGCCGCCGCGACGGCGGATGCCGCCGTGGTCGTCCTCGGCAACCATCCGATGATCAACGGCCGCGAGACGGAGGACCGTGCGGACATCGACCTGCCCGAGGGACAGGGAGCACTCCTGCGCGCCGTCGCGGCCGTCCGCCCGGACACCGCCCTGGTCGTGATGAGCAGCTACCCCTACGCCCTCGACTGGGCCGACGAGCACCTGCCCGCCGTGGTGTGGACCTCCCACGGCGGGCAGGAGACAGGACACGCGCTGGCCGCCGTGCTGCTCGGCGAGGCCGAGCCCGCCGGCCGCCTGCCGCAGACCTGGTACCGCGGCGACGACCCGCTGCCCGCCCCGCTCGACTACGACATCATCAAGGCCGGCTGGACCTACCAGTACCACCGGGGTGCCACCCTCCACCCCTTCGGCCACGGGCTGTCCTACACCGACATCGCCTACCGCGATCCGCGCCTGTCGCAGCCGTCGATCGGCCAGGACGGCGCGGTCGACCTCACGATCACCCTGGAGAACCGCGGCCTGCGCTCCGGCAGCGACGTCGTCCAGGTCTACGTCCGGGCCCTGGACGCCCGCTACGAGGCCCCCCGGCTGCGCCTCGCCGACTTCCGCAAGGTCCGCCTGGAGCCGGGGGAGAACCGCGAGCTGGTGTTCCGGCTGCCGGCCGAGCGGTTCGCCCACTGGGACGTCGCCACGGGCGCCTTCGCCGTCGACCCCGGCGACTACGAGGTCGTGGTGGCGAGGTCGGCCGAGGACGAGGTCCTCGTCACGCCGCTCACCGTGACCGGGGCGGCGCCCGCCCCCCGCGCCGTCGTCGAACGGTCGGTCCGGGCCGTCGACTTCGACGACCACACGGACGTCACCATCGTCGACGCCACCCGCGCCGACGGCGACGCCGTCACCCCCGCCGACCCCGGGCGGCCCGCGACGCTCCTGTTCCGCGCCTGCGACGTGACGGGGGCCGCCCGGATCGAGGCCGAGACCGCCCGCGCGGACGGCGCGAACGGCGCCGCCCGGCTGGAGGTCCGGGCCGGCGGGCAGGTGCTGGCCGAGATCGACGTGCCCGTCACCGGAGACCGCTACGCGTGGACGACGGTCACCGCCGACCTCGCCGCCGCGCTCGACGGCGTGCACGACCTGGCCCTGACCCTGCACGGCGACTTCCGGCTCACCGCCTTCCGCCTCGGCGCGGCCGACTGAGGACAGCAGCCCCGCGCACCGGCGGTCCGCCCGTGGCAGGCGGACCGCCATCCGTTCCGGCCCGGCTCACCGGCCGGGCGGTCCCGCCCGCCCCGTACGAGCCGACCCGTGGCCACCAACCGCCCGGAGGCGGCCCGCATGTCGCTGCTCACAGCACACCACCTGACCTCGAACTCGCCGCACCCGGAGGAATCCCCCGTGCCGATCACCGACTTCGGAGCCGACGAACTCGGCGACTACCAGCCCGAGTCGACCGCCCCGCAGGACTTCGACGCGTTCTGGCAGCGCACCCTCGCCGAAGCCCGCTCGCACGGCGGGGCGGTCAAGGTCGAACGCGTCACCGCGCAGCACGGACTGCGCACCGTCGAGGTCGACGACGTACGGTTCCCCGGCTGGAACGGCGAACCGGTGGCCGCCTGGCTGCTGCGCCCGCGCGGCGTGGCGGGCCCGCTGCCGGTCGTCGTCACCTACATCGGCTACACCGGCGGCCGAGGGCTGCCCACCGAGCACCTCTTCTGGTCCGCCGCCGGCTACGCCCAGCTCGTCGTGGACAGCCGGGGACAGGGCCACGACACCCCGGACCCGACCACGGGCGACGGGACCCAGTGGGCCGGGGGTTTCATGACCCGTGGCATCGACTCGCGGGAGAACTACTACTACCGGCGGCTGATGACGGACTGCGTGCGCGCCGTGGACGCCGTCTCGGAACTGCCCGGTCTCGACGCCGGCCGGATCGTCGTGGCCGGCGGCAGCCAGGGCGGCGGCCTGGCCCTCGCCGTCGCAGGGCTCACCGGGGACCGGGTGGCCGCGGTGATGCCGGACGTGCCGTTCCTGTGCCACTACCGGGAGGGCGCGCAGACCTCGCTGGACGGGCCGTACCAGGAACTCGTCAACTACCTGCGCTGGCACAGCCGGCACCGAGTTCAGCCGACCTTCGCGACCCTCGACTACTTCGACGGCGTCAACTTCGCCCAGCGGGCCACCGCGCCAGCCCTGTTCAGCGTCGGTCTGATGGACCCGGTCTGCCCGCCGCGGACGGTCTACGCAGCCTTCAACCACTACGCGGGCGAGGACCGCACCATGACCGTCTGGCCCTTCGCCGACCACGCCGGCGGCTGCGGCTCCAACCCGCCCGTCCAACTGTCCTGGCTGTGCGACCGCGGGCTGGCGCCCGCGCTGTGACCGCCGTGCCCGCTCACCGAGACACCCCGTGAGGTATGCCGCATGACCACCGTGCCCTTCCCGGAACTGCCCCCCGGCTTCCGGTTCGGCGCCGCCACCGCCGCCTACCAGATCGAGGGCGCCCACGACGAGGACGGCCGCGGCCCCTCCATCTGGGACACCTTCAGCCACACCCCCGGCCGCACCCTCGGCGGTGCCAGTGGCGACACCGCCTGCGACCACTACCACCGCTACCCCGAGGACGTCGGACTCCTCCGTGGGCTCGGGGTCGACGGGTACCGGTTCTCGATTGCGTGGCCCCGCCTCGTGCCCGGCGGCACCGGCGCGGTCAACCCCAAGGGCCTGGACTTCTACGACCGGCTGATCGACGAACTGCTCGCCGCCGGGATCGCGCCCGCCGCCACCCTGTACCACTGGGACCTGCCCCAGGCCCTGGAAGACCGGGGCGGCTGGCGGGTGCGGGACACCGCCGAGGCCTTCGCCGAGTACGCCGCCGTCGCCGCCGAACGGTACGGCGACCGCGTCGAGCGCTGGATCACCCTCAACGAGCCGTTCTGCTCCGCCTTCGTCGGCTACGCCGAGGGCCGGCACGCCCCCGGCGCCCAGGAGGGCCGCGGGGCCCTCGCGGCCGCCCACCACCTGCTGGTCGGCCACGGGCTCGCGGTCGGGGAGCTGCGCGCGGCGGGCGCCCGGGAGGTCGGGATCACGCTCAACCTCGACCGCCTCCACCCCGCCTCTGACCGCCCCGAGGACCTCGCGGCCCTGCGCCGCGCCGAGGTCCTGCACAACGAGGTCTGGACCGAGCCGTTGTTCGCCGGCCGCTACCCCACCCACGAGGCCGAGACCTGGCCGGGGCTCGCGGACGGGCCCTGGCGACGGCCCGGTGACCTCGAACTGATCGGCACGCCAGTGGACTTCGTCGGCGTCAACTTCTACCGGCCGGTCACCGTCGCGGCCGCCCCGCACCGCGAGGCCGACCCGGCACTGCGCACCGCCACGGACATCGGCGTCAGCGAACCGGACCCGTACGGCACCCGGCTCACCACCATGGGGTGGCCGGTCGTCCCGTCCGCGTTCACCGAGCTGCTGTGCGACCTCGACGCCCGCTACCCGCAGCTCCCGCCGCTCTGGATCACCGAGAACGGCTCCGCCGAGGCCGACAGCGTCACCCCCGACGGCCTGGTCCACGACCCGGAGCGGATCGACTACCTGTCCGGCCACCTCGCCGCGGTCGCCGACGCCGTCGCGGCCGGAGTCGACGTGCGCGGCTACTACGTCTGGTCGCTACTGGACAACTTCGAGTGGGCCCGCGGCTACGAGCAGCGTTTCGGCCTGGTCCGCGTCGACTACGACACCCTGACCCGAACCCCCAAGGACAGCTACCACTGGTACCGGGGCCTGATCACCGCGCACCGCGCGCGGACGGAGGAAACCGCCCGATGAAGTTCACCGACGGCTACTGGCTGATGCGCCCGGGCGTCACCGCGCGCTACGCCACCGAGGTCGCCGACGTCCGGACCGGCGAGGACCGGATGACCCTCTACGCGCCCGTCGAACACGTGCGCGGCCGTGGTGACACGCTCAACAGCCCGCTGCTGACCGTCGAGTGCTGGTCCCCGGCCGAGGGCGTGATCGGCGTGCGCACCACCCACCACGCCGGTTCGGTGCGGCGCGGGCCTGAGTTCGCGCTGCCCGGTACCGAACGGGGCAGCGGCAAGGTGCGCCGGGACGGAGACGTCGTGGAGCTCTGCGCGGGCGAGCTGACGCTGCGGGTGGACACCTCCGAGCCCTGGCGGCTGGAGTTCACCGCCGACGGGCGGGTCCTGACCTCGGTGGGGGAGCGCGGCACCGGCTTCGTCACCGACGCCGAGGGCCGCCACCACATGCTCGGGCAGCTCGCCCTGGGCGTCGGCGAGCTGGTCTACGGCCTGGGGGAGCGGTTCACCCCGTTCGTCCGCAACGGCCAGGTGGTGGACGTCTGGCAGGCGGACGGCGGCACCAGCAGCGAACAGGCCTACAAGAACGTCCCGTTCCACCTGACGAACCACGGCTACGGCGTGTTCGTCAACCACCCCGGCAAGGTCAGCTACGAGGTCGGCTCCGAGTCCGTCGGCCAGGTCCAGTTCAGCGTCGAGGACCAGTCGCTGGAGTACTTCGTCGTCCACGGCCCGACCCCCAAAATGATCCTGGAGCGCTACACCGCGCTCACCGGCCGGCCCGCACTGCCCCCGGCCTGGGCGCTGGGCCTGTGGCTGACCACCTCCTTCACCACCGAGTACGACGAGGCCACCGTCAACCGCTTCGTCGGTGGCATGGCCGAGCGCGGCATCCCGCTGAGCGTCTTCCACTTCGACTGCTTCTGGATGCGCGGGTACCAGTGGAGCGACTTCCGCTGGGACGAGGAGACCTTCCCGGACCCGGCGGGCATGCTCGCCAGGCTCAAGGAGCAGGGGCTGCGCATCTGCCTGTGGATCAACCCGTACATCGCGCAGAAGTCGGAGCTGTTCGCCGAGGGCATGCGCGACGGACACCTCGTGCGGCGCGCGGACGGCAGCGTCTGGCAGTGGGACCTGTGGCAGCCGGGCATGGCCCTGGTGGACTTCACCGACCCCGCCGCCCGCGACTGGTACACCGGCAAGCTGCGCGCCCTGCTCGACGTCGGCGTGGACTGCTTCAAGACGGACTTCGGCGAGCGCATCCCCACCGACGTGGTCTGGCATGACGGCTCCGACCCGGAGCGGATGCACAACTACTACACGCACCTGTACAACCAGGCGGTGTTCGAGCTGCTCCGCGAGGAGCGCGGGGAGGGCGAGGCGCTCCTGTTCGCCCGTTCCGCCACCGCCGGCGGTCAGCAGTTCCCGGTGCACTGGGGCGGCGACTGCGAGTCCCACTTCAACGCCATGGCGGAGTCGCTGCGCGGGGGCCTGTCCCTCGGCTTGTCCGGTTTCGGCTTCTGGAGCCACGACATCGGCGGCTTCGAGGGCACTCCCACCCCCGCCGTCTTCAAGCGCTGGACGCAGTTCGGCCTGCTCTCCTCGCACAGCCGACTGCACGGCAGCAAGTCCTACCGGGTGCCGTGGGACTTCGGCGAGGAGGCGGTCGAGGTCACCCGCGAGTTCACCCTGCTCAAGCACCGGCTCGCGCCCTACCTCCAGCGCGCGGCGCAGCAGGCGCACGCCACCGGGGTCCCGGTGATGCGCGCGATGGTGCTGGAGTTCCCGGACGACCCGGCCGCCGCCACGCTCGACCGGCAGTACCTGCTCGGCGACGACCTGCTCGTCGCCCCGGTCTTCACCGAGGACGGAACGGTCGAGTACTACGTGCCCGAGGGGACGTGGACCAACGTCCTCACGGGCGATCAGGTCACCGGACCCCGCTGGGTGCGCGAGCAGCACGGCTTCCACACCCTGCCGCTGCTCGCCCGCCCGGACTCCGTCATCCCGCTCGCGGCGGACGACCAGCGCCCGGTGTCCGCCTGGGCGGAGGGCGTCGAACTGCGGGTCCACGCCTTCGCGGACGGAGCCGAGCGCACCGTCGTGATCCCGCGCAGCGACGGCCCCGGCGGGACCGCGCGCTTCCACCTGCGCCGCACCGGTGACCGCCTCCGGGTGACGACCGACAGCCCGCACCCGTGGCAGCTGAGGATCGGCGGCCCGGACGGCGCCCTGCACATCGGCCCGGCCGATACGCACGAGGCGGATCTGCCGTACCCGGCCTGAACCTGCACCGGCACCGACGGCGGGGCCCACCCGGGCCCCGCCGTCGTCCCGCCAGCCCCACGACCGGAAGAGCTTTTGTGGATAGCCTGACCGGACGCCGGCTGACCGCCGATGAACTCGACACCCTGCTGCCCGTCTCCACCGGCCTGCGGTTACCCCGGCGGCTGCCCGGCCCCCACCACGAGGCAGCCGAGCCCGGCAGACGTGTGGAGGAGGACGTCCACCGGCCTCGCTCCCATCGCGGTGCCCAGAAGCAGCCCGGCCGGCCCTGGGGTGCCGGGTGCAACCCCGATCTCGACGCTGACGGGTCGATGCGAAGTACCGGCGGGCGGTCGGGTCTGGACCGTCCGTCAATGCGCGATGTCTTGACGGTGTCCTGGCGGCTGGCCATAGTGATGCCCGTTGCGGGCACGGGAGGTGTCCGTGCCGTCATCACGCACGCCCCTTTCCGGCCTGAATTGTTAGCGCTAACATCAGGCGCCTTTCCTTCTTCCACCCGCGAAGGAGTTCGTCCATGACCACTCGATCGTGGCTGCGCCGCGCCCGGCGGACGCTGCTGGCAGCGGGAACGGCCGCCCTGCTCGCCGCCGGCCTGCTCACCGGTGCGGCCACCGCCTCCGGGGCCGCCACCCAGGGCCCGTGCGACGTCTACGCCGCGGGCGGAACGCCGTGCGTCGCGGCGCACAGCACCACCCGCGCGCTGTTCGCCTCCTACAACGGTCCGCTGTACCAGGTGCAACGGGCCTCGGACGGCACGGTGCAGGACGTCGGCGTGCTGTCCGCCGGAGGCGTTGCCAACGCCGCGACGCAGGACTCCTTCTGCGCGGCCACCACCTGCACCGTCACCCGCGTCTACGACCAGACCGGCGACGGCAACACCCTGGTCTACCAGGGGCCCGGCGGGACCGGCGGCGCCGACACGGCGGCCGCCGCGAACACCGAAGCGCTGAGCGTCGGGGGCCGGAAGGTGTACGCGCTCTACATCAACCCCGGCAACAGCTACTTCGCCTACACCTCCACGGGGGGCGTGCCGACCGGCAGCTCACCCGAGGGCGAGTACATGGTCACCAGCGGCACCCACGTCAACAACGGCTGCTGCTTCGACTACGGCAACACGGAGATCGACCACAAGGCCGACGGCAACGGCGCCATGGACGCGATCAACTTCGGCACGGAGTGCTGGTTCGGCGGCTGCACCGGAACCGGACCGTGGGTGCAGGCGGACCTGGAGAACGGCCTGTTCCCAGGCGGCAGCAAGACCTGGAACCCCGACCAGGTCCCGCAGACCAGCCGCTTCGTCACCGCGATGCTCAAGAACGACGGCACCACCCGGATGGCACTCAAGGGCGCCAACGCCCAGTCCGGGGGCCTGACCCAGCTCCACAGCGGCTCACTGCCCAGCGGATGGAGCCCGATGCACAAGCAGGGCGCCGTCATCCTCGGCAGCGGCGGCGACTGCTGCCAGACCAACCGCAACGCGAGCGCGGGCACCTTCTACGAGGGCGCCATGGTCAAGGGCTACCCGTCCGACGCCACCGACGCCGCGGTCCAGGCCAACATCGCCGCGGCCGGCTACGGCACCACCACCCCCTTCACCCCCGGCGCGAAGGTGTCGCTCCAGGCCACCACCTCCTGCTGCACCGGCGACTACCTGCAGCGCGACACGAGCGACGACACGGTGGTGATCGCGCCGGTGACCTCCGCCAGTTCCGCCACCGACAAGGGCAACGCGACCTGGATCGTCCGGGCCGGCCTCGCGAACAGCAGCTGCGTCTCCTTCGAGTCGGCCGACACGCCCGGCAGCTACCTCAGGCACTACGCGTTCCAGCTCCACCTCCAGTCCGACGCCGGCACCAGCCAGTTCGCCGCCGACGCCACCTTCTGCGCCCAGCCCGGAAACAGCGGCACGGGCTACTCCCTCCAGTCCTTCAACTACCCGGCCAAGTACGTCCGCCATTACCGCCTCGCCGGCTACCTCGCGAGCAACGGCGGTACCAACGCCTGGGACAACCCGTCGTCATGGGCCCAGGACACCAGCTGGTTCGCGGCCGCCCCCTGGAGCTGACGAGCGGCAGTCCGTGCCGGGTCCGGTGCCGACGACGGACGGAGCCGGGCCGGACCCAGAGGCGTCAGCCCACCCCCCCCGCCGTCCACGCAACCGGACACCAAGACGTTCGTGGATGCTCATCCCACGCCCCACCCTGTCAAGGAGCTCCTCATGATCAAACCGTCGATCCGCAGGGTCAGGCGGGCCTTCCTCGCGGTCGGTGCGACCGCCGCGCTCGCCGCCGGCCTGCTCACCGCCGCGGCCGGGCCCTCGCAGGCGGCCACCCAGGGTCCGTGCGACATCTACCTCGCCGGTGGCACGCCGTGTGTGGCGGCGCACAGCACCACCCGGGCACTGTACGGGGCGTACGACGGCCCGCTGTACCAGGTCAGGCGCGCCTCCGACAACGCGACCAGGGACATCGGCCTGCTGAGCGCCGGCGGATACGCCGACGCCGCCGCGCAGGACTCCTTCTGCGCCGGCACCAGCTGCGTCATCACCGTCGTCTACGACCAGTCCGGCAAGGGCAACCACCTCACCCAGGCGCCTGCCGGCGGGGCCGCCGGCGGGCCGGACAACCTCGCCAACGCCGTCGAGGCACCGGTCACCGTCGGCGGGCACAAGGCGTACGGCGTCTACGTCGCCCCCGGGACCGGCTACCGCAACAACAACACCAACGGCATCGCCACCGGCGACCAGGCCGAAGGCATGTACGCCATCTTCGACGGCACGCACTTCAACGGCGGCTGCTGCTTCGACTACGGCAACGCCGAGACCAACAACCTGGACACCGGCGACGGCCACATGGAGGCCCTCTACTTCGGCAACAACAAGAGCTGGGGCTCGGGCAGCGGCAACGGCCCCTGGGTCATGGCCGACCTGGAGAACGGCCTGTTCTCCGGGGTCAACCGCGGATTCAACGCCAATGACCCCAGCGTCAGCAACCGGTTCCTGACCGCCATGCTCAAGGGCGGCCCGAACCAGTGGGCCCTCCGCGGTGGCGACGCCCAGTCGGGCGGCCTGTCCACCTTCTACAACGGCGTACGTCCCAACGCCACCGGCTACAACCCGATGCACAAGGAAGGCGCGATCATCCTCGGCATCGGCGGTGACAACAGCAAATGGGCCCAAGGCACCTTCTACGAAGGGGTCATGACCCAGGGCTACCCGTCGGACGCCACCGAGAACGCGGTCCAGGCCGACATCACCGCCGTCGGCTACAACAGCGGCTCGACCGGCACCGGCACGCTGACTCCCGGCTCCCGGATCTCCCTGCGGGCCACCACCGCGCCCTGCTGCACCTCGCACTACCTCCGCCACGACGACGCCGACAACAAGGTCGTCATCTCCGACACCGACTCCTCCAGCTCGGCCACCGACAAGGCCGACGCCACCTGGATCGTCCGCGCCGGCCTGGCCAACAGCTCCTGCCTCTCCTTCGAGTCCGCCAACAACCCAGGGGAGTTCCTGCACCACTACAACTACGAGCTCTACCTGGACTTCGACAACGGCGCCGGCTCCTTCGCCCAGGACGCCACTTTCTGCCCCACCAGCGGCAACAGCGGGGTCGGCACCTCCCTCCAATCCGTCAACTTCCCGACGAAGTACCTCCGGCATTACAACTACACGGCCTACGTAGCGAGCAACGGCGGGCCCAACAGCTGGGACAGCGGCACCAGCTGGGCCGCCGACACCAGCTGGCTGGTCGCCCAGCCCTGGAGCTGAGCCACCGGGGCAGCACCACCGCACACCGGCCCGCCACCGCCTCGCCGGCGGTGTCGGACCCGGTGCGCGCGACGGAGGAGCGGACGGACGTCGGCGGAGCGGTCCCACGCGGCTCTCGGGCGCGTCAGCGTCCGCGGCCGTGTCGGAACCGCGAAGTCGCCGGCGGCGGCAGCTTCCGAATGAACGAGTTCCGCCGGGTCGGATACATCGGCAAGGAGTCGCGCTTCCGCTACTTCGGCACGGAAGCAGTCTTCGAACAGCTCGACTCGGTGAGCCTGTGGCAGGACAAGAAGGGCACGCAGGACGTCACCGCGCACCTGCGCCCCGCGCCCAGCCTCAGCCCGGACGATCCGGCGCTCGCCCACCTCCCCCCGGAACTGCGCCCCGCCTTCGCCTCCGGCACCGCTCCCGTCCACGACCGCTCCCGGCTCCCGCGCGAGTTCGCGCACGCACCCAACGGCCACGAGGGAAGCCACCACTTCCTCGCCGGCGACTTCGCCACCGCGGTCACGACCCGGACGCCTCCGGCGCTGCACGCCTGGACCGCCGCCCGCTACACCCTCCCCGGCATCATCGCCCACCAGTCCGCCCGCCAGGGCGGAGTGCGGCTGCCCGTACCCGACCAGGGGGACGGCCCCGGAACCGCGTGACACCACCCGACCGACCCCAGGAACAGAGGAACCCGACCCATGTCCTACAGCATCCACGCGGGCGCCCTGGAACGGCACGCCGCCGCAGAGATCCTCCGTATCGAGCCCTGGGGACCGGACGCCGTCCGGGTGCGGGCCTCGCGCGGGACCATCGACCCCGCCGCCCCCGGTGCGCTGGAGAACCCACGGCCCGCCCCGCACGCCCAGGTGTCCGTGTCGGACGACGGCAGTGCCCGCCTGGTCAACGGCGACATGGCCGTCGAGGCCTCGGCGGACGGCCGGCTGAGATTCCGCCACGCCGTCTCGGGCCGCGAACTCCTCGCCGAGCGTGACCCGCACGCGCACCACAGCGGCTCCCGCGTCCACGGGGCCGACGGCCGGACGGAACAGTCCTTCCAGGCCTACGACGGCGAGAGGCTGCACGGCCTGGGGCAGCACCTGCACGGACGCCTGGACCAGAAGGGCTGTGTGATCGACCTCGTCCAAGCCAACACCGTGGCGGCCGTCCCCTTCCTGCACTCTTCGCGCGGCTACGGACTGCTGTGGAACAACCCCGCCACCGGCCGTGTCGAACTGGGCGCCGACACCACCCGGTGGACCGCCGACGGCGGCGGGCGCATCGACTACTGGATCACCGCCGGTGAGACCCCCGCCCGGATCCTGGACGCCTACACCCGGGTCACCGGTCGCCCGCCCCTGCTCCCCGAGTGGGCCTCCGGCTTCTGGCAGTCGAAGCTCCGCTACCGCACCCAGGACGAACTCCTGGCGGTGGCAAGGGAGTACAAGGAGCGTGGACTGCCGCTGTCCGTCATCGTCTGCGACTTCTTCCACTGGCCGAGGATGGGCGACTGGCGCTTCGAGGCGAGCGAATGGCCCGATCCCGCGGCCATGGTCGCGGAGTTGTCGGACCTCGGCGTGAAGCTCGCCGTCTCCGTGTGGCCCACCGTCGAGCCCGGAAGCGATGCGTACGACGCGCTTCGCTCGGCCGGCCACCTCGTCCGGGACGCGGCCGCCGGTCTGCTCACGTTCCCCTGGCCGTCCCGGTTCGGCGGGGATGCCCTGATCCGCCCGATGGCGTACTACGACGCCACCCACCCGGGAGCCCGCGCCGCGCTGTGGCAGCGGCTGAACGAGAACTACCGTTCGGTGGGCGTGGCGTGCTTCTGGCTGGACGCCTGCGAACCCGATGTGCCCCCGGGCCTCGCCGAGCGCGCGGTCTACGCGGCCGGGCCGGCCGCCGAGGCCGCGAACCTCTACCCGCTGGAGCACGTCCGTGCGGTGGCCGACGGCCTGCGTGCGGCGGGCGAGGACCGGCCGCTGTCGCTGGTCCGCTCCGCGTGGGCGGGCAGCCAGCACCACGGGGCCCTGCTGTGGTCCGGCGACATCCCCACGACCTTCGACTCCCTCGGGCGCCAGATCAGGGCGGGGCTGAACGTCGCGATGAGTGGCATCCCCTGGTGGAACACCGACATCGGGGGCTTCTTCGGCGGCGACCCGGACGACCCCGCGTACCGCGAGCTGTTGATCCGGTGGTTCCAGTACGGCACCTTCAGCCCGGTCATGCGGCTGCACGGGGACCGCGAGCCCAACTATCCCGCCTTCGCCACGGACATGACCGGCGGGCCGAACGAGATCTGGTCGTACGGGGAGGAGGCGTACGGCATCCTCCGCGACCACCTGTCGCTGCGCGAGCGCCTGCGCCCGTACCTGCATCGCCTGTCCGAGGACGCCCACCGCACCGGCGCGCCGCCGATGCGCCCGCTGTTCTTCGACTTCCCCGAGGACGAGCACGCCTGGGCCGTGGACGACCAGTTTCTGCTCGGCCCGGACGTGCTGGTGGCACCCGTGTACGAGGCGGGCGTCCGGGTCCGCCGGGTGTACCTTCCCTCCGGTGTCCGCTGGCGCGACCCGGTCACCGGCCGCGTGCTGGAGGGCGGAGCGACGCTCGACGCCGAGGCCCCGCTGGAGCGCATCCCGGTCTTCGTACGGGAAGGAGCCGACGTCGCGGACCGGCTCGGCTGACCAGGTCGCCGGCAGAGCCGAAGCACCGGGGCCGCGGGGCCGACCCGCGTGCTGGTCGGCGGAAGCGTGCTGGGCACGCTCTCGCCTTCGACGGGACCGGACGGCGGAGAAGGCTGCCGGCACGGGTGCACCCGAGCCGGACCGCTCACCGGCGCCCCGGGGGGTGTCGAGCCGGCTCGACTCCTCCGGTCGCGACCGCGACCGCACCAGCGTCAGGTGGCGGTTCTCCGGCCGGGCGACCAGGTCGGGTACGAGGATCCGGTCGCGACCAGGTTCGTGCCACGCCGTGGCGAACAGCCCGTCGCGCCAGGCGGCTCACGGCGACTGACGGCCGCTGGGAAGGAGTTCCTCGCGTCGGGCGGCCTGGAGCCGGGTTCGCCGTGCGACGCGGATGAGGGAGGGGCCCCGGTCGAGGTCCAACCGGACGACGGTGTCCACGCGCCCTCCACGCGCCGCCAGACGAGGTCGGCCGCGAGCGCGAAGGAGTCGCCAACGGCCTCCATGAGCCGCTGGCGGGCCCGGAGGGCCGAACCCCGTTCCGGATGAGGGGAGTTCGGCCCGTGCGTCGGTGTCACCGCTGTTGCTCACGCTCTCCGACCGGCTACTGGGCCGTGAAGGTCCACTGCAGGTTGGAGCTGCCGTCCCAGGTCCACTGCTTGGTGACCGAGCCTGCGGCGACCTGGCCGCCACCGTCCAGGACCAGGCCCGTGGTGCGGTTGGCGATGCTGTACGCGCCCTTGCCGTGGTCGGTGATCTGCCACTGCTGGTTGGTGCCGCCGTTCCAGGCGGCCTGCCGGGCGGGAGAACCGTTGGCGGTGGCGCCCCAGCCGTCGGCGACCATGCCGCTGGTGCGGTTGACCAGCTTGTAGTAGCCGTTGCCGAGGTCGACGGCCTGCCACTGGAGGTTGGGACTGGCGTCCCAGGTCCACTGCTTGAGGTTGCTGCCCGAGGTGACGTTGCCGCCGCTGTCCAGGGCCAGGCCGTCGGTGACGTTGTTGATCCGGAAGTAGGTGGCCGGGTTGAAGATCACCTTCAGCGAGGTGATGGCGTCGTTGTTGCCGGTGTTGCGCAGGTCGGGGTTGTCCGCGCTGAAGGTCCACGCCGTCCCGGTGAAGTTGTCGCCGGAGTAGCCGATCACCTGGTAGCCCGCCGGCACCCGCACGGAGGAGATGGTCCGCGCCGCCAGACCCGCGCTCTGCAACTGGGCGGCCGTGTAGCCGCCCAGAACGAGCCCGGCCGCCGTGCCCGCGTACGAGACGTCGCTGTACGCGGTGACCACGCCGGTGCCCCCGGGCTGCAGGACGGGGATCTGACCGGAGAAGGTGAACTTCAGCACGTAGGCGAGGGCGCCGAACGGGGCCGAGGACGACGGCAGGGTGATGTGCAGGCCGTCGCTCGCCTGGGTCGGGGCGGGCAGGCTGGTGTACGTGCCCGCGCTCGCGTCGAGCAGCTGGACCGACGTCAGGGAGCCGAGGTCGATGCGGCCGCTCGCCAGGGTGCTGATGGTCGTGGAACTCCCGGGCCAGCCCAGGACCGTGGCGTACAGGACGGTGCTGTCCTTGCTGCGGGTGAACCGGAAGTCCTTGTTCGTGCCCGCGACGGGGGTGGTGAAGGAGCCGCCGCCCATCTTGGTCGGCCCCTCCCCGTAGACCGTCCAGGCCCGGGTGGCGTACAGGGACTCGCCGAACCGGTGGAGGTGGTCGCCGATGCCCAGCAGGACGTCCTTCTGGCCCTGGGGAATCGTCCCGTCCGCCATGGGAGCGATGTTGAGCAGCATGTTGCCGTTCTTGCTGATCCGGTCGATCAGCGCGTGCAACATCTGCGTGGTGGAGTAGTAGCCGATGCCGACCGTGTAGCACCAGCTGGAGCTGCTGATGCTGTCGTCGGTCAGCCAGTACGGGTTGGCGATGTCGCCCGGGCCGCCGCGTTCGTAGTCGAAGACCTCGCCGAGGTTGTCGTAGCCGTCCTTGTAGGTGGCCACGACCTCCCGGCCCCAGCTCAGGGCCTGGTTGTAGTAGTACGACAGGAAGTTCAGGCGTTGCGTCTCGTCGACCCTGGAGAGGTCGAAGTCCTCCCACAGGATGTCCGGTTGGGCCAGGTCGATGACCTCCTTGAGCTTGTCGTACCAGAGCTGGTTCTCCGCCGTGGTGCCCAGCTGGCCGAAGAGCTTCTGCAGGCTCGCGGTCGGCTGCGCCGGCGCGTGGTCGTAGTAGCCGTTGAAGTTGTACGCGTGGTGCATCGCCACCAGCAGCTTCAGACCCTTGCGCCGGATCGAGTCGCGGAAGATCTGCAGGAGGTTCAGCTTCGGTCCTCGCTGCACCGAGTTCCACTCGTTGACCGTGCTGTTCCACATCGAGAAGCCGTCGTGGTGCTCCGCCACCGGCCCGGCGAACCGGGCGCCGGCGTCCACGAAGAGCTGGGCCCAGGCGTCCGGGTCGAAGTTCCCGCCCTGGGAGGCCAACTTGGGCGAGAACTGCACCCAGTTGCCGGCCTTGTCGCGGGCCCCGTCGAGGAAGTTGTCGTACGGCCACACCGACGGGTCCCCGTAGGTGGCGATGTGATGGTTGTTCACGTCGCTGCCGCTGATGTACATGTTCCGCGGGTACCACTCGCTGCCGTAGGCCGGGACGCTGAAGGCGCCCCAGTGGAAGTAGATCCCGAACTTGGCGTCCTGGAACCACTCCGGCGCCGGCGGGTGCCTGTCCACGGACGCCCAGGTGGGCGTGTAGGACGACGGGGTCGCGAGCGCCTTCGCCGTACCGATCGTCAGGTTCGCCGTCGCGGCGGCGACGACCCCTGCGGCGCTCGACAGGAACACACGTCTGGTGATGGCCATGGCCGGACCCTTCGTCGTCGGGCGTGCTGGATGTTCCGGTCCGCGACACCGAAGCGCGGCCCGCGCGGGCGGGGAGGCTCGAACGATCCGCACGCCGTCGAGCCGGGACCAGTTGTTAGCGATAACACGGCGGGCTTCCGCCGATTCTGGCAGCGCCACGGTGGCTGTCAAGATGTGCGGCACGGCGAACTGCTCGCCATCAGACATGGGATGTGTGAGGGCGACATCGAGTGGGCCGTAATCGGCCAAGACCTCTCGCGGAACCGGCTTTTGATGGATTCTTCGGACGCTGGTCCCTTCGCCATGGCCCTCAGGTTTGTGCTATTCATGGGATGTTCTGTGCGGGGTGAGCGTGCTATCCCTACGAGTGCGCCCTGTCCGCGGGGCACGGCTCGCCGGCCGCTACGGAGACCGCACCACCGGCTGTCGCCCACGGCTGCCGTGCTGCCGAGGGTGTGGCCCGGCGCACTGCCGGGAACTGAACCAGGACCCGCCCCCTGAACGAGGACGAAATGACTGAAACGAACGTCGTCGTGCTGACGGCCGGTGATGCTGCCCTCGCGATCGACACCGCCGGCCCCGGGCTGCCTCGAGTGCTGCACTGGGGCGTCGATCCCGGCTTCCGCGCCGGCGACGCCGCGCAGGTGCTCGACGCCATGGGCCGGCGGCCCCGGGCCGGGAGCCTGATGCCCTCCCAGGGGCAGGCCTGGTTCGGACGGCCGACCCTGGCCGGGCACCGCGAGGGCCGGGTCCGCCCCCCGCGCTTCGAGCTCGCCGAGCCGGTCGGCGTGCGCGCCCAGGACGTCCGGGGCGGTGCCGTCCGGGTACGGGCCGTGGACCGTGGCGCGGGGCTCGCGTTGGACACCGAGCTGCAGATGACGGATCAGGGCGTGGTGCGGATGCGCCACGCCCTGACCAACACCGTGACCGACGTCTACACCCTGGATGTCCTCGCGTGCGTGCTCCCGGTGCCCGCCCAGGCCGAGGAACTGCTGGACTTCGCGGGCCGCTGGGCCCGTGAGCGCTCCCCGCAGCGAGCCCCGCTGCGGCAGGGCACGTGGTCGAGGGAGAGCCGGCGCGGCCGCACCGGCTTCGACGCCGGACTGCTGCTCGCCGGGACGCCGGGCTTCGGTTTCCGGCAGGGCCAGGTCTGGGGCGTGCACGCCGCCTGGAGCGGCAACCACGTCCAGTACGCGGAGCGGCTGGCCGACGGGACGACGGTCCTCGGCGGCGGCGAACTGCTGGACGCGGGTGAAATCCGGCTGGCGGAGGGCGAGTCGTACCGGACCCCGTGGGTGTACTTCGCGACCTCCGGCTCGGGTCTGGACGGGATCAGCCGGGGATTCCACGACATGCTCCGGGGCCGGCCCCGGCACCCGACCAGCGCCCGGCCGGTCACGATGAACATCTGGGAAGCGGTCTACTTCGACCACGACCCCGAGCGGGTGCGCGCCCTCGCGCACACCGCGGCGGCGGTCGGCGTGGAGCGGTTCGTGGTGGACGACGGCTGGTTCCGGCACCGCCGCCACGACCGGGCCGGCCTCGGCGACTGGTACGTCGACGAGAAGGTGTGGCCCGACGGGCTCGGCCCGCTCGCCGACCACGTCCACGGGCTCGGGATGCAGTTCGGCCTCTGGGTCGAGCCCGAGATGGTCAACCCGGACTCCGACCTGGCCCGCGCCCACCCCGACTGGTTCCTCGCCGATGCCGAACGCCTCCCGTTCGAGCAGCGCAGCCAGCACGTCCTGGACGTCGCGAACCCCGACGCCCACGCCTACCTGCTGGAGCGGATCAGCACCCTGGTCGGGGAGGTGGGCATCGACTACCTCAAGTGGGACCACAACCGCGACCTGGCCGACGCCGTCCACGACGGCCGGCCCGGCGTGCACGCCCAGACGACGGCGGTCTACCGGCTCCTCGACGAACTGCGCGGTCGCCACCCCGGGCTGGAGATCGAGTCCTGCTCGTCCGGCGGTGCCCGTGCGGACCTCGGCATCCTGGAGCGCACCGACCGGATCTGGGGATCGGACAACATCGACCCGATCGAACGCCAGGCCATCCAGCGCTGGACCAGCCTCCTCCTGCCCTACGAGCTGATCGGCTCCCACATCGGCTCCGCGCCGGCCCACATCAGTCACCGGGACACCACGCTCGCCTTCCGCTGCGCCACCGCCCTGTTCGGACACGCCGGCATCGAGTCCGACATCTCCGCTTGGTCACGGGACGACCTGGACGCGCTCACCTCGTGGGTCGGGGCCTACAAGCAGCTGCGGCCGCTGCTCCACGGCGGCGACGTCGTCCGCACCGACCACCCCGACCCGGCCGCCTGGGTCCACGGCGTCGTCTCCCGGGACCGGGCCCACGCCGTCTTCGCCTACGTCCAGCTGGGCACCTCGGTCGCCGAGAACGGTGCGCCCGTGCGTCTGCCCGGTCTGGAACCCACGAGCCGTTACGCCCTGCGGGTGCGCCCCGAAGTCTCCTCCCCGGAGCACACCTGGCCCGCCTGGGCTCGGCGGACGACCGCGCTGACCCTGACCGGCCAGTACCTCGCCCAAGTCGGCGTCGCAGCCCCGGGCCTGACCAACCACCCCGGTCACGCACTGGTGATCGAAGCACGGGCGCAGTCACCCGCTTCGCGGGAGTGAACGTCACCCACGGCACAGCACGCCGCACGGTCCCGCCCTGCGCGGGCGAGGGCGGGGCGCGGGCCGCCGCGACCGGGGAGGCCGACGAGCGTCATGACCAGCGGCGAGTCCCGTGGCTGATGCAGGCCCGGTGCCTGCATCAGCCAATTCCTCGAAGCCGTCCTCGAAGCCGTCCTCGAAGCGGCCCGTGCACTCGTCGGGGCGGGCGCCTCCGTGTACAGCGCCTTGAGGAAGGCCGCCGGCACGTCGGCCGAGTGGTCGCCCCGGCCGCCCTCCACCTCGCGGACGGGCGGTTCGGCCGGGTCCGGATGCTGTTCCCGCAGCAGGTCGCGGACCAGGACTTCGCTGTTCTCGTCCCCGGATTCCGTCATGGGGAGTCACCGCACTACGGCGGCCGTAGTGAGAGGCCGGCCCGAGCGCGACGGAGCGAGCCGGGTCGGCAGCCTGCACGACCCGGCCGGGGCGCCGATCGCGGTCAGCGGGCGCCGAGGAGGTGTTCGTAGGCCAGCTGGTCCAGCTGCTCGAACGCCATGCCGCGGCGGGCGGCGGCGTCGACGTCGAAGTCCTCGAAGGCGGAGCGGTCCGCCAGGAGCCCGGTGAGGCCGTCCTGGGCCGTGGGGAGGGCGAGTTCGGGCAGGCGCGAGGCGGTGAGCGCGGCGTGGACCTCCGGGTCGGCGCGGAAGGCGCGGGAACGCTCCGCCAGCAGCAGGTAGTTGCGCATGCAGGCGGCCGCCGAGGCCCACACGCCGTCGAAGTCCTCGGTACGCGGCGGCTTGAAGTCGAAGTGGCGGGGTCCGTCGTAGCCCGCGGACTCCAGCAGGTCGACCAGCCAGAAGGCCTGTCGCAGGTCTCCCGCGCCGAAACGCAGGTCCTGGTCGTACTTGATGCCGGACTGGCCGTTGAGGTCGATGTGGAACAGCTTGCCGTGCCACAGGGCCTGGGCGATGCCGTGCGGGAAGTTGAGGCCCGCCATCTGCTCGTGGCCGACCTCCGGGTTGAGGCCGACCCGGTCGGGCCGCTCCAGTTCGTTGATGAACGCCAGGGCGTGGCCGACGGTGGGCAGCAGGATGTCGCCGCGCGGCTCGTTGGGCTTGGGCTCGATCGCGAAGCGCAGGTCGTAGCCCTGCCGTTCGACGTACTCGCCGAGGAGGTCGAAGGCCTCCTTCAGCCGGTCGAGGGCCGTGCGCACGTCCTTGGCCGCCCCCGACTCGGCGCCCTCGCGGCCGCCCCAGGCGACGTAGACCGAGGCGCCGAGCTCCGCGGCCAGGTCGATGTTGCGGATCGTCTTGCGCAGCGCGTAGCGCCGCACGTCGCGGTCGTTGGCGGTGAACGCGCCGTCCTTGAAGACGGGGTGGGTGAAGAGGTTGGTGGTGGCCATCGGCACCTTCAGCCCGGCCGCGTCCAGGGCGGCGCGGAAGCGCTTGACCGTCTGCTCGCGCTCGGCCTCGCCCGCGCCGAAGGGGATCAGGTCGTCGTCGTGGAAGGTGACGCCGTGGGCGCCGAGGGCGGCCAGCCGCTGGACGGTCTCGACCGGGTCGAGGGCCGGGCGGGTCGCGTCGCCGAAGGGGTCGCGCCCCTGCCAGCCGACGGTCCACAGGCCGAAGGTGAACTTGTGCGCGGGGGTGGGGACGAGCGGGTCGCTGGACATGACGCGGCTCCGAATCACGTGCGGAGGGGTGTTTGTCAGGGCTCTCAACAAATTAGTATGCCGGAACGTCAAAAGGAACCCGCACACCGGAGGAACGCATGGCTGAGCAGCGCGTCGTGATCGGCGTCGACAGCTCGACGCAGTCCACCAAGGCCCTGGCCGTCGACATCGACACCGGCGCCGTGGTGGGCGAGGGCCGCGCCCAGCACACCGTCAGCACGGGGGCCGGCCGGGAGAGCGACCCCGAGCAGTGGTGGGAGGCGCTCGGCGCTGCCGCGGCCGGGACGGGCTGGGCGGACCGCGCTGCCGCCGTCTCGGTCGCCGGCCAGCAGCACGGCCTCGTCACCCTCGACGCGGCCGGCCGCCCGGTCCGCCCCGCGGTGCTCTGGAACGACGTCCGGTCCGCGCCGCAGGCCGCCGAACTGCGCGACGCGCTCGGCGCGGTGGAGATCGCCCGCCGCACGGGCAGCGTCCCGACCGCCGCCTTCACCGCCCCCAAGTGGGCCTGGCTGCGCGCCCACGAGCCCGCCGCGGCCGACCGCGTCGCGGCCGTCCGCCTCCCGCACGACTTCCTGACGGAGCGGCTGACCGGGGAGGCCGTCACCGACCGCGGCGACGCGTCGGGCACCGGTTGGTGGGGCCCGGACGGGTACGACCGGGACCTCCTCGCCCGCATCGGCCTCGATCCCGCGCTCCTGCCCCAGGTCCTCCCGGCCGGTGCGCGGGCCGGCGTCGTCCGTCCCGGTCTGCCGCTGCGCGAGGGAGCACCGGTGGCCACCGGCACCGGCGACAACATGGCGGCGGCCCTCGGGCTCGGCCTCCTCCCCGGGCAGCCGGTGCTCAGCCTCGGCACCTCCGGCACCGTCTACGCCGTCGGCCGGACCCGGCCCACCGATCCGAGCGGCACCGTCGCGGGCTTCGCCGACGCCCTCGGCGGCTGGCTGCCGCTGGCCTGCACGCTCAACTGCACCCTGGCCGTCGACCGCTTCGCCGCCCTGCTCGGACGCGGCCGCGAGGAGGTCGAGGACGGCGGCACCGCGGTCGTCCTGCCCTACCTGGACGGCGAGCGGACCCCGGACCTCCCGGGTGCCTCCGGTCTGGTCCACGGACTTCGCCACGACACCACCCGGGGCCAGCTGCTCCAGGCCGCCTACGACGGCGCCGCCCACGCCCTGCTCGCGGCGCTGGACGGTGTCCTCCGCGCGGGAGGCGAGGACCCCGAGGGCGACGAACCACTCCTGCTGATCGGCGGCGGCGCGCGCGGCCCGGCCTGGCAGCGGACCGTACTGCGGCTCTCGGGGCGGGCGGTCCAGGTGCCCGCCGCCCAGGAACTGGTCGCGCTCGGTGCCGCGGCCCAGGCCGCCGCGTTGCTCACCGGTGAGCCCGCCGACGCCGTGGCGCGCCGTTGGCGGACGGCCGAGGGCCCGGTCCTGGAGGCCGTGAAGAAGGACGAGGACGCGTTGATGCGGATCGGGGATACCCTGCGTCGGGCCGGGGCCTTGCAGGGAGCCCCGGCCGAGGACCGGTAGGAGGGGCGCGTGACGTTGGTGGTCGGGGCGGGCAAGGGGCCGGACGGCGGACCTGCGTCGCAGCAGGACATGCGACGGCAGAACCTCTCACTGGTGCTCGGTGCGGTCGCCGGGCACAGCCCGCTCTCCCGTGCGGACGTTGCCGGGCGCGTCGGCCTGACCAGGGCGGCCGTCTCCTCCCTGGTGGACGAGCTGATCGGCCGCGGAGCGCTGACCGAGGCGGCGGCCGCGGCCAGCGGACGGGTCGGCCGCCCAGGACGGGCGCTGGCCGTGAACGACCGGGGCCCTGCGGGTCTGGGGCTGGAGATCGGCATCACCCACCTCGGCGCCTGCGTGACGGACCTGCGCGGCGAGCCGCGGGTGTGGCGCCGGGTCGAACGGGAGAACGCCGGCCGGCCGGCCGGGGAGGTCCTGGCGGAGGTCGCCGCGCTGGCGGCCGACGCGCAGGCGGAGGCCACCGCCCTCGGCCTGCGCGTCGAGGGCCGCGTCCTGGCGGTCCCCGGAGTGGTGCCGAACGAACCGGCCGGGCTGGTCGAGCGCGCTCCCAACCTCGGCTGGCGCGGTGTCCGCCTCGCCGACCACTGGCCCGACCCGGACACCGTGCCCGAACCGGAGAACGAGGCCAACCTCGGGGCGCTGGCCGAGTACTGGAGCGCCGAGCAGGCGGCGCAGACCTTCGTCCACGTCTCCGCCGAGGCCGGGATCGGCGCCGCCCTGGTCATCGACGGACGGCTGTTCCGGGGCGCCCGCGGCTTCGCCGGCGAACTCGGCCACATACCCGTCCAGCCGGACGGCGTCCCGTGCGCCTGTGGTGCCCGAGGTTGCCTGGAACAGTACGCGGGCGACGCGGCGGTGCTGCGCGAGGCCGGCCTCGGCCAGCAGGGCGACCAGCTCCTCCTTGATCCGTCCGATGGCCTGGTGCTGCTCGCCCAAGAGGTCCAGCGCCCCGGCAAGTTCGGGATGGCT
>NZ_JBEZGX010000053.1:0-60457 GCF_040650235.1 Kitasatospora sp. NPDC048722
CGTTGGCAGTCTGAAAATCACCCGTCACGCCCCTCTCCGCGGCCACCCCCTCCGCCACCCCCTCCCGCAGCGCACCCTCTCGCTGGGGGGAGGGGCCGGGGGGAGGGTGCGGGGGAGGGGGTGGTTGAGGTGGCTGGGAGGGTGCGGGGGAGGGGGTGGTTGAGGTGGCTGGTCAGCCTTGTGTGCTCAGGCGCAGGGTGACCAGTTCGAAGGGGCGGAGGGCGAGTTCCACCGTGCCCTCGGTCAGTGTCACGTCTCCCCGGGTGCCCTCCCACGGGCGTTCCAGCAGGTCGCACGGCTGGGCTCCGGCCAGGGGGAAGGACGTGGTCAGGCGGCCCCTCGCGCGGCCTCCGTTCGCCTCGTAGACGCGGACGATCAGGTCGCCGCTGCGGTCGTCGGCGAGTTTGACGGCGCTCACGACGATGGCGTCGTTGTCCAGCGCGACCAGTGGTGCCACCTCCGTGGTGCTGCCGGTGACCCGCCGCTCGGGGAGGCCGATGCGGTAGCCCTCGCGGACCGCGTCGGCGATCGTCGCGCCGGGGACGAGGGCGTGGTGGAAGCGGTGCAGGCCCTGGTCGGTCTTGGGGTCGGGGAAGCGAGGGGCGCGCAGCAGCGAGAAGCGGACGGTGGTGGTCGTCCCGCCGTCGGTGTCGCGCACGGTCCGGGTGACGTCGTGGCCGTAGGTCGACGCGGTGACCAGGGCGACGCCCCATCCGGGTTCGTCGAGGTGGACGAAACGGTGGTTGCAGGCCTCGAACTTCGCCGCCTCCCAGCTGGTGTTGGTGTGGGTGGGGCGGTAGAGGTGGCCGAACTGGGTCTCGGCCGCGTAGCGCTCGGTGTGGAGGTCGAGCGGGAACGCGGCCTTGAGGAACTTCTCGGTCTCGTGCCAGTCGACCTCGGTGTCGATGTCGAGGCGTTGCGCGCCGGCCCGCAGGGTGAGCGTCTGGACGACGCGGGACGAGCCGAAGGAGCGCTCGATCCGGACGGTCGCCCGGTCCGGGTGGGTGGTGGCGGTGAGCGCGTCGACGCCGGTGAGGTCCGTTCCCGTGTTGCGGTAGAACTGGTCGACGTCCCATGCGTCCCACATGTTGGGGAAGTCGGGGTGCAGCTGGAGCAGGTTGGCCCTCGTGCCGGGGGCGACGGTCTCGCGGCCGCTCGCCACCTCGGTGACGGAGGCGATCAGGCCTTCGGCGTCGATGACGACGTCCAACAGGCCGTTGTGGAGCGTGAATCCTCCTCCGGGGCGTTCGGTTGCGGTGCAGGTGCCGGGTGCGGCCGGTGCCGGTGCCGCTCCGCCTGCGGGCACCGAGGAGCGTTCGTGTGGTGCCGCGTTGAAGACCAGTTCGTGTCCGCCGGCGGCGTCACCGGCGAGCGCCTGCTGGGCGCGGCCGACGAGTGCTTCCAGTTCGGTGGCCAGCGCCGCGTACGTCGCCTCGGCCTCGCGGTGCACCCAGGCGATGGACGAGCCGGGCAGGATGTCGTGGAACTGGTGCAGCAGCACCGTCTTCCAGATCCGGTCCAGCTCCTCGTACGGGTACGCGGCGCCGGTCCGCAACGTCGCCGTGGTGCACCAGAGTTCGGCCTCGCGCAGGAGGTTCTCGCTGCGCCGGTTGCCCTGCTTGGTCCTCGCCTGGCTGGTGAGCGTGGCCCGGTGCAGTTCCAGGTACAGCTCGCCGACCCATACCGGCGGGCTCGGGTACTCGGCCTCGGCCCTCGCGAAGAACTCGGCCGGCCGTTCCCAGCGGACCGTCGCCGAGCCCTCCAGGTCCTTCAGCCGTGCGGCCTTGGCGACCATCTCGCGCGTCGTGCCGCCACCGCCGTCACCCCAGCCGGTCGGCGCGAGCGAGTGCCTGGCCACCCCCTTGTCCTTGAAGTTGCGTGCGGCGTGGGCGATTTCGCTGCCCTTCATCGAGCAGTTGTAGGTGTCCACGGGCGGGAAGTGGGTGAAGATCCTCGTCCCGTCGATCCCCTCCCACAGGAAGGTGTGGTGCGGGAACTTGTTGACCTGGCTCCACGAGATCTTCTGCGTCAGCAGCCACGTGGAGCCCGCGTTGCGGATGATCTGCGGCAGGCCGCCGGTGAAGCCGAACGTGTCGGGCAGCCAGGCCTCGTGGTTCTCCACCCCGAACTCGTCCAGGAAGAAGCGTTTTCCGTGGACGAACTGGCGAGCCATCGCCTCCGAGCTCGGCATGTTGGTGTCGGACTCGACCCACATGCCGCCGGCCGGCACGAACCGCCCGTCGGCCACGGCCTTGCGCACGCGTGCGTACACCTCGGGGCGGTGCTCCTTGATCCACGCGAACTGCTGCGCCTGGGACATGGTGTAGAGGAAGTCGGGCTCGTCCTCCAGCAGCGCGGTCATGTTGGCGGTGGTGCGGGCCACCTTCCGGACCGTCTCGCGCAGCGGCCACAGCCAGGCGGAGTCGATGTGGGCGTGGCCGATCGCGCTGATCCGGTGGGCGGACGGGGCGGCGGGGGCGGAAAGGACGCCTTCCAGTTCCGAACGGGCCTGTGTTGCGGTGGCGTTGATGTCCTGGAGGTCGAGTGCGTCCAGTGCTCGTTCCACGGCGCGCAGGATCTCCCAGCGGCGGGCGCCCTCGACCGGCAGTTCGGCCATCAGCTCGCCGAGGACCTCCAGGTCGATCACCAGTTGCCACACCGTCTCGTCGAAGACGGCGAGGTCCATCCGGGCGAGCTTGTACTGCGGCCGGTCGCCGGCCGTCTCCTTGTCGCCCAACTCGGTCGGCAGGAAAGGGTGGTAGTCGAGGATGACCGGGTTGGACGCCGCTTCCACGTGCAGGAGGACCGGCTCGCCGCCGGCTGCCGGGGAGGCCACGCGAACCCACTGGTTCTGCGGGTTGAGGCCCTTCACCGGCGTGCCGTCCGGGCGGTAGACGAGGCCCTCGCACTGGAATCCGGGCATGTTGGCGTCGAAGCCGAGGTCGATCAGCGCCTCGACCGTCCGTCCGGCCCACGCCTGCGGCACCGTGCCGGTCACGGTGAGCCAGCTGGTGCCCCACGGCGCGCCCCAGGCGTCGCCGACCGCGATCGGGGAGCGCGGCGCGGCCAGGCCCTCGGCGACCGGGACGGGCTCGCCGGGCGCCGTCCAGATGGTGACGGTCAGCGGGACGGACTCGGGATACACGGCGGGACGGATGCGCTCGTCGAGGACGCGCTTGAGGCGGGACTCGACCAGGGTGCGGTCATCGTGCATGTCGGCAGGCTCCGTTGCGTTGCTGGTGAGGACGGCTCAGAGAGAACGTACGTCGTCGGGGTGTACCACCTCGGTGATTCCGCGGGCGGCCAGGTGCGCGTGGTCCTCGGCGTGCTCGGCGAGGACGGTGGTCGGGCGGGCGCCCGCCTCGGTGAGGTGCATGAACGCCTCGAAGGCGGAGCCGCCGGGGGCGCAGACCGAGCGCCCCGGCGCCGTGACCTCGTCGCCGGCGGCGATCACCACCGCCGTCGTCCGCGGCTTGGGCGGCTGCCACGCGCGGCGCGCCTCGGCGGCGGCCTCGGCGAGCCGGGCGCCGGCCGGCTTGACCGTCCGGTCCGTGGTCAACAGGCCGAGGCCGTACTCCAGCTCGGGGAAGTCGGCGAGCGAGCGGTCGACGTCGTGCGAGCACCACCAGGTGACGCCCCACAGGTCCGGGCAGTCCAGGACGGCCTCGACGGTCGCGCCGGTGAAGCGGGCGGCGTCCTCCGGGGCGATGTGCGGGGCGGGGGCGCCGACCTCCTGGAGCCAGACCGGGCGCGCCGGGTCGTCCGCCCAGGCCTTGGCGAGCTCGACCAGGTAGGCGGCGTGCTGCGCGGTCGCGGTGGACCCGGCGCCGTAGCGCTGGGCGGTGCCGTTGAACACCCACGAGTGCACGGCCGTGGCCGCGCCGATCCGTGCCGAGTGCCACGGCGTGAAGGGGTGCCCGTCGAGGTAGTAGGCGGCGTCGTAGGAGGCGTGCAGGTGGAGCCGGCCGGGCGCGCCCTCCTCGCACGCGGCGAGCATGCGGCGCAGCCACGCGCCGGCCTGCTCGGGGGTGATCCGGTCGGGGTCGGGGTGCGGGTCGCCGGAGAACTGGTTGATCTCGTTGCCGAGCGTCAGGCCGAGGAAGTTGGGCTTCTCGCGCAGCGCCTCGGCGAGGGTGCGCAGGTAGGCGGCCTGGCCGTCGAGGACGTCGGGGTCGGTGAAGACGTTCCGCCGGTGCCAGGTCTGGGTCCAGGACGGCAGGAAGTCGAAGCTGGAGAGGTGGCCCTGGAGGCCGTCCACGGCGACGTCCAGCCCGCGCTCCCCGGCGGCGTCCACGAGCGCGGCGAGCTGCTCGACGGCGCGCGGGCGGATGAGCGTGCGGTTGGGCTGGAAGAGCGGCCAGAGCGGGAACACGCGGACGTGGTCGAGGCCGAGCGCGGCGACCGAGTCGAGGTCGGCGCGGACGGCGTCGAGGTCGAAGTCGAGCCAGTGGTGGAACCACCCCGTGGTGGGGGTGTAGTTGACGCCGAAGCGGGGGACGTTCGGAGCGGTGGTCATGGATCCTCGACGAGTAGACGGGACGGTGGGGCCAGCCCTAGCCCTTGACGGCACCCTCCTCGACGCCCTTGAAGAAGAAGCGCTGGCAGACGGCGAACACCGCGACGATCGGCAGGAAGGCGATCATCGTGCCGGCCGCGATCAGCCGGGGGTTCGCGGAGAACGTGCCGTTGAGGTACTGGAGGCCGACGGTGAGCGTGTACTTCTGCGGGTCGTTGAGCACGATCAGCGGCCACAGGAAGTCGTCCCAGGCGCCGATGAACGTGAAGATGACGATCACGCTGAGCATGCCGCGCACGTTCGGCAGGCCGACGTGCCACAGCCGCTGCCACACGGTGGCGCCGTCGACCAGGGCGGCCTGGTCGAGTTCGGCGGGCACGGCGGCGAACGCCGTCCGCATCAGCAGCACGTTGAGCATCGCGAGCGCGCCGGGCAACGCGACGCCGACCAGGCTGTCGGCGAGGCCGAGGCTGCGCACGAGCACGTACTGGGAGACGATCGTCACCTCGCCGGGCAGCACGAGCGTGGCGAGGAACAGGCCGAACACCAGCTTGGCGCCGCGGAACCGCAGCCGGGCGAGCGCGTAGCCGGCGAGGGTGCAGCCGACGACGTTGCCCGCGATGCAGATCGCGGCCACGATCACGGAGTTGAGGGCGTAGGTCCACACCGGGATGGTGTCGGCGACCTTCCCGTAGTTGCCGAAGGTGAGGTCCTCGGGCAGGAAGTCCGGCGTGCGCGTGTAGACGTCCTCGCCCGGGCCCTTGAGGGACGTGGACAGCTGCCACAGGAACGGGCCGATGACGAGGAGCAGCACGAGGACGAGGAGCGCGTAGCGTGCGGCGGTCTGCGCGGGGGACGGAGTGTTGAAACCCCGGGATCGGCGTGGCGTCATCGCGGTTCAGTCCGCCTTCCGGTTCAGGCGCGTCAGGAGCAGCATCGGGCCGAGCGTGATGACGAACAGCAGCAGGCTGAGCGCGGAGGCGTAGCCGAGGTGGCCGGTGAAGCCGCGGCTGTACATCTGGATGAGCATCACCACGGACATGTCCCGGCCGCCGGGGCCGCCCTGGCCGTTGGAGAGCACGTACAGCTCGGAGAAGACGCGCAGGGAGCTGACCGAGATGAGCACGGAGACGAGCATGACCGTCGGCCGCACGCCGGGGAGCGTGACGTGCCACAGCCGGCGCAGCGGGCTCGCGCCGTCGACGGCGGCGGCCTCGTGCAGCTCGCGCGGCACGTTGGCGAGGGCGGACAGGTAGATGACCATGTAGTAGCCGAGGCCCTTCCACGTGGTCAGGGCGATGGCGCTGAAGAGGAGGAGCCAGCGGTCGGTGAGGAAGGTGACGGGGGTGTCGGTGAGTCCGCTCTGCTGGAGGACGCCGTTGACGAGCCCGCGGTCGTCCAGCACCCAGCCCCAGATCAGCGCGACGACGACGGCGGAGGCGATGACGGGCGTGTAGAAGGCGGTGCGGAAGAAGGTGATGCCGGGGACCTTCCGCTGGACGAGGAGGGCGAGCAGCAGCGGCAGGACCGTCAGGAGGGGGAGGCAGACCAGCATGAAGACGATGCTGTTGAGCAGGGCGTCGGCGAGCTGCTCGTCGTCGAGGAGGCGTCCGTAGTTCTCCAGGCCGGTGAACTGGCCGCCGCCCAGGGGCTTGGCGTTGGTGAAGGACAGGATCACCGTGTTGACGGCCGGCCACAGGTTGAAGACGGCCAGCCAGAGTATCGCGGGCCCGGCGAGCAGCCAGGGGGTGAACCAGCGCCGGTGGGTCATGCGGATGCCTTCCTGGGGCCTGGGGGCGGTGCGGTCGTTCCCGGGGGGCGGCGGGGTGGGGGCGCCCGCCGTCCGGGGCCGCGGGATCAGCCCTTGAGCAGCTTGTCGCACTGCTGGACCGCGGAGTCGAGCGCCTGCTTGGAGCTCGCCTGCCCGCTGATCGCCAGGGCGATCTGCTGGTTGATGACCGTGCTCATCGCGTCGTCGATCACGACGGGCTGGATGAGCTTCGCCTTGGCGAGCGAGGCGAAGGCGATCACCTTGGCGTCGCCCGCGTTGGTGCCGTCGCCCTTGCTGAAGAACGGGTCGTTCGCGGAGGCCTTGGTGGACGGGAAGACGCTGGTCAGGTGGGCCAGTCCGGCCTGGTTCTCGGGGCTGGTGAGCCAGCGGGCCAGGGCCACCGCGGCGGCCGGGTTCTTGGTGCTCTTCGGGATGGACACGCCCTGGACGTACAGCGGCGGCGTGTTGAACGCGGCGGACGGGACGACCTTGGGGGCGAGCGTCGGGTTGTCGGTGGCGAGCGAGGTGATGTAGTTGGCGCCGGCGGTGGTCCAGGCCGCGGTGCCGGAGTTGAAGAGCTTGCTGTTGCCCGCGTAGGTGTTGGTGAGGACGTCGTTGGGCAGCAGGCCCTCCTTGAAGGCGTCGCGGTACTTGTCGAGCAGTGCGGCGGCCTCGGGGGTGTTGAAGGTGAAGGACTTGCCGTCGTCGGCCATGATCTTCACACCGGCGTTGTAGAGGTCGCCGATGCCCGGCTTGCGGCTCATCAGGTAGGCCTTGCCGCCGGACCTGTCCTTCATGACGCGGGCCTGGGCGATGAGTTCGTCCAGGTTGGCGGGGAGCTTCTTCGGGTCCAGGCCGTTCTGCGTGAGGAGGTCGGAACTCCAGTAGTTCACATCGGTGTTGAGGTACCACGGGTAGCCGTAGACGCCATCCTGGCCGGCGAAGCGGTAGGCGTCGACGCCGCCGCTGACGTACTCGTCGGCGAGCTTCGGGTCGGCCTTGGAGACGTCGAGGAGGAGGTCCTTCTTCGCCAGCGGGAGGGCGAAGTCCGGGGGGAGGTTGACCACGTCGGGGAGGTCGCCCGCGGCGGCCTGGCTGAGCACCTTGTTGGAGTAGCCGTCGCCGGGCTGGTCGAGCCAGTCGACCTCGACGCCCGGGTACTTCTTCTTGAAGCCGTCGATCACGCCCTGCATGTAGTCGGTGAACTTCGGCTTGAGCGCCCAGGTCTGCAGCGAGACCTTGCCCTTGACCTCGCCGGTCGCGGCCGCACTGGCCACGCTGTCGCCGTTCTTGCTGTCGCCGGAGCCGAGTCCGCAGCCGGTGAGTGCGGCGGCGGTGACCGCCGTTGTCGTCAGTGCCGCCCAGATTCTTCGCATTGAGGGTCTCCCGGTCCAGGGGGGTGGGTGGGGGATGCTGCTCAGTTGTGCGTACGCAGGGGGATTGCGCGGGAATTCAGAACCTGACTTACTAAACCGGTCTAGCTATGCCAGGGACTATGCTCCCGCCTAAACTTGGATGTCAAGAGAGGAGTCGGGTCCCGTGGGCAGACCGACGATCGCCGACATCGCCCGGCAGGCCGGTGTCTCCAAGGGCGCGGTGTCCTTCGCGCTCAACGGGCGACCCGGCGTGAGCGAGGCGACCAGGGCCCGGATCCTGCGGGTCGCCGAGGAGATGAACTGGCGGCCGCACAGCGCCGCCCGCGCCCTCGGCGGCGCCCGGGCCGACGCCGTCGGCCTGGTGATCGCCCGGCCCGCCCGCACCATCGGGGTCGAGCCGTTCTTCAGCCAGCTGCTCTCCGGGCTCCAGGCGGTGCTCTCGGCCAGCTCGGTCGCGCTGCACCTGATGGTCGTCGAGGACACCGCCGCCGAGATCGGGGTCTACCGGCGCTGGGCCTCCGAGCACCGCGTCGACGGCTTCATCGTCGTCGACCTGCAGACCCGCGACCCGCGGCTGCCCGTGCTGGACGAGCTCGGGCTGCCCGCCGTCGTCCTGGGCGGGCCCGGCAAGGGCGGCGGCCAGCTGCGGATCTGGGCCGACGACCGGGAGGCGATGCTCTCCATCGTCGACTACCTGGCCGCCATCGGGCACCGCAGGATCGCCCACCTCGCCGGGCTCCCGCACTTCCAGCACACCCAGCGGCGGATCCGCGCCCTGCGCGACGCCTCGCGCCGGCTCGGGCTGGAGGAGGCGGTCTCGGTGCCGACCGACTTCAGCGACGCCGAGGGCGCCGCGGCCACCCGCACGCTGCTCTCGCGCGCCCGACGGCCCAGCGCGATCGTCTACGACAGCGACGTGATGGCGGTGGCCGGGCTGGGCGTCGCGGGGGAGATGGGGGTCGCGGTGCCGGGCGAGCTGTCCATCGTCTCCTTCGACGACTCGGTGCTCGCCCGGATCGTCCACCCGCCGCTCACCGCGCTCAGTCGGGACACCTTCGCCCTCGGGGAGCAGGTGGCGCGCAGTCTGCTGGAGGCCCTGGACGAGGCCGGGCCCGGGCGGGACCTCCAGATGCCGACGCCGCGGCTGACCGTCCGGGAGTCGACGGCGCCGCCGGCTCCGCACCAGGGGCCGGGCAGTTCACCCGCGGGGGCGGTTGTTGCGCGAGTCGTTGACAGCGGTTCTGAACCGGTTTAGCCTCGCTGCGCCGAGGGGCTCCGGCACTGCCGGTTGATTGCGTACCGTCAGCCGATCGCCGGCACCTCCTCCGATGCGCATCGTCACACCCGCATGCACCGGGCCCGCCGCGCCGGTGGGCCCGCCCCCACCCTCCTCCGCTCGATCGGAGTCCGCATGTCCAGACGTCTCCCCCTGCTGCTCAGCGCCGCGCTCGCCGCCGCCGCGCTGGGCGTCGTGCCCGCCGCCCACGCCTCGCCCGCCGCACCCCAGCCCGTGAGGGCCGCCGCGGCCGGCAACCAGCCCTACGCGTCGTACTGGTATCCCGGCACCATCCTCAACTGGGACCCGTCCACCGACCCCGACGCCCGCTTCAACCGCTCCCGCGTCCCCCTCCAGCCGCGCACCAGCGACCCGTCCCTCGCCGCCAACCCCAACGCCCGTGCGGGACAAGGGAAGATCGCCTCCCTGGTCTCCTTCGCCCCGACCTCGAACAACCCCTCCCAGGGCTCCGCCGACCCCAACTACTACGCCTTCGGCTACTGGCAGTACGTCGACAAGCTCGTCTTCTGGGGCGGCTCGGCGGGTGAGGGCCTCATCCTCGCCCCCAACCCGACCGTCATCGACGCGGCCCACCGCAACGGCGTCAAGGTCTACGGCACCGTCTTCTTCCCGCCCGCGGCCTACGGCGGCCGGCTCCAGTGGGTGCGCGACTTCGTCCAGAAGTCCGGCGACCGCTACCCCGTCGCCGACAAGCTCGTCCAGGCCGCCCAGTACTACGGCTTCGACGGCTGGTTCGTCAACCAGGAGACCGGAGGCGGTGATCCGGCCCTCGCCGGTCAGTTGCGCGACCTGATGCAGTACACCGAGGCGCGGAACAGCGGCACCGACTTCATGTGGTACGACGCCATGACCACCTCCGGCGCCGTCGACTGGCAGAACGCGCTCACGTCCGCGAACTCGCCCTTCCTGCAGGACGGTTCCAAGCGCACCTCGGACTCGATGTTCCTCAACTTCGGCTGGACGCCGTCGGGTCTGGACTCCTCCCGCACGCTGGCCCGGCAGCTCGGCCGCAGCGAGTACGAGCTCTACTCCGGCATCGACACCGAGGCCAACGGCTACAACACGAGTGTCGACTGGAACACGCTCTTCCCCGCCGACAGGCCGCACACCACCTCGCTCGGCCTCTACCGCCCCGAGTGGACCTGGAAGTCCGCCACCGACCGCAACGACTTCTACGCCAAGGACTCCCGCTACTGGGTCGGCGCCAACGCCGACCCCTCCAACACCAACCCCTCCGACGGCTGGCCCGGCCTCGCCGGTTACGTCGCCGAGTCCTCACCCGTCACGGCCAAGCCGTTCGTCACCAACTTCGACACCGGGCAGGGGGACTTCTACAACGCCGGCGGCATCCGCGTGGCCACCGGCGGCTGGAACAACCTCTCCCTCCAGGACGTCCCGCCCACCTACCGCTGGGTCGTCGACTCCGACGGCAGCAGGCTCACCCCGTCCGTCGACTTCACCGACGCCTACCAGGGCGGCTCCTCGCTGCGCCTCACCGGCACCCTCGACTCCGTCAACACCGTGCGGCTGTACCAGACCAGCCTGCCCGTCGCGGCGAACACGCGGCTGTCGGCGGTCGTGAAGACCCCGGCCGCCGGGCCGACCAAGCTCAGGGCCGTGGTCTCCTTCACCGACGCGCCCGACAGCTTCACCGCGCTCGACCTGGGCGCCAACACCGGTACGGGCTGGGAAAGGCACACCCTCGACCTCTCTCCGTACGCGGGCCGCACGATCGCCCAGATCGGACTCCGGGCTGAAGGATCCGACCCCGCGTACGACGTCCGGATCGGCCAACTCGCGGTGTACGACGGCTCGGTGGAGTCTCCGGCCGCGCCCTCGCGACTCACCGTCCTCGGCGCGAGCGACGTCGTGGTCGGCGCCAGCCAGTCCCTGCGGCTCTCGTGGACGGCGGCGCCCGGCGGCAACGTCCACCACTACGAGGTGTACCGGCGCAACGCCGACGGCACCCGGACGTTCCTCGGTGCCACGCCCAACGACGCCTATTTCGTCGGCAAATTGGACCGGTCGGGCAGCGAGGACGGTACGGTCCTCGACGTCGAGGCCGTCTCGACGACGTACGGCCGCTCGACGGCCGCGTCCACCACGGTGGCCTGGACGGCCGCGCCCTCCGGCAGCGACCTGGCGCTCCACCGGCCCGCCACCGCGTCCGGCCAGTGCAACGCCAACGAGGGGCCGGCGAAGGCCGTCAACGGCAGCGTGAACGGTGGCACGAGCGACAAGTGGTGCACCCTGACCTCCGCCAAGTGGCTCCAGGTGGACCTCGGTTCGGCGAAGCAGCTGTCGAAGTTCGTGGTCGAGCACGCGTCGGCGGGTGGTGAGAGCGCGTCCTACAACACCCGGGACTTCTCGATCCAGGTGCGCTCCACCACCACCGACCCGTGGACGACGGTCGCGAACGTCACCGGCAACACGGCGGGCACGACCACCCACACGGTGAACACCACCGCCCGCTACGTCCGGCTGGTCGTCACCAAGCCGACCCAGGACTCCGATCCGGCCGCCCGCATCTACGAGTTCGAGGCCTGGGGCAAGTAGCCCTCCTTGCTCGCCGTCGAAAGGACCCTCCCCGTGCCGGTCACCATCACCGCCGTCGAGAGCACCGACCTGTTCGTGGGCCCCGAGGACGCCCCGCGCCAGTTGCTGCGCGTCACCGTCGAGGGCGCCACCGCCCGGATCGCCGTCAGCGGTCCCGGCGTGCGCGGCGAGGCGGCCGGTACGGGGGAGGTCGAAGTCCCGCTGGAGATCACCGGCGCCGCCGTCGGGGCCCGGCTGCCGGTCACCGTGACGGCCGGGGACTGCGAGGCCGAAGCCGTCGTCGAGGTCGCCGAGCCCGGCTGGACGATGTTCCTCGTCCCGCACTTCCACTACGACCCGGTCTGGTGGAACACCCAGGCCGCCTACACCTCCCCCTGGGAACTGCTCTCCGCCGACGCGACCACCCGCCCGCTGTGGGAGCGCAACGGCTTCGCCCTCGTCGACGCGCACCTGGACCTCGCGCTGCGCGACCCGGTCTACAAGTTCGTCCTCGCCGAAGTCGACTACCTGAAGCCGTACTTCGACCAGCACCCCGAGCGACGGGCGGAGCTCCGGGCGCTGCTGGCGCGCGGCCAGGTCGAGCTGGTCGGCGGCACCTACAACGAGCCGAACACCAACCTCACCGGCGCCGAGACGACCATCCGCAACATCGTGTACGGCATCGGCTACCAGCGCGACATCCTCGGCGGCGATCCGCGGACCGCGTGGCAGCTGGACGTGTTCGGGCACGACCCGCAGTTCCCCGGGCACCTGGCCGCGGCCGGCCTCACCGGCAGCGCCTGGGCGCGCGGGCCGTTCCACCAGTGGGGCCCGATCCAGAAGAACTTCCGCGAGGGCAAGGATGACGCCCGGGTGATGCAGTTCCCGAGCGAGTTCGAGTGGATCTCCCCGAGCGGCGACGGCGTCCTCACCCACTACATGCCCCACCACTACTCGGCCGGCTGGTGGATGGACTCCTCCCCGGACCTCGCCACCGCCGAAGGGGCCGTGTACGACCTGTACCGCAAGCTCAAGCCCGTCGGCGCGACGCGGAACCTGCTGCTGCCCGTCGGCACGGACTACACCCCGCCCAACAAGTGGGTCACCGCGATCCACCGCTCCTGGGCCGCCAAGTACCTGTGGCCGCGCTTCGTGTGCGGGACGCCGAGGGACTTCCTCGACGCCGTCCGGGCGGAGCTGGATCTCGAGGGGCGGCGGGTGGGCCCGCAGTCGCGGGACATGAACCCGGTCTACACCGGCAAGGACGTCTCGTACATCGACACCAAGCAGGCCCAGCGCGCGGGCGAGGTCGCGGCCGTGGACGCGGAGAAGCTGGCCACGCTGGCATCCGTCCACGGGCTCGGCCGCTACCCGTCGGCGGCGATGGACAAGGTGTGGCGCCACCTCGCCTACGGCGCCCACCACGACGCGATCACCGGCTCCGAGTCCGACCAGGTCTACCTCGACCTGCTCGGCGGCTGGCGGGAGGCGCACGACCTCGCGGCGGAGGTGCGGGACGCGGCGCTGGACGCGCTGACGTCCCGGATCTCCCTTGGGGGGACCGGTTTCGGGGTGGTCGTCACGAACACGCTCTCGTTCGACCGCACGGATCTGGTCGCCGTTCGGCTGCCTCCTGACGTTCGCGCGGTACGGGTGCTCGACCCGCTCGGTGCGGAGGTGCCGAGCGTCGTCGACCGGGGGACGCTGCGGTTCCTGGCGGCGGACGTTCCCGCGCTGGGATGGCGCACGTGGCGACTGGTGCCGTCGAGCGAGCCGGGCGCGGCCTGGACGGCCGAGGACGGGTGGACGATCGCCAACGGGCGGTACCGGGTCCGGGCCGATCCTGCGCGCGGTGGCGGTCTCGCCTCGGTCTACGACCTGCTGCACGAAAGGGAGTTGATCCGCGACGGCGCGATCGGGAACGAGCTGCGCGTCTACGAGGAGTACCCGCAGCACCCCGACTTCGGCGAAGGCCCCTGGCACCTCCTGCCCAAGGGGCCGGTGGTCGGGTCGGGCGCGGGGGCGGCCGTCGTCCGGCGGGAGGTCGGACCGCTCGGGGAGCGGCTGGTGATCGCGGGCTCCGCGGACGCCGTCCGCTACGAGCAGACGGTCACGCTGTGGCACGGGCTCGACCGGGTCGACTGCCGGACCCGGGTGGTCGACCACTCCGGTGCCGACCGCTTGCTGCGACTGCGCTTCCCCGTCGACCTCCTCGGCGCGCTGCCGGTCAGCGAGGTCGCGGGCGCGGTCGTCGGGCGGGGCTTCGCGATGCCCGACGTCGACTCCGCGGAGGCGCCGTGGACGCTCGACAACCCGGCCAACACCTGGTTCGGCCTCGGCGCCACGGCACGCGCGGTGCTCCGCGACCCGGCGGGGTCGGTCCTGGGCGAGCGGGCGTTGGGCGTGGCGGAGGTCGTCGTGCCGGCGCTGGACGCGGCCGCCGGCGTCCGCGATCTCGTCGTGGCGCTCGCCCGGGTCGGCGTCACGGCCACCACCTCGGGCGCCGACTGGGCCCGGTACGGCTGGCTGGACGTGGACTCCAACCTGCCGGACTTCCGGATCGTCGTGGGTGGTCCGGAAGTCAACACCGTGGCAAGGGATCTGATCCAACGGGCGGGCGAGGAGTACGCGAGCGCGCTCAAGGCGCACGGCGCGGTGTGGGTGCCGGCGGCCTCGCCGCTTGCGGAGGTGTGGCAGCCCGGAGCGGACCTGCGGGACCTGCGGGCGCTCCCGGCGCTCGTCGTCACGGACCCGGCCGGACTGACGGAGGACCTGGCGGACGCGCGGATCGAGGTCGTCTGCCCCGTTCGTGATCCTGACGCCCAACTGGCGGACCACACGGTCGCGTTGCTGAGCTACGGCCTGCCGGGCTTCGCGGTGGACACGACCGGCGCGCTGCACCTCTCCCTGATGCGCTCCTGCACCGGCTGGCCGTCCGGCGTCTGGATCGATCCGCCCCGGCGCGCGCTTCCCGATGGTGCTTCGTTCCAACTCCAGCACTGGACCCATGAGTTCGGCTACGCGCTGGTCGGGGGAGCCGGCGACTGGCGCGCGCAGGCGCTGCCCGCACAGGGGCAGGAGTTCAACCACCCGCTGTACGGCCGCGTTGTGCCCGCGCAGGAAGGCCCGCTGCCGTCCACCCTGTCGTGGCTGCGCGTCGAGCCGCAGCGGGAGGTGCTGCTGAGCGCGCTGAAGCCGGCGGGCAACCCGATCGCGCACGGCTCGGCGCTGCCGTCGGGTTCGGAACTCACCGTCCGTCTGGTGGAGTCGACGGGCTTCGGACGGACGGTGACGCTCGGCGGCGCGCTGGGCCTCGGCCGGCTGCGGCAGGCGGACCTGCTGGAACGCCCGGTCGGCCCGGCCGACCTCGGCCTCTCCGGCTCGCGGATCGTGACACTGCTGGCGGCCCCCACCGTCTCGTCGCCCCCGGAGGGTCCCGCCCTCGGCCCGGAGGCGGAAGCCGCCCAGCCCGTGCACGCCCGCTACTGGCTGCACAACCGGGGCCCGGCACCACTCGGCTACCTGCCGGTGTCGGTGGGGGTCTCGCCCGGCCTGCTGCGGACGGCGGGGGAGCCGGTGCCGGTCTCTGCGGTCCTCTCCTCCCACCTCCGCGACGCTGCGGTCGAGGGCACGGCCGTGGTCCTGCCGCCGGAGGGTTGGCGGACGAGCGTCGGCAGCCGCCCGTACCGCCTGGAGGCGGGCGGCCACCTGCGGTTCCCGGTGACGCTCACCCCGCCTGCGGACGTCCCGCCGGGCCTGTACTTCGCCGCCGTGCGGCTGGAGCACGGCGGCCAGCAGGTCGAGGACGTGGTGACGATCGCCGTCGGTGACCTGCCCGACCTGCTGCCCGTCCCGGGGGACACCCCCGAGGAGTGGGTGGCCGCCCAGGGCACGAAGGCGACGAGCGGCCGGGCCACGGGCCTGGACGTCGCCGTCTCCTCCGCGGCCCTCGTTCTCACCCCCGGCGGCCGGACGAACTTCACCCTGACGCTGACGAACCGCACCCGGAGCGAGATCCGGGGCGAGCTGCAAGTGGTCTCACCGTGGGGCACCTGGGAAGCGATCGCGGCGCCCGTCCGGGGATTCACGGTCGCGGCCGGCGAGTGCTCCACGGTCCCGTTCGCCGTCGCCACCCCCGAGGACGCCGACCCCGGCGCCTACTGGGCGCTGGCCAAGGTGATGTGGTTCGGCCGCTGCCAGTACAGCCCGACCGTCGCCCTGGAGGTCCGCCGGTGACGCTTGGCTTGCTCGACGGCCGCCCGATCCCCCGCACGGGCCTCGACCGCCGCCTCGCCGCCCTGCGCAAGGGCCCCCGCTCGACGGCTCTCCCACGGCCTGGAAGCCCAGAGGACCGTCAGCTCACGAGGTGGGTAGCCCAGGTGATGCTGACCGAGGCTCTGTGCGAGGCGGTGGCCGCCGAACGCAACCTCGCCGTCGAAGCGGATGCCCCCGTGCACCTGGACCAGCAGGCGGCCGTCGAGTTCGGCTCGATCACGGCGGCCGCCTACGAAGGCAGCGCCGCCGTGCGGGCGGTCTACGAGGCCGTCACGGCGGGCGTCGAGCCGACGGAGCACGAACTGGCCCACTACCGTGAGATGACGACCCGCCCGCCGTCCGTGGTGTGGCACCTGACCCTCCCGGACGGCGAGTGCGAGGCGGCCCCGGAAACGCTCCCGCGGGCCCTCGCCGAAGCCCTGCGGAAGTCCCGGAGGGGCGAGTGGGTCACCGTCGGAACCTGGACTGCCACCCTGCTCTCCGAAGAACCCAGCGCTCCCGGCCCCGACACCACCGCCACCGTCCACGACGCCGCCCGCCGCGTCGCCTTCACCCGCTGGCTGGACGGAGAACGGGCAGCCCGCCTCACCCTCGTAGAAGGCCTGGAACACCCCGGCGATCCGGCCCAGCCCGACAACCACCACCGTCACTGACCGGCCCGTTGCCGCGCAGTCGGTGGCTCGTTGGGCCAGGCGACTCAGTTCTGTCGGCCGTTCCCCGTCGGGAGACTCCGGATGCACCTGATCAATACGCTCTCACGCGTCGCCGCCACGACCGCGCTCGTCGCCACGCTGAGCCTGGGCGGCGCTGCCACCGCCGGCGCCGAGCCGGCCGGCGCCCCCGGACCGGGCGGCTGGCAGGGTGAAGGCGGCCTCGCGCTGAACGAGGCGGACAACGCGAAGGTCGACACCTACCTCAAGGACGCCGAGCAGGCCGAGCGTTCCATCAGCCCACAGGTGCGTGCGGCCGCGCGCTGAGCGGCGGACTCCCTCCCGAGGGACCGGCCCGGCCCGCCGTGCTCGCCTCCGAGCGTGGCGGGCAGAGGACACCGGCTCGTTGGGACACCCGGGCGGTGGTGGGCAGCTACTCGCCGGCGTGGTGCCGCAGTTGGCACAGTGCTCAGATGAATCGTCAGTCGGTGGTGAGCGCGTAGCAGGTGAGCCGGCCGCCGCCGGTGTGCGAGGTCGCGGCGTCGTCCTGCTCGTAGTCGCCCGCCATGAAGTGCACGCTGCGCCCTGTCCAGGCGGGCGGGACGGGGGCGGTGACCGGCGGGGAGGCCTGGCAGCCGGGAGTGCCGGCGCAGTCGCCGGCGAAGGTCAGCGAGCCATTGCCGTTGTCGGCGATGGTGTAGCCGAACGGCGTCCCCAGCCGCACCCCGCTGAGCAGGTGGTACTTCAGGATCTTCTCGCCCGCCGGCGCCGACCCGACCGAGCCCTGCGGTTTGGGCACGGTCTCCATGGCCACGTCGACGCTGTCCCCCTGGACGGCCAGCATGACGAAGGGTGCGGCCTCGTCGGCACCGGCACCGTGCAGCTGGCCGACGGTGATCTTGTGCGAGACGTCCGGCAGTCGGGTGATCGCCAGGCTCTCGGTCAGGTGGTGGCAGGCGGTACCCGGGGCGAACCTCCGGGGCGCGGACAGCTCCGTGCGGGAGTGCAGCGAGTGGGCGGTGGTGGCGCCGCCCGCGGGGGCCCAGAAGTCCAGTCTGCCGCCCGGTCCTTGGGTGAGGTACGGGTCGGTGAGCCGGGCCGGGGTGAGCTGCTCGGCCACGGACGGATCGCCGGGCTTGGCGGTGGGCAGCACCAGCGTCCAGGCGCTCAGGTCCACCGGTGCGACCGCCGGTGCGACCGCCGCCGTGGCAGCCGGCGCGGGCACAGCCGTCACGCAGACGCCCGGCGCGGCGGGTGCGGAGGCGGCGGAGGCCTTGGGGTGGTGACCGCCGGAGGAGGCGCAGCCGCTCAGCAGCAGGGCACCGGCTATCGCCAGGGCGCGGGTCGCAGTGCTTCGGCCGTCCACCATGGGGATCCCTGTTCTGAGCGCTCGTTGAGACCTGGCAGCCGGAACCATAACCCAAGGTAAGGCGGCGTCCGACCACGGATTTTCCACGAGAACGCCGACCGCCATCCGGCTCAGGGCGATCAATCTCCTGGCGGGAGCGTCAGTTGCCAGGGGCGTCAGGCTCGGGACCCGGCGTCCAGCGCATCGAGTACCGCGTCGCCGTTCGCCCTCGCCCACTCGGTCAGCGTGTGGATCGGATCGATCAGCGTCGCGCCGAGCGCGGCGAGCGAGACCCGGTGCGACCGCCCTGCGTGTCGACCCGGAGCGTTTCCCGGAGCGGGTGCTCACGTTCGGTGGGAGGCCTCCGCTGGGGCGGAGGCCCTTTCGTCGCGGCAGTCCGGTCGAACCGGGCGAGGTCCGGTGTCAGGCGAGCTGTGGCATGACCTCGGACGCGATCCAGTCCATCGCCTTCTCCATGTGCTCGGCTGCAACGGGCACCCACAGGGTGGAGACCGTGAGTCCGGCCTCAGTGAGCTTTCCGAGGGCTTCAGCGACACTCGCTGCGGTGGGCGAACTGCCGCCGAGTGGCTGTCCTGGAGCCGGGACGGCCGCGGGGATTCCGGGTGGCGTGAGGAAGGCGGCCGAAGCGAGCGTCAGACGTTCGGCCTGCTCTTCGGTGCTGGCGAGTCCGCGCAAGCGGTTCTTCACGTCGGTGAGTTCCGCGGCATCGGCGCCAGTGCCGTACCAGCCGTCGCCGAAGCGCAGCGCGCGGCGCAAGGCGGCGTCGCTGTGGCCGCCGACCCATACCGGCGGGCCACCACGCGTGACCGGCGGCACTCCGAGGTGGGCGGCGCGCAGCTTCGTGAACGGCCCGTCGAAGTCAGCGGGCCGGGTCGTCCACAGGGCCTTGGCGGCGGCGAGATGGTCATCGGTGCGGGCGCCTCGTTCCCGGGAGGGTACGCCGACGGCTTCGAACTCGTCAGGGTTCCAACCAGTACCGATTCCCAGGACCAGGCGGCCGCCGGATACGACGTCCAGGGTGGCGGCCTGGTTCGCGAGCACGAGCGCCGGGTAGTACGGCGCGACGAGCACGGAGGTCAGCAACCGCAGGCGTGTCGTTGCACCGGCGATCGCGGAGAGCAGGACGAGAGGATCGGTGTCGAGGCCGGATCCGCTGTCCAAGAGGCGGTTACCGACCGCCACGTGGTCGAAGCCCAGTTGCTCGGCATGCGCGGCGGCCCGGAGCACGGAGGTTCCGTCCTCGATGGGCCAGCGCGGCTGAAGGGAGACTCCGAGGCGCAGCAGAGACATGAGGCGAAGCCTTTCGGTGGCGGTCCGGAAGTGGCAGGACGGCTTCGGAACCGCCTGACGGGACAGTCAACTCCCCAACGGCGTCGGTTCATCCACCTAAAGCAGCACAGTTCCCGTCGAGCCTGGCCGAGAGCCCCGACTGGCGGGCTCGGCGGGCCGGCCGGCCCTACAGCAGCTGGTCCATCTGCTGGTTCATCGGGGCGAGGCCGGCGGACTCGTAGAAGGCTCGGGCAGGGGTGTTGAAGTGCCAGACGGCGGTGGTCAGGCGGCGGCAGCCTGCGGTGCGGCCGTGGGCGCGGACCGCGTCGAGGAGGGCCGAGCCGATGCCGGTGCGGGCGGCGTCGGGGGAGACGGCGAGCTGGTCGAGGTAGACGACGTCGTCGGGGACGGCGAAGGTGTTGCCCGGCCAGTGGACGATGCGGGCGACCGCGTAGCCGACGGCCGTGCCGTCCGCCGACTCGGCGATGAAGACGGTGACGGCGGGAGCGGCGATCTGTTCCTCGAAGTGGGCCGCCGCGTCGGGGGACGGGGTGAAGAGGTCGGGGCGGTGTTCGACGTGCAGGGCGTGGACGTGGTCGTTGAGCCGCGCGAGGAGGGCGGCGTCGTCGGCGGTGGCGGTGCGGATCTTGGTCATGCGGTCATCGTGGTTGGTGCGGGCACGCGTCGCCAGGGGATTTTGCGGGGGCGAGCCAGGCCTCGTACCAGTCGTGGAAGTCCGGGCCCGGGGTGAGGCCGCCCCAGTCGGGGTCGTCGTGCCACACCTGGCCCGCGTCCGGGCCGGTGACGACGAGGCGGGACCACATGCCGCAGCCGCCCTCCGCGATGACCAGGCTTCCCGCGACCGCGTGCGGGCCGTGTCCGGTGAACGGTGTGGCCAGGACGCCGGGACGCAGGTCGTCCTCGCGGACGTCGTGGATGGCGTCCTCCTCGTCGATGTCCTCCGTCAGGCCCACGACGCCGTAGTCCGGGCCGGCTCCGCCGTCGGCGACGTCCAGAAGGAACCGGCGATAGGAGGAGGGGAGGTGTACGCCGTGTTGCCCTTCGAATGCCTGGACTGCATCCGGTGCCAGCGGGGGACGCAGCCGGTACTGGTGGTGGCCGGAGCCGAAGCGGCGGCGTTCGGGGTCGGCGTCGGCCATGGCGGCGAGGCGGGTGCGCACCCCTGAGGCGTCCCAGGTCACTTGAGCAGCACCGCGGGCGTGGGGCCGTCCGGGCGGACGGTGATGCTGTAGGCGGCGCGGGTGGGGGTGGAGTGGAACGACAAGTCGTGTGCAGGGAGCAGGAGTTCGAGCAGGGCGGTGGTCTCGCGGAGGGCGAACTGGGTGCCGAGGCAGGCGCGGGCGCCGAGGCCGAAGGGGTAGTAGGCGGCGAGGTGGGCGGGTCGGGTCCCGGTGGTGGTGAAGCGGCTGGGGTCGAAGCGCTCCGGGTCGGGCCAGAGCGAAGGATCCCGGTGGGTGAGGTACGGGCAGACGAGGACGTCCGTTCCCGCCGCGATGTGGTGGCCGGCGAGGACGTCGTCCTCGATGGCGTGCCGGGGGAGCATCCAGGCGGACGGGTAGAGGCGCAGGGTCTCGCTGACGAGTGCCTGGGGGGCGGCCGTGCGGGCCTCGGGGTGGCGGTCGAGGAGGAGGTACAGCCAGGTGAGGGTGGTGGCGGTGGTCTCGTGACCGGCGACGATGAGGGTGACGAGTTCGTCGCGGATCAACTGATCGGTGTACTCGTGGTGTTGGGACGACGCTTCGAGGAGATCACGCAGGACGCCGGGGGAGTCGTGGGTCGTGCGCGCCGCGTCGATGGCGGCCTGCGCGATCGCGTCGATCCGGGCGAGGTCCTCGGCCACCGTGTCGCGGGCGTCGGCCGCGTCGGTGGGAAGGGTCGGCATCGCGGCCACCACGCGTTCCACCGAGCGGAGTTCGTGGCCGGTCGCGTCATCCATCTCGTGCCCGGTGAGGGCCCGCCACACCGTGTCGAGGGCGAAGCGCCGCATCTCCTCGCCGACGTCGAAGGTCTCGCCGGTGCGGGCGTACCGCGCCCACCGGTCGGCCGTCCGCCGCGCCGCCTCGGCGATCCGCTGCTCGTGCCGGCGCATGCCCGTCCCGGTGAACTGCGACTGCAACAGCCGTCGTTGACGCTTCCACGCGTCGCCGGTGGCGGACAGCACGCCGTCCCCGACGAGCATCCGCGCCCGGTGCGAGCGCTTCACGTACCGGTCCGGATGCCGCCCGAGCACGTGCTGCACGCCCGCCGGATCCGTCACCAGCACGGTCGCCCGCTCGCCCCCGAGCGGCACCGCGGCGATCCCCCCGACCTCCCGCCGCGCCCGCGCGAGCAACTCGACGAGGTCGGCTCCGGAGGCCCGCCACTGCTCGACGGCCGCGACAGGAAGCTCGGGAACGGAAGGCGCTTCGGTGGCCACGGGCTGCTCCTCGGTGCGGCGGCTGTCGGTCCGTCGGATCCGAACGGAACTCTATGGCAGGCGGTGGTGGTCACGGAATGATGACGGGATCCGGCCTCCAGCTCTCGCCATCACCGCACGCGGCTGCGCCGCGGTCCGTCCCCCTCGACGGGCCGCGGCGCAGCTCCTTTCCCCTCTGTGCGTCAGAGACGTCAGATGCGCTGCCAGAGGGCCGGGACGATGGGCGGCTCCCAGCCGACCTGGGCCGTGTGGCCCTGGATGCAGCGGTAGCCGGCGCCGTTGTACGTGACGACGTCGCCGGCCTGGTAGGTGGTGCCGGGGGTCCAGGTTCCGCCGGGGTTGCTGCTTCCGACGGTCAGGGAGTAGGTGGTGGTGTGGGTGGCGGTGCCGGTGCCGGTCACCGTGACGGTGTAGGTGCCGGAGGCGGCCGAGGAGGAGGCCGCGACCGTCATGGTCGACGAGCCGCCGGATTGCACGGAGGCGGGGCTGAAGGAGACCGTCACGCCCGCCGGGGTGCCGCTCGCCGACAGGTTGACCTTCTGCGCGGAGCCGGACGTGGTGGCGGTGGAGATCGTCGCGGTGGCCGAACCGCCGGGCGTCACCGAGCCGTTGGCCGGGTTGACGGACACCGAGAAGTCGTTGGACGGGGCGGTGCCGCCGACCGAGGTCTTCCAGATCGTGTACGCGACGCCGTTGGCGCTGCGCTTCAGGGCAACGGGGTCGATGTTGCTGCTGGTGTCGCAGGACCGGTGGTAGCAGGAGTCGTACGCGCGGTTCGCGGTGCCGCCCCACTTGGCCGCCTGGGCCGAGGTCTTGACGGCGTCCGCGCCGGCCGCGTAGCCGGAGGTGGCGATGCCGGCCTGCTGGAAGGAGTAGTCGTCGGAGCGGCCCTGGCCCTCGACGTTCTCCTCGGGCTGGAGGTTGAGCGAGTCCCAGTACGCCTTCATGGGCGCGGCGGGCGCGGTGGTGATGTTGTTGATGAAGTAGCCGGCGTTGGGCGAGCCGACCATGTCGAAGTTGTAGTAGGCCTTGATCGCGGCGCGCTGGGCGGAGCCCAGCTGGCCGACGTAGTACTGGGAGCCCTGGAGGCCCTGTTCCTCGCCGGTCCACCAGGCGAAGCGGACGTGCCTGCTCATGGCCGGGTTCTGCTGGGCGAGCGCGAGGGCGTTCTCCAGCAGGGTGGCCGAGCCGGAGCCGTTGTCGTTGATGCCGGGGCCGGCCTGGACGCTGTCGAGGTGGGCGCCGAGCATGGTGACCTGGTCGGCGGGGCCGCCGGGCCAGTCGGCGATCAGGTTGCTGGACGGGTAGTCGCAGGAGTTGCAGGTCTGTTCGGCGACGGTGTAGCCGGCGGCCTGGAGCTTGCCCTTGAGGTAGGCGACGGACTGGCTGTGGCCGGCGCTGCCGGCCCGGCGGTTGCCGCCGTTCTGGTCGGCGATGGTGTTGAGCTGGGTGAGGTCGGCCTGGATCTTCGCGACGTCGATGTCGGGCGCGGGGCCGCCGGGCGTGCCGCCGCCGACCGTCAGGGTGTACTGGGCGGTGTGGGTGGCCGCGCCGGCGGTGCCGGTGACGGTGATGACGTACGTCCCGGCCGGGGCGCCCGAGGAGGCGGACAGGGTCAGGGTCGCGGAGGAGCCGGTCTGCACGGAGGACGGCGAGACGGTGGCGGTGACGCCGGTCGGCGCGCCGGAGGCGCTCAGGCCGACGTTCTGCGCGGTGCCCGAGGTGACGGCGGTGCTGACCGTCGCCGTGGTCGAGGAGCCGGGCTGGACGGAGCCGGACGCCGGGCCGAGGGCGAGCGAGAAGTCGTTGTTGCCGGACGGCGTGCAGCTCGGGTCGCCGCTCTGCGCGGGCACGCTGACCGCGTCCCAGGCCGCCTTGGTGCGGTTGTAGAAGCCGCAGGTGGGGTCGAGGTTCCTGGCGGCGGTCAGGGTGGTGGTGCGGTAGCGCTTGTACGTCATGCCGCTGGTCTTGAGCAGCATGCCGCCGTAGAAGACCTGCCCGGCCTGCTTGACGCCGATGCCGGTGACCGAGGAGCCGTTGCAGGTGGGGCTCGTGGGCTTGCCGCCACCGGGGTTGGAGCCGAGGCTCAGCAGGTAGAACCAGTGGTTGAGCGGGCCGGCCGCCGCGTGGACCTCGGTGCTCGGGATCGAGGAGGAGTAGCAGTCGGGGTCGTTGTTGACGAGCGAGGGCTGGTAGAGGCTGCGGATCGGGCCCTGGCCGAGCAGGTTGGCCTCCCGGCCGACCTGGTAGTCGGGGTAGTCGTAGGGCGCGGGCTGGTTGGCGTACTCCTTGGTGAGCGCGCCGAAGATGTCGCCGGTGCCCTCGCCGAGGCCGTTCTCGTTGTTGGCGCCGCCGGGGGTGTACTGGTCGATGCCGTGGCCGAACTCGTGGCCGACGACGTCCTGTGCGGCGATCCACTCGCCGCCCTGGTTGTGGCCGATGGAGACGGAGCTGCCGTCCCAGTAGGCGTTGACGTCGTTCAGGCCCATCTTGATCGGCCAGCTGCCGCCGTTGCCGTCGTGGCCGTTGCGCCCGAGCCAGTCGCGGAGCATGTTCCACTCGGTCTGGGCGGCCCACATGGCGTCGCCGCAGCCGGTCTCCTTGCTGGACGGGTCACCGGTGCCCCAGGAGTCGGAGGACTTGGTGAGCACCTGCCCGGTGTCGTAGTCGGAACAGCTGAGGCCGGGCCGGTTGGGGTCGCGCAGGCTGTACGAGCCGCCGGAGTTGGTGGTGTTGATGGTGAGCGGTCCGGGGCCGTTCCACTTGCTGTTGACGGTGCCCGCCCGGACGTCGTCGTAGCTGTCGATCACCTCGCCGGTGGCGGCGTCGACGAAGACGTGCAGCTTGCTGGGCGCGACGTCGGTGCGGCCGGTCAGGACGGTCTCCCAGGCGAGCCGTCCTGCGCCGTCCTTGACCCGGACGACGAGCCGGCGCGCGTCCACCGAGTCGACGGCGGCGAGCCGGGTGCGGGCCGTCTTCTCCGCGTGCGCGGCGCTCACCTGCGGGGTGGTCGAGCCGCCGACCGGGCCGGTCGCCGCGGACTGGAGGCCCTGGACGCGTCCCCGGCCGTCGGCTATGACGACCGCGTCGCCGCCGACCACGGGCAGGCCGCGGTAACTGCGCTCGTAGGCGACGGAGTAGAGGCCGTTCAGCCAGGGGGTGACGGCCCGCCGTTCGTACGTCTCGCCGGGGCCCTTGGCGAGGGCGTCCAGGCCGGCCGCCGCCGCGGCGTCGGCGGCGTCGACGGCGGCGGCCAGGGCGCTGGGCGGGGCGGCGGAGGGACCTGGGTCCGCGGCGGCGGCCGGCCCGGCGCCGGTGGCGGCGATCAGGCCGGCCAGCACGGTCAGGGTGGTCGCCGTGGTGAGCAACCGGCCCGTGGTCAGTCTGCGTTGCATCGAGGCTCCTCGAACGTGGGGGTCCTCGACCGCGGACGGCGTGGTCCTGCGTGGTGGTGCGTGGTGGTGCGTTCCGCGGGCCGCATCTGGGGGACGGCCGTTCGCTGCGGGCCGTCCGCGCTCGGGTGCCGGAACCCTCACATGTCGTCATGGCCTGGTCAATGGGCGGTGCGGAGGCGGCCAAGGGTTGGCAAATTCCGTCAAGGCGCCGGGGGTCCGCCGAGGCCGTCCGGAAGCCCGAATTGGTTGAGACCACGTCATGTACGGATCGCGTGCCGTCGAGTACCGTCCTCATCGTCGGACGGTCCGTGAAAGTCCCGGGGGCCGGGGTTGGAGCGCTACCGCGGGAGGCAGTCGTGCACCGGAACCGGGTGGCCGCGCCGGAGCCGTCCGCACCCCAACCGGACGGTCCCTGGCGCGAGTTCGGCGCCCGGCTGCGCCACTGGCGGCGGCGGGCCGGACTCACCCAGGCCCAGCTCGGCGCCGGCATCGGCTACGACCACACCGCCGTCAGCAAGATCGAGCACGGCATCCGCCGGGTCACCCCGCGCGTGGCCGACCGGCTCGACGACCTCCTCGCCGCCGGGGGCGAACTGCGCGGCGCCCTCGCGCGGGCCGAGGAAGCCGAACTCAACGCCGCCGTCCTGCCGTTCGCCCCCGGCCTCACCCGCCCGCCGCTGCCCGGCGACCCGGACGAGCGCGGCCCGCAAGCCCCGTGGTGCGCGCCGCCCCGCCGCCTGCCCGACTACGGACTGCTCTGCCCCCTTCACGGCGCCGACGGCTGCGCGGTGCCCGCACCCACCGAACTCGTCGCCCTGCACACCGGGTTCTGCGCCGCCGACCCCGCCGCCCCGCCGCCCCTGGACGCCGACACCGCACACGCCCTCACCGGACTCCTCGCCGCCCGGCTGCGCTCCGGCGAGACCGCCACCCACCCCGGCCTCGCCGCCGCCGTCGAGCGGACGCTGCGCGCCGTCCTCGCCCGTCTCGCCTCCGCGTCCGCCTCCGCCGAGCAGCGGCGTCCGCTGGCCCGCCTCGCCGCCGAGTACGCGCACGCGGCCGGCGCGCTGCGGATGCAGGGCGGCCGCAACGCCACCGCCATGGCCTGCTTCGACCGCGCGCTCACCTGGGCCGAACTCGTCGGCGACACGGCCACCCAGGTCGCCGCGCTCAGCGACATGAGCACCCTGGCCCGGCTCGACGGCGACCCGGTGGCCGCCCTCGGCTACGCCCGCGAGACCGCCCGGGTCGCGCCCGGGCGGCACTGGGCGGCGGCGATGGGCCAGATCGGCCGGGCCAGGGCGCACGCGCTGACCGGCGACGTCCGGGAGACCGTCCGGCGCATCGGCCGCGCCCGGCTCCACCTCGACCACATCGGGCCGCGCGACGAGACCGACGCGCCGTGGCTCTCCATCGCCTCCATGCGGATGCGGGTCGAGTCCGGTGCGGCGGCGGCCCTGCGGGACGTCGCCGCGGCCGTCGGCGACCCGGTGCTCGCCCGGCACGCGCTGGCCGCCGCGGAGAGCGCGTTGCGGCTCCTCGGGCCTGCCCAGCTACCGTCCACGCGGCTGCTGTTCACGGTACGGGTCGCCGACTGTCACGCGTGCGCGCACGACCCGCAGACCGCCGTCGCGCTGCTCGGCCGCACGTTGGAGACGGCGCCGGAGGCGGCCCTGCCGGCGCTGGTCGGACACGAACTGCGGGGCCTGCGGGAGCGCCTGGCGGCGCACCGGCCGGTGGAGGCCCACCGGCTCGCGGAGCTGACGGGGTTCTGACGGAGCCCTGAGGCGGCCCGCCGGGCGCTGGCGGGATCTTGACGGAGACGGGCGATCACGACACTCGTGGACGTGCCCCGCCGCGGGCCAGGATCGGTGCATCACCCCGGACCACCGGTCCGAACCACCACCCAGGAGCACCCCGATGACGAGCGCCGTCCTCTCCGTCCCCGCCGCCGACCCGGCCCTCGCCGCCGCCCACTTCCTCTCCCGCCTCACCTTCGAGGCGGACGTCTCGGACGTGCGCGCCGACCTGCTGGCCGGCGTCCCGGGCCTGGTCGTCGTCGACTCGCGCAGCGCGGTGGCGTGGTCCCAGGGCCGCATCCCCGGCGCCCTGCACCTGCCCGCCGCCCGCATCCCGGAGCTGGCCCCGCGGCTGGTCGACCGCGGGGCCACCGTCGTCACCTACTGCTGGGGCCCCGGCTGCAACGGCGCCACCCGGGCCGCCCTGGCCTTCGCCCGGCTCGGCTACCGGGTGAAGGAGATGCTCGGCGGGTTCGAGTACTGGGCCCGCGAGGGCTTCGCGTACGACACGGACAACGGCACCGAGCAGCGTCCGGTCGACGACCTGACGGCCCCGCGCTCGGGCATCTCCTGCGCCTGTTGAGGGCCGGTTGAGCACCCGGTGTCACGGAGTCACCACGTCACCGCGAGCCGGCGCGGGCTGCGGGTGCCGAACACCCGTCGCCACTCGATCGCCCCGACCGGTTCGGCGAGCCGCAGGCCCGGCAGGCGGGTGGCGAGCCGGTTGAGGGCCAGCCGCATCTCGGTGCGGGCCAGCCAGGCCCCGAGGCAGTGGTGCGGGCCGGCGCTGAAGGCGAGGGTCGGCGCCTCCAGCGGCTCGAAGAGCCCGTCGGACAGCCCGGTGGTGAAGACCTCGGGATCCCGGGCGGCGCTCGCGCGGTCCACGACCACCACGGCTCCGGCCGCGATGGACACGCCCCCGACCACCGCGTCCCGGACGGAGCGGCGCAAGGTGCCCAGCCCCTCGCCGAGCGGGACCGTGTGCACGATCCGGTCGACGGCCGCCTGGGCGGCCTCCTCGTCGCTGAGGCGCGACCAGTCGTCCGTCCGCTCGCTCAGCAGGTACACCAGGGCGTTGCCCATGGTCGCGACGGCCGTCTCGTGGCCGCCGGCGATCAGTCCGCAGATCAGTTTGACCATGCGCTCCTCGGAGACGCCGCCCTGCTCGTCGGCGGCCGTCACCATCCGGCTGACCAGGTCGCCCCCGGGGTTCCGGCGCCGCACGTCGAGGAGCCCGGCCGCGAAGGCGCAGAACTCGGCCAGGACGGCGCGGATCTCGTCGGCCGGGCGGGTGTGGTCGGCGAACAGGTGGTCGGTCCAGTGGCGCAGCCGTTGCCGGTCGACGTCCTCGACACCCATCAGCCGGCTGATCACGTCGACCGGCAGCGGCATGGTGAGTGCGGTCACGAGGTCGGCCGGCGGGCCCTGTTCGACGATGTCGCCGACGAGCCGGTCCACCGTCGACGTCAGCCAGGGGAGCCAATCGGCCATGGCCTTGCGGGTGAAGGCCTGCTGCATGAGGGCGCGGAGCTGCCGGTGCTCGGGACCGTCGATGTTGGTGATGAAGCCGGGGTCACCCTCCAGGTTGGAGACCGCGCCGAGCGGCGGCGCGTCCGGGGCGAAGAGCGCGGCCCGGCCGAACGCGGGGTCGGTGAGGACGTGCCGGACGTCGGGGTAGCGGGTGATCAGCCAGGCGGGCGTGCCGTTGGGCAGCTCGACGAGCCGGGGCGGTCCGAACGCGGCGGGTTCCGACAGGTGCAGGGGTGCCAGCGCGAGATCCTCGACGGACATGGTTCCTCCAGCGGCCCCGGTGCGCGCGGGGTTCGTGGCCAATGGGTCTGCCAGCAGCTTTGCCCGAGTGTGCACGATCGATCCAGAAGGCCGTCAATGATGCTCGCAATATTCCGCCATACGTGTAATCCGCACGTCGAATGAGCTTCGTAGTGGGCGCCTCCGGCTAGCATCACTGGCGTTTCCGTTCGTCCGCCATCGAAAAGCCTGGGAGCGCGTGCTGTCCGCCATCGCCCATCGGGTCGGATGTCCGCTCCCGCCCCTCTCCGTCGGCTTATTCGAGGTGTGAGCAATCGCGCCGTGCTCGCTGGCAGTAGTGATCGGATTTTCTCAGGAATCGGATTTCCATAGGACCACATGTTCGTAGTCGAAACGAGTTTCTCCGTCCAGGGAATTCGTGAACGCGAACAGAACCCCCGGATTGGACCATGACCTCCTCGCCCCTCGACGTGCCCAGCGAACGGATCGCGATCACCGGGATCGGCTGCCGCCTGCCCGGCCACGCCAACGACCACCGGTCCTACTGGCGCAACCTGCTGGCGGGTCGGGACTGTCTCGTCCCGACGCCGGCCGACCGCTACGACGTCGCGTCGCTGGGCAGCCGGGACCGGGCCAAACCGGGGCGGCTGATCGGCGGCCGGGGCGGGTACATCGACGGCTTCGACACCTTCGACCCGGAGTTCTTCGGCATCAGCCCGCGCGAGGCCGCGTACATGGACCCCCAGCAGCGCAAGCTGCTGGAGGTCACGTGGGAGGCGCTGGAGGACGGCGGGCAGCGGCCGTCGGAACTCGCGGGCCGGGACGTCGGGGTGTACGTCGGCGCGTTCACCCTGGACTACAAGATCCTCCAGTTCGCCGACCTCGGCTTCGAGACGCTCGCCGCGCACACCGCCACCGGCACCATGATGACGATGGTGTCGAACCGGATCTCGCACTGCTTCGACTTCCGCGGCCCGAGCGTCTCGATCGACACCGCGTGCAGCTCCTCTCTGGTCGCGGTCCACCTGGCCTGCCAGAGCCTGCTCCGCGGCGAGACCGAACTCGCCCTGGCCGGCGGCACGTTGCTGCACATGGCGCCGCAGTACACGATCGGTGAGACGAAGGGCGGGTTCCTCTCGGCGAACGGCCGCTCGCGGGCCTTCGACGCCGCCGCCGACGGGTACGTGCGGGCCGAGGGCGTCGGCGTGGTGGTGCTCCGGCGGCTGTCGGACGCCCTGCGCGACGGCGACCCGGTGCACGCGGTGATCATCGGCAGCGGCGTCAACCAGGACGGCCGCACCAACGGCATCACCGTGCCGCGGGCGGACGCCCAGGTCAGGCTGATCGAGCGGGTGTGCGCCGAGGCCGGGGTGCGGCCCGGCGGCCTGCAGTACGTCGAGGCGCACGGCACCTCGACCCCGGTCGGCGATCCGATCGAGGCGGGCGCGCTCGGCCGGGTGCTCGCGGTCGGGCGGCGGCCGGGGGAGCGCTGCTACGTCGGCTCGGTCAAGACCAACATCGGGCACACCGAGTCCGCCGCCGGTGTGGCCGGGCTGATCAAGACGGCGCTGGCGCTCAAGCACCGGCGGATCCCGCCGCACATCAACCTGGAGCGGCCGAACCCCGACATCGACCTCGACGCGCTGCCGTTCGAGATCCCGCGCACCGGCGTCGACTGGCCCGAGCACGAGGGGCCGGCGCGGGCGGGCGTCAACTCCTTCGGCTTCGGCGGCACGAACGCGCACGTCCTGCTGGAGGAGCCCCCGCCGCGCGAGCCCGTCGCCCCGGAGTCCGCTGCGCCGCCCGCGCCGCCGTGCACGGTGCTGCCGCTGAGCGCCCGCGACGCGGCCGCGCTGCCCGAGCTGGCCGCCGGCATCCGCCGCGAACTCGCCGACGGCGCGGACCTCGTGGACCTCGCGCACACCCTCGCGCACCGGCGCGAGCACCTGTCCGAGCGCCTCGCCGTCGCCTACGCCTCACGGGAGTCCCTGGACGAGGCGCTGGCCGCGTACGAGCGCGGCGAACCGCACCCCCGGGTGGCCCAGGGGCGCGCCCGCGAGCGCCGACAGCGGCGGCTCGCCTGGGTGTTCACCGGCATGGGACCGCAGTGGTGGGCGATGGGCCGCGGGCTGTACGCGGACGAGCCGGTCTACCGCGAGGCCGTCGACGCGTGCGACCGGGAGATCCGCGCGCAGGCCGGGTGGTCGCTGCTCGACGAACTCGCCCGCGGCGAGGACGAGTCGAGGATGGCCGAGACCTGGCTCGCGCAGACCGCCAACTTCGCTCTCCAGGTGGGTCTTTCGGCCCTGTGGCGGAACCGCGGCCTGCGGCCGGACGCGGTCGTCGGGCACAGCACCGGCGAGATCGCCGCGTTCCACGAGGCCGGGGTGTACGACCTGGCCGACGCCGTCACGGTGGTGCTGCACCGCAGCAGCCTCCAGCACCGCCTCGCCGGGACGGGCACGATGCTCGCCGTCGGCCTGCCGGAGGCCGACGCGGAGCGCCGGATCCGCCCGCACCGCGGGCGGGTGTCGCTGGCGGCCGTGAACGGGCCGAGCGCGGTCACCCTCGCGGGCGACGCAGACGCGCTCGGCGCCCTCGCCGGGGAACTGCGGCAGGAGCGGGTGTTCGCGAAGTTCCTGGACGTCGAAGTCCCCTACCACAGCGTGCGGATGGACCCGATCCGCGAGGAGCTGCTGACGGCGCTCGCGGGCATCAAGCCGCGCGAGGCGCAGGTGCCGCTGTACCTGACCGCCGACGAGGGCCGAGCCCTCGGGCCCGAGCTGGACGCCGCGTACTGGTGGCGCAACGTCCGCCACCCGGTGCGCTTCAAGGCCGCCGTCGAGCGGATGGCGGAGGACGGGTACGGGCTGTTCCTGGAGGTCGGCCCGCACCCGGTGCTCGGCCACGCGATCCGCGAGTGCCTGGCGGACCGCGACCCGGACGCGCGCGCCCTCCCGTCCGTCCGCCGCCGCGAGGACGAGCCCGAGCGGGTCGCCCGCACCCTCGCCGAGCTGCACACCCTCGGGGTCGAGCCGTCCTGGGCGGCCCTCCACCCGTCCGGTCGCCCGGTGCCGCTGCCCTGCTACCCGTGGCGGCGCGACCGGTACTGGGCCGAGCCGAAGCCGGTCGAGCAGGTCCGGCGCGGCGAGTCGGACCACCCGCTGCTCGGCCGCCGGACCGCCGCCGCGCAGCCCACCTGGGAGAACGCGCTCGACGTCGAGAGGCTGCCGTACCTGTCCGACCACCGCATCGAGGGCAGCGCGGTGTTCCCGGCGGCGGGCTACCTGGAGATGGCCGCCCAGGCCGTCCGGACGCTGACCGGCGGGACGGACGTGGTGCTCGCCGACGTCGACCTCGCCCGCGCGCTGGTGCTCTCCGACGCGGAGCCCACCAGGACGCAGTTCTCCTTCGCCCCGGACGACGGCCGGTTCAGCGTCGCCTCGCTGCCCGCCGGCGGCGACCCGGTGGTGCACACGAGCGGCCGGATCCGCACCGGCCAGCGCCGCGCCCACGGGCCCGCGCTCGATGCCGATGCCGTCCGTGCGCGCGGCACCCGTCACGAGAAGGCCTACTGCTACCGGCAGTTGGCCGACCGGGGCTACCACTACGGCCCCGCTTTCCAGGCCGTCGACGAGGTGTGGACGGCGCCCGGCGAGGCGCTCGCCCGGATCAGGCCCACGGTCGAGGACGCCGCCGGGCACCACGTGCACCCGGTGCTGCTCGACGCGTGCTTCCAGACGCTCCTCGCCGCCCAGCTGCTCCGAGGCGACGGCGACGGCGTGCGGCTGCCGGTGTCGATCGGCGAGGTACGCCTCGGCCCGGTCGGCGACCAGCCGGTCTGGGCCCACGCGACCGTCACCCGTGACACCGGGGACGAACTCCTCGGCGATCTCGCCCTGTACGCCGAGGACGGGGCCCCGCTCGGCCGCATCACCGGCTTCCGCGTCGCCGACGTCGCCCGCGCCGCCTCCTCCGTCGGCCTCGCCACCATCGACGGCTGGCTCACCGAACTCGCCTGGGAGGAGGCACAGGAGCCCGAGGAGACCGGGGAGCCCGAGGAGGCCGACCCCGCAGGCCTCGTCCTGCTCGCCGACGCGGGCGGCCTCGCCCAACGCCTGGCCGTCCGGGCGGGGGAGCGCGGCATCCGCTGCCACCTCGTGCGCCCCGGCGACGGCTACCGGCACACCCCCGACGGCTCCACCGTCCGCCCCGACGCGGCCGAGGACTTCACCCGTCTCCTCGCCGACCTCGATCCCGACTTCCGCACCGTCGCCCACCTCTGGAACCTCGACCAGCCCCGCCTGGACGACTCCCTCCACACCGACCTCGACCGCCTGGCCGGCCTCGGCGCCTACTCGCTCGTCGCCCTCGCCCAGGCCCTGCCCGACGCGCGACCGGACGGACGGCTGCACATCGTCACCCGCGGCACCCAGGCCGCCGGCCCCGACGACCGCGTCGAACCGCTCGGCGCCCCCGCCTGGGGCCTCGGCCGGGTGCTCTGGCAGCAGGAACTCGTCGCCCAGCGCGGCACGTTGATCGACCTGGACGGTTCCACCGGGCACGCAGGGCCGATCGGCCTCGACGCCTCCACGGACCTGCTCGATGAGGTCGACGCGCTGCTGCGCGAGCTCACCGCGTCGGCCGCGCACGGCGAGCAGGAGATCGCCCTGCGCGGCGGGCGCCGCCTCACCAGCCGGCTGCGCCCCGCCGAGGGGCTCACCAAGCCGCTGCCGCTGAGCCTGCGGCCCGACGGCAGCTACCTCGTCACCGGCGCGTTCGGCGCCCTCGGGCGGCTGCTGTGCCGCACCCTCGTGCGGCGCGGCGCCCGGCGGCTGATCCTGCTCGGCCGCACCGCCCTGCCCGAGCGCGACCGGTGGCGGCACACCGACCCGGACAGCCCGGCCGGTGCCCGCATCGCCTTCCTGCGCGAGCTGGAGGCGCTCGGCGCCGAGGTCCTCGCGGCGCCGGTGGACGTCACCGACGAGGCCGCCCTCGCCGCCTGGCTCGCCGACTACCGGAACCGACAGCTCCCGCCCGTCCGGGGCGCGTTCCACCTCGCCGGACAGGTCCGCGACACCCTGCTCCCGCAGATGGACCGCGCGGCCTTCGACGCCGGGTACCTGCCCAAGGTGGTCGGCGGCCACCTCCTGCACCGGCTGCTCCGCGACGAACCGCTCGACCACTTCGTGCTGTTCGCCTCCGTCGCCTCCCTGCTCACCACCGCCGGGCAGACCAACTACGCGGCGGGCAACGCCTTCCTCGACGCGCTCGCCCACCATCGCCGCGCCGACGGCCTGCCCGCGATCAGCCTCGACTGGGGGCCGTGGGCCACCGGCATGATCGAGGAGCTCGGCCTCGTCGCCCACTACCGCGACGCCCGCGGCATGAGCTCGCTCCCGCCCGAGGCCGGCACCGCCGTCCTGGAACGGGTGATCGGGCAGGACCGGGCCCAGCTGCTCGTCGCGACCGTCGTCGACTGGCCGGTCTTCCTCGCCTGGTACCCCGCGCCGCCGCCGCTCGTCGCCGATCTCGCGGCCGGCGCCGCCGAACCCGCCCAGGCCGAGACCGGCGGCCTCCTGGCCGCCTTTCGCGCCGCCGACCCGGCCGGCCGGCGCGCGCTGGTCGCCGAGCGTTTCGCCGCCGCCGTCGCCGCGGTGCTGCGGATCGGCGCCGATCGGATCGACGAGGACACCCGGCTCGGCGCGCACGGCCTGGACTCGCTGCTCGCCATGGAGCTGCGCGCCCGCGTCCTCGGTGAACTCGGCGTCGCGCTGCCGGTGGTGGCCCTGCTGAGCAACGGCCCGGTCGGCGACCTGCTGGACCTCCTGCACGACGGCCTCGCCGGCCTGGCCGCCGATGACGGCACGGCCGCGCGCGCGGCCGTCGACCTGCACACCGACGAGCGGTGCTACCCGCTCACCCACAACCAGAAGGCGCTCTGGTTCCTCAAGCAGCTCCACCCCGACGGATTCGCCTACAACATCGGCGGCGCCGTCGAGGTCCGCACCGCGATCGACCCCGGGCTGTTCGCCGAGGCCTTCCGCGCGGTCGTCGCCCGCCACCCCGCGCTGCGCGCCGCGTTCACCGCGGAGGAGGGCCGCCCGGTGCAGCGGATCCGGGACGAGGCCGTCGTCGACGCGGCGCTGGTCGACGTCGAGGGCCGGCCGTGGTCGGAGGTCCAGGACCTGATCGTCGCGGAGTACCGCAAGCCGTACGACCTGGAGCGCGACCCGCTGGTGCGGCTGCGGATGTTCCGGCGCGGGCCGGAGCACTGGGTGCTGATGAAGGCCGTCCACCACATCGTGTCGGACGCGATCTCGACGTTCACCTTCATCGAGGAGCTGTTCGAGGTCTACGAGGCGCTGACGGCGGGCCGCACGCCCGACCTGCCGCCGGTGCCCGCCCGCTACCTCGACTTCCTCAACCACCAGAACCGCTTCCTGGCCGGCCCCGAGGCCCGCCGGATGCTCGACTACTGGCGCGGCCACCTGCCCGCCGAGGTGCCGATCCTCAGCCTGCCCACCGACAGGCCCCGGCCGGCCGTGCAGACGCACAACGGCGCGTCGGTCTTCTTCCAGCTCGACGCCGAGCTCAGCGCCCGTGTGCACGAGCTGGCCCGCGCGCACAACGCCACGCCGTTCATGGTGCTGCTGAGCGCGTACTACCTGCTGCTGAACCGCTGGTCCGGGCAGGAGGACATCATCGTCGGCAGCCCGGTGACCGGGCGCACGCAGGAGGAGTTCGCGTCCGTCTACGGATACTTCGTCAACCCGCTGCCGCTGCACGTGAGTCTCGCCGGGGAGCCGACGGTCACCGAGTTGCTGGGGCGGGTCCGGGAGACGGTGCTCGGTGGACTGGACAACCAGGAGTACCCGTTCGTGCTGCTGGTCGAGCAGTTGGGGCTCCAGCACGACCCCAGCCGCTCGGCGGTGTTCCAGGCGATGTTCATCCTGCTCACCCACAAGGTCGCCGTCGAGCGTGCCGGCTACCGCCTCGACTACATCGAACTGCCCGAGGAGGAGGGACAGTTCGACCTGACGCTCTCCGCCTACGAGGAGGCGGCGGACGGCTGCTTCCACTGCGTGTTCAAGTACAACTCCGACCTCTTCGACGCCTCGACGGTCGAGCGGATGGCCGGGCACTACCGCAACCTCGTGGACGCCATGACGCGCGCCGCAGCCGAGCGGCCCACCGGCCGGCTGCCGATGCTCGGCGCGGACGAACGGCGGCTCGTGCTCACCGAGTTCAGCGGCGCCGGACGCCTCCTCGACCACGACGTGCCCGTGCCCGACCTGTTCGCCAAGGCCGCCGCCGAGCACCCCGAGGCCGTCGCCGTGGTGGCACCCGGCCGCACGGGGCCCGCCGAGGCGCGGCGGCTGACCTACGCGGAGCTGGACCACCGCTCCCAGCGGGCGGCCCTGCGGCTGCGCGAACTCGGCGTGCGGGAGGGCTCGGTGGTGGCGGTCTGCCTGGCCAAGTCGCCCGAGCTGATCGGCACGTTGCTCGCGGTCTGGCGGGCGGGCGCCGCCTACCTGCCGCTCGACCCCGGGCACCCGGCCGACCGCCTCGCCTACCAGGTCGCGGACGCCGGCGCCGTCCTCGTCGTCGTCGACCAGGGGCTCCCGGCCCCGGCCGGGCTGCCCGTCCCGCTGGTGACCCTGGAGGACCTCGGGGTGCCCGCGGCCGAGGGCGCCCCGCTGCCCGGCACCGACCCGGACCGGCCCGCCTACGTGATCCACACCTCCGGCTCGACCGGCCGTCCGAAGGCCGTCCGGGTGGCCCACCGCAGCCTCGCCGCGGTGGCCGCGGGCTGGCGGGCCGAGTACCGGCTGGACATCGACGTCCGGGTGCACCTGCAGATGGCCGGCGTCTCCTTCGACGTCTTCACCGGCGACCTCGCCCGGGCGCTCGGCTCGGGCGGCGCGCTCGTCCTGGTCGACCGCGAGCTGCTCTTCGACCCCGCCCGGCTGTACCGCACGATGCGCGAAGAGGACGTCGACGGCGGCGAGTTCGTCCCGGCGGTGGCCCGCGCCCTGCTCGTCCACTGCGAGTGCGAGGGCCTGCGGCTGGACTTCCTGCGGCTGCTGGTCGTCGGCTCCGACCTCTGGAGGGCCGGCGAGCACGCCCGGCTTCGCGCCCTGTGCGGCCCACGGACCCGGGTGGTCAACTCCTACGGCCTGACCGAGGCCACCGTCGACAGCACCTACTTCGAGGGGCCGGTGGACGCCCTGGAGCCGGGCCGGATGGTGCCCATCGGGCGGCCGTTCCCCAACAGTGCGCTCTACATCCTCGACCGTCACGGCGAGCCGGTGCCACCGGGCGTCCCCGGCGAGCTGTGGATCGGCGGCGCGGGCGTGGCCGACGGGTACCCGAACGACCCCGGACAGACCGCCGAACGCTTCACCACCCTCGACCTGGACGGCCCCGTCCGGCTCTACCGCACCGGCGACCTCGGCCACTGGGACGCCGGGGGCACCGCGCACCTGCTCGGCCGGATCGACAACCAGGTGAAGGTGCGCGGCCACCGGATCGAACTCGGAGAGGTCGAGGCCCAGTTGGCCGATCGGCCGGAGCTCGCGCATGTGTGTGTGGCGATCCGTCAGGACGCTGGCGGCGAGGCCGTCCTGTGCGCGTACTGCGTCCCGGTGGCGGGCGCCGGAGTGGACCGGGGTGAGCTTCGGCGCCACCTGTCCGAGCGGCTGCCCACCTTCATGATCCCGTCCTGGTTCACCGAACTGCCCGCCCTGCCGCTGACGTCGAGCGGAAAGGTCGACCTCGCCGCGCTGCCGGAACCGCGCGTCGAGGCGGGCGGCGATCGGCACGAGCCCCCGGTCACGCTCTACGAGATCCGGATGGCCGTCCACTGGGAGGCGCTGCTCGGGGTGGACGGCGTCGGCCTGCAGGACGACTTCTTCGAACTCGGCGGCAGCTCCATCCGGTTGATCGAGCTCATCCACCACCTGCGGGCCGAGTTCAACATCGGCATCCCGGTCGGCCGGCTCTTCGCGGTCACCACGCTGCACGGCATGGCGCGCGCCGTCGAGCAGATCATCACCGGCGAGGTGGAGGGTGGCGAGCCCCACCTGTGGTTCAACCGGGACGCGCCGCCCGAGCGGACGGTGTTCTGCTTCCCGCCCGCCGGCGGGCACGGCCTGGTCTACCGCCAGCTCGCCGCGCACCTGCCCGGCCACCGGATCGCCGCCTTCAACTACCTCGCCGGGGACGACAAGGCGGCCCGGTACGCGGACCTCGTCGAGGCGCTGCACGAGGACGGCCCGTACGCCCTGCTCGGCTACTCGCTCGGCGGCAACCTCGCCTTCGAGGTGGCCAAGGAGCTCGAGCGGCGCGGCCGTGCGGTGAGCGCCGTCGTCGTCCTGGACTCCTACCGGATCACGGAGGCCTACGCGCTCGGCGAGGAGCACCTCGCCGCGTTCGAGCGCGAGCTCCGCGAGCACCTGCACCGGCACACCGGGTCGACGATCGTCGCCCAGGAGACTCTCGAACAGGCCCGGGACTACCTGGAGTTCTGCAGCCGCACGCCCAACGCCGGCACCGTCGACGCCCCGCTCACCGTGGTCTGCGACCGCGAGCAGGTCGTCCTCCACACGGGCGGCTCGGGCGGCTCCTGGCAGGGCGCCTCCACCGCCGGCACCGCGGTGTTCGGCGGGCACGGCACCCACGCCGAGATGATGGACGGCGAATTCGCCGCCCGGAACGCCGAGTTGGCGGGCGCGATCCTGTCCGGAGGCGGCGCCGATGGCCACGCCTGACCGCGGCCCGGACTGGACCGCCCGGGAGCGTCCTCCCGGCGGCCGGCCCCGGGTGATCGTCATCGGCGCGGGCATCGCGGGCCTCGCCACCGGCTGCTACGCGCAGATGAGCGGCATGGAGACGCGCATCTTCGAGAAGCACGTGCTGCCCGGCGGCTGCTGCACCGCGTGGGCGCGCGACGGCTACGTGTTCGACTACTGCATCGACTGGCTGATCGGCACCGCGCCGGGCGACGGCGGCCACCAGGTGTGGCGCGAACTCGGCGCGCTGGACGGCAAGTCGGTCACCGAGTTCGACGTCTTCAACCGCGTCGTCGACGAGCACGGCCGGGCCGTCACCTTCTACAACGACCCCGATCGGCTCGAACGGCACCTGCTGGAGACCTCCCCGGCCGACGCGCCGCTGATCCGCTCCTTCTGCAAGGACTTCCGCCGCTTCGCCGCGCTCGACCTGCCCTGGGAGACCACGCCCCCGCCGCTGCGGACGGCGGCCCAGCGCCTGCGCACCGCGCGTGCCGTCCTGCCCGCGTTCCGGCTGTTCTGGCGCACCGCGACCACCCCGATGCGGGGCTTCGCCGACCGCTTCCAGGACCCGCTGCTCCGGCGGGCCCTGCCCAACATGTTCCTCCAGGAGCCGGCCGGCTTCCCGCTGCTGCCGTACCTGTACACGCTGGCCGCCGCGCACAACGGCAACGCCGGCTTCCCGCAGGGTGGTTCGCTCGGGCTGGCCCGTTCGGTGGAGGAGCGCTACACCTCGCTCGGCGGGGTGGTCGGCTACCGCCGCCGGGTCGAGCGGATCCTGGTCGAGGACGGCCGGGCGGTCGGGGTGCGGCTGCGGGACGGCAGCACGCACTACGCCGACCACGTGGTGTCCGCGTGCGACGGCCCGACGACCGTCGACCGCCTGCTGGAGGGCCGCTGGACGAGCCCGACGGCGGACCGTCTCTACCACGAACTCCTCGACAGTCCGGGCAACTTGTACCCGGCGGCGGTCTCGGTCTTCGTCGGTGTCGACGGCCCGCTCCCGCCCGGCGAGTCGCACAGCACGACGTACCTGCTCACCCCCGAGCAGGGCGCCCGGCTGCCCGGCGCGCTGCAGGACAGCCTCGTGGTGCAGTTGCGTTCGCAGTACGGCGAGGGGTTCGCGCCGCCGGGCAAGTCGATCCTGCACTGCATGTACTTCAGCGACCACGCCTCGTGGAAGGCCCTGCGCGCCGCCGACCGCCGGGCGTACCGCGCCCGGAAGCAGGAAGTCGCCGACTTCGTACGGGAGTTCCTGGAGCGGACGCATCCGGGGCTCGCGGGCCGGATCGACCTGCTCACCGTGGCCTCGCCCGTCACGACCGAGCGGTTCACCGGCAACACCTACGGCAGCATCCTCGCCTGGCAGGCGTTCTCCGACGCCGAGGACGCCGCCAAACGGCTGGTCACCAAGGACCGCATGCGGCTGCCGGGGCTGAGCGGCTTCTCGATGGCGGGCCAGTGGGTCGGCATGGGCGGCCTGATCCGGGCGGCCACCAGCGGGCGGTTCGCCGTGCAGTACCTCTGCCGGGAACTCGGCCTGGAGTTCCGGGCCTGGCCCAGCGACAACCGGGAGCCCTGGCACACCGGCAAGTGGGGCCGGGTGCCGCGGCTCGACCGGGCGGACCTCGGGGCCGTGGAGACGACCGTGGGAGCGACGGAATGAGCGAGCGGAGCATGGGGGTCCCCCCGGCCGAAGGCTGGGGGAGAACCATCGAAGGGCGGCTGGTGCGCGAGTCGCCCGCCGAGCGATGCGAGGCGGGGGTATGAGCGACACGACCAGGCCGAACATGGTGATCGTGGGCGGCGGCCTCAGCGGCCTGTCGACCGGTTGCTACGGCCAGATGAACGGCTACCGCACCAAGGTGCTGGAGATGCACGAGATCCCCGGCGGCTGCTGCACCGGCTGGGAGCGTGGTGACTTCACGTTCGACCCCACCGTCAGCTGGCTGCTCGGCAGCGGCCCCGGTAACGAGATGCACCAGATCTGGCTGGAGCTGGGAGCCCTCCAGGGCAAGCAGATGCGCAACTTCGACGCCTTCAACGTCGTGCGCGGGCGGGACGGCCGGGCGGTCTACTTCTACTCCGACCCGGACCGGCTGGAGGCACACCTGCTCGGGCTCTCGCCGGCCGACGCCCGCCCGATCAGGCAGTTCTGCGGCGACCTGCGCCGGTTCCGCCGCTGCCTCACGCTCTACCCGTTCCTCAGCCCGGTCGGGCTGATGAGCCGCTGGGCGCGGTACCGGATGCTGGCGTCGTTCATCCCGTACTTCAACCTCATCCGCCGCTCGCTCGGCATCCTCATGACGGACTACTCGCAGCGCTTCCAGGACCCCTTGCTGCGCGAGGCGTTCAACTTCATCCTCTACGAGAAGCACCCCAACTTCCCGGTGCTGCCGTTCTACTTCCAGCTGGCCGCCCACGAGGGCCTGTCGGCCGGGGTGCCGGAGGGCGGTTCGCTCGGGCTGGCCCGCTCGATCGAGGACCGGTACAGGCGGCTCGGCGGCGAACTCCTGTGCAACACCAAGGTGGTGGAGATCCTCGTCGAGGACGACCGCGCGGTGGGGGTGCGGCTGAGCGACGGCACCGAGATCCCGGCGGACGTCGTGGTCTCGGCCTGTGACGGCCGGGCGACGGTGATGGACCTGCTCAAGGGCCGGTACCTGAACGACACGTACCGCCGCCTCTACACCGAGTGCATCGACCAGCGGGACCAGGTCTTCCCCGGCTACGTCGCCGTCTTCCTCGGCCTGCGCGAGCCGTTCCCGGTCGGCGACCCGTGCACGACGTACCTGCTCGACGAGGAGCTCGCCGGGCGGCTCACCGGGATCCGGCACCCGAGCATCAACATCCAGTTCCGCAGCCGCCACTACCCGGAGCTCTCCCCGGCCGGCACCGGCGTCGTGTTCGCGAGCTACTTCAGCGACATCGCCCCCTGGCGGGCGCTGAGCACCGGCCCCGAGCAGGCCGCCCGGATCCGCCGCGGCGAGGAGCTGCACACCCTGCCGGTCGGGCGCGGCCGGGAGTACCAGCGGGAGAAGCGGCGGGTGCGCGACGCCGTCATCGAGCTGCTCGAACGCCACCACCCCGGCATCCGGTCCGCGATCACCGTCAAGGACGTGTCGACCCCGCTGACCCAGCTGCGCTACACCGGCAACTACGACGGCTCGGTGCTCGGCTGGCAGCCCTTCGTGGAGAGCGGCGAGACCATGGAGGAGGAGATCAAGCGCAACGGCCCGGTGCTGCCCGGCCTGCGCGACTTCTACCTCTCCGGGGTGTGGGCCACCACCGGCGGCCTGATCCGGGCCGCCGCCTCCGGCCGGCACGTCATGCAGTTCATCTGCCACGACGAGGGCCGCCCGTTCACCGCGACCGTGGACGACAGCGCGCCACCGCCCACCCATCTCGTTGACCGTGTAGGCCGGTTCTGAGGAGCACCTGTGGTTCGGATCGAGAAGTGGATCGTCCGCGAGCACGTCGAGGGCGTGCCGGACGTCGAGCGGATGTACGAGAAGGTGGTCGAGGACGTCGAGGTCCGGCTGGCCCCGGACGAGATGCTGTTCCGCACCCGGTACGTCTCGGTGGACCCGTACCTCCAGGGGATCACCCTGGACACGCCCATCGGCGACCACGCGGGCGGTGACTCCGTCATGGAGGTGATCGAGGCGGGGCCGCAGGCGCGGTTCGCGGTCGGTGACCTCGTGCACGGCTTCGGCGGCTGGCGCAGCCACGTCATCGGGACCGGCGCCGCGACGCCGTGGCAGACCGGGACGTTCCCGATGGTCTTCCCCGAGTACCGCCTGCTCGACCCCGCGGACTACGACGAGGCGCTGCCGCTGTCGACGGTGCTCGGAGTCCTGGGCGGCTCGGGCATGACGGCGTGGGCGACGGTGACGAAGTTCCTGGACGTCCGGCCCGGGGACACCGTCGTGGTGGGCGGCGCCTCCGGCTCGGTCGGTTCGCTGGTCGGCCAGCTGGCGCGGCTGCGCGGCGCCCGGGTGGTCGGCACGACCGGCTCGCCCGCCAAGGTGGCGCGGCTGAGCGAGCTCGGCTTCGACGCGGTCGTGCTGTACCGCGACGGGGACGACCCCGAGCGGCTGCGCGAGGACCTGGCGAAGGCGGCGCCGGCCGGCGTCGACCGGTACTTCGACAACCTCGGCGGGACGCTGACCGACGTCGTGTTCACGATGCTGAACATCGACAGCCGGGTCGCGGTGTGCTGGCAGTGGGCCAGCCAGGTCGGCGGGGACTGGACCGGCCCGCGGCTGCTGCCGATGATCATGTTCCCGCGGACGACGATCCGCGGGATCTTCGCGCCGGAGTGGTTCACCGACGAGAACTGGGCGGGTCTGCGGGAGGAGGTGGGCGGCCTGGTGCGGCGCGGCGAGATCGCCTACGAGCAGACCGTGCACCGTGGCTTCGACAGCATCCCCGCCGCCTACCGGAGCCTGTACACCGACCGGGCGGCCAGCCGGGGCAAGGTACTCGTCGAGCTCTGAGCCGGGGCTACGGCTTCCAGACGTACCGGACGTCGGGCTCGCGCTCCTCGTTCGCGCTGCCGTCGGTGCGGCGGCTCTCGACGAAGCCGTGGCGCTCGTAGAAGCGCTGCGCCGGGGTGTTGACCTGGAACGTCCACAGTTCCAGGCCCTCGGGGCAGCGCTCCTTGGCGACCTCGACCAGCCGGTCCCCGATGCCGCGGCCGCGCCACTCGGGGGCGAGGTAGAGCTGGTCGAGGTCACCGTCGTGGAGCACCATCATGCCGACGACGGCGCCGTCGGCCACGGCGACCCACGTCTCGCGGGTGGGGACGATCTTCTCGACGAACCAGGTGCGGACCTGGTCGTCGGGACGGGGGCGGCGGACGGTGGGCAGCGCGGCGTCGTACGAGCGCAGCCAGACCTCGGCCACCGCCTCGGCATCGGCGGCGTCGGCACGCCGGATCACCGGCTGGTCGTTCGTCATGGGCGGGATTCTGCCACCCGGTCCGCCGAATGAGAACGGGATTTCCCGGGGGAGGCGTTGGCGGATCAGCGGCCGTGCGGTTATGCTCCCCGGCGATGACGAATCACTCCTCTCTCAGGTTGGAGGTCCCGTCCGCGCAAGGTGAGTGCTGATGGCCACTCACTCCGCGAACCGGGATCCCCGTCTCCTCCGCTGGCAGCGCGTGCGCGAGTTCGCCGTGCCGCCCACCATGATCGAGTCCGCGACCGTCCGCCGCCGCACCGGCGACTGGGCCGGGGCGTGCGCCGCCGCGCGGCTCGACGTCGACCTCGACCTCAAGGCCGCCGCCCGTACCCACGGCCGTGCCCTCGTCGAGCAACTCCGCGCCGACCTCAGGAGGTTGGCGCCCGACCTGCTGCGCTGGCACCTGCCCAGGACCGCCCCGAACGGGCTGCTGCGGGCCGGCCTGACCATCCCGCTCGCCCGCTACGCCGGCACCGGGCGCGACGGGCGGAGCCCCGTGCACCTGGTGGTCCGCACCCCGCCCGCGTGGGCGGACGGCGGCCAGCGGATCAGCCTCGCGCTGTGGTCCGACGACACGGACGCGGGCCCTCACCCGCATCCGCGGCCGAGCCGCCGCTACCGGCTCGACCTGCACCGGCACCTCTGGGACGCCGACCGCGCAGGCGAGTTGGGCGCGCGCGGCGGCGACGACGCGGCGCAGCCGGTGCATCCGGCGTTGCCGCCGGGCCTGCCGTGCGCCGTCGACCGCTGGGCGGCGGAGGCGCGCATCCTGCTGGCGGCCGACGGGCTGCCCGCGGGCCCCGTCGCCGTCCGGCTCGGGGGCCGCCACCGGCTCGTCCTCGACTCCGACGGCACACCCGCGCCGGGCCCTACGGACGGGCTGCCGGTGCTGCCCGACGCGGCGACGTGGACCCCGCCGGACGTGGAACTGCTCCGCACCGGGCTCATCGAGGCCGACCGGCTGCACCCGCTGGTGGCCGCCGCCCTGGCGCCCGGTCACGTCCCGGCGGCCCGGGTGCGGCGCCCGGACGGGCCGCGGTTCGTCGACTGCCGCGGCTCCCGGCACCAGATCGGCCTGGTGGACGGGGTGTTGGCCGCGCTCGACCACGATCCCGAGGAACTCCGCCGGGAGGAGCTGCTCGTCGGCCTCGGTGGCCCACCCCTGCCGTGCCTGCGGGCGATCGACCTCACCCACAAGAGTCCGGCCGGGCTCGACGGCGTCCGTGAACTCCTGGACCACGGCGACACGGCCGGGGCCCTCGCCGTCGTCGAGGAACTGCTCGGCCCGGCCGCCGTGCTGCGTGACGGCCCGCTGCGGGACGAACTGGATGCCGCGGCACAGCGCCGGATCGCGTACGGCCTCTACCGCGCCGGCCTGGCCGGCGGTCACTGCCCGCCCGGCCACTGCCCGTCGGGCAAGCCTCGTCCCCGCGGCCACCGCCCGCACCCGCGGCACACCCACTGACGCTGACCCGCTTTCAAAAAGGTGATCTCCATGGCTCTTTCCGTCCTGCCCGAAAACTCCGAACTCGCCGTCGCGGCCGACCTGTTGGCGCTCCTCTCCGACACCGCCACCGAACCCCGCCCGGACGACCAGCTGGAGGCCCTGACCCTCGCCGTGGCCGCCGACCTCCCCGTGCTCCTCTGGGGCGAGCCCGGCATCGGCAAGACCGCCGCCCTCACCCAGCTGGCCACCTCCCTCGACCTCCCGCTCACCACCGTGATCGCCAGCGTCCACGAGCCCTCCGACTTCTCCGGACTGCCGATCGTCGGCGACGACCCCGCCGAGCAGGGCGTCCCGCTGGCCCCGCCGGACTGGGCCGTGCGCCTCGTCCGGGCAGGGCGCGGGCTGCTGTTCCTCGACGAGCTGTCCACCGCGCCGCCCGCCGTCCAGGCCGCGCTGCTCCGGCTGGTCCTGGAACGCCGCATCGGCGCGCTCCGGCTCCCGCCCGGTGTCCGGATCGTGGCCGCCGCCAACCCGCGCTCCTCGGCCGCCGACGGCTGGGAGCTGAGCCCGCCGCTCGCCAACCGCTTCGTCCACCTCCAGTGGGTCCACGACCACGAGGTCGTCGTCCGCGGCCTCGGCGGCACCTGGCCGCGCGCCACCCTGCCGAGCCTCGACCCGGCCGCCCTTCCCGAGGCGGTGGCCTTCGCCCGGCGCGCCGTCTGCGGGCTGCTCGCCGCCCGTCCCAAGCTCGTCCACCAGCTGCCGAGCAGCGAGGCCCGCCGCGGCGGCGCCTGGCCGTCCCCGCGCAGCTGGGACATGGCGCTGCGCCTGATCGCCTTCGCCACGGCCGCCGGCTCCACGCGGGAGGTCCTGTCGCTGCTCGTGCGCGGCACTGTCGGGGACGGTCCCGGGCTCGAACTCCTCGCGAGCATCGACCGGATGGACCTGCCGGACCCGGAGGACCTCCTCGCCGACCCGGCCGCCGCCGTCCTGCCCGAGCGCGGCGACCTGCGCCAGGCCGTCCTCGACGGCGCCGTGGCCGCCGTCCGCAACCGGCCGACGCGCGAACGCTGGGACGCCGCCTGGGCGTTGCTCGTCCGCGCGCTGGAGACCGGTGCCCCGGACGTCGTGGTCGTCCCCGCCACCACGCTCGCCTCGCTGCGCCGCGACGACTGGGACGTGCCGGCCGCGATCGACCGGCTCGCCGGGGCGGTGGCGCTGTCCCGGCGCGCGGACGCGGCGGCGGGCCGGGTGGCGGACCGGGTGGCGGCGCTCGCGGGCAAGGGCGGCCGGTGACCGCGGCCGCCCTCGGCCTCGACGTCGACAAGCTCTTCGCCGCCCGCCTGCTGGCCGTCCGGGCCCGCCCCTACCTGGCGACGGCGCTGTTCGCCCTGCACGTGGCGCAGTCGCGGGCCGTGCCGACGATGGCCGTCGACGCCCACTGGCGCTGCTACGTCTCCCCGGGCTTCGTCGCCCGGACGCCGGTCGAGGACCTCGCCGGGGTGTGGGTGCACGAGGTGTCGCACCTGCTGCGCGACCACCACGGGCGCAGCGAGCGCTATGCGAAGCGGCACGGACTGACCGGCCCGGCGGAGCAGCTGCGGATGAACATCGCCGCCGACTGCGAGATCAACGACGACGTCTACGGCGACGGCCTCGTGTGCCCCGAGGGGGCCGTCGTCCCGGCCGACCTGGAGCTGCCGGCGGGCGAGCTGATGGAGGACTACCTCGGCCGGTTCCGGCTCGGGCAGCTCACGGAGCACCTGGCCTGGCTCGACTGCGGCAGCGGTGCCGACGGCCGTCCGCGCCCGTGGGACCTGGGCCCGGACGGCGCCCACGGGCTCAGCCGGCAGGAGCGGGACGCGGTGCGCTTCCGGGTGGCCGAGGGCATCGCGGGCCGGCCGGGGAACACCCCGGACGGCTGGCGGCGCTGGGCCAAGGAGGCGTTCCACCCGCCGCAGCCGTGGCGGGAGCTGCTCGGTGCGGCGGTCCGCTCCGCGGCCTCGGGCGGCGGTGTGGGCCAGGACTACTCGTACGGCCGCCCGGCCCGGCGCTCGGTGAGCCTGCCCGGGACCGTGCTGCCGAGCCTGCGCCGCCGCCCGCCCCGGGTGGCGGTGGTGGTGGACACCTCGGCCTCGGTCAGCGACGCCGAACTGGGCAGCGCCCTGCTGGAGGTCGCGGCGATCGCCCGCGCGGTCGGCGGGCGGCGGGACCTGGTGACGGTGCTCTCCTGCGACGCGGCCGTGGGGACGGTGCACCCGCTGTGCAAGGCCGAGGGCATCCCGCTGATCGGCGGCGGCGGCACGGACATGCGGGAGGGTTTCACGGCGGCGCTCCGCACGCGGCCCGACGTCATCGTGGCGCTGACGGACGGCCAGACGCCGTGGCCGTCGGCCAAGCCGCCGTGCCGGACGGTCGTCGGACTGTTCCCCCGGGGCACCCCGAGGTGGGCCGAGGAGAACCCGGACTACGAGCCCCCGCCCGGGCCTCCGGCCTGGGCGCGGGTGGTGACGATCGGGTGAGCCTCGTCGTCCCGGCCGCGGGCGGCGAGCAGCGGACCGAGGGCGCGGGCGCCCTGACCGGTCCGGCCGCCGGGGCCGGGGAGTGCGGTGGTGCGGGTGGCGGTGACCGGTCCGCCGCAGTTCCCGCAGGCCATGACGGGGGTGGCGGCGTGGCCGCAGTCCCCGCGGCGGACGTGGGCCGGCGGTCCCGCCGCGTCCGGGTACCAGCGGTCGCCCGGGTTCATCAGGGCGAGCAGGACGGCGTGCAGGTCGGCGCTCTTCTCGGTGGCGCGGCAGTGCTCGCGCGGCGGGTGTCCCGGTAGCGCTCGCGGACGAGCGCGCCCTCGTCGACCAGCCGGGCGAGCCGGGCCGGTGGGGGGCGTCGCCCGGCGGTGTCAGTCCGTCTGCGCCAGGTGTGCGTAGACCACGACGTTGCCGACGTCGCCGACGTCGCCGCGGGCATCGGCGGAGTCGCCGTCGCACGTGATCAGCCGTAGTCGCGCGTCGGCCGCCGCGGCGTGGGCGCGGTCGTCCGGGAAGCCGGCCTTCGTGTCGGCCTCGACGGCGTCGACCGCGAACCGGACGGTGTGCCGGTCCGCGCGGGTGATGTCGATCAGGTCGCCCCGGTGCAGCGCGCCCAGCCGCCGGAACACCGCGGGGCCCTGACGGGTGTCGACGTGCCCGAGCACGACGGCCGTGCCGATCTGACCGGGGGAGACGCCGCCGTGGTACCAGCCGGCGAGGTTCCGGTCGGTCCCGGACGGCGGCTCAAGCCGCCCCCGGCCGTCGAGCCCGACCCCCGCGACCGGCGCGTCCACGCCGATCCGGGGGATCCGGATCCGCGTCGGCACGGCCGGGCCGAGCCCCTCGGGGGCGGTCCGGTCCGCGGCCGCCGGGGCCCGCACGGTGGCTTCCGTCGCGGGCCCGCACGCCGCCAGCCCGCCGCCGACGGCGAGCAGCAGCACCCACCGGCCGGCCACCCGTCGCCCCTGGTTCGTGATCCGCATCCGGACAGACAACCGCGCCGACCGCCCCGCCGCACGGCGACGCGCCCATGGCCGCGATGCGCTCGCTCCGTCTCAGGACACCAGCGGCTCCTCCGCCACCTCCGTCAGCCGCACCGTGCACAGGCCGCCGCGCTCGGCCTTCACCTCCGTCACCTTGAGCTGCGTGCCCGGCAGGAGGATGAACTCCTCCTCACCGGTGAAGGACGAGAAGTCGCGGATGCCCACCGCCCGGGCCGGAACCACCTCGAAGAGCGTCCGCTTCCCGCGGCCGCCGAGGAACGACCGCGCCACGCTCAGTTCGGACGTGCACGAGGAGACGCCCCACCACGTCACCGTCCGCCCGAGCGGGTACTGGGCGCGGAGGTCCAGCGGCACCCCGCGCCACAGCGGCGCGGTGCGCGCCGGCAGCCCGGACACCGCCGCGAACAGCAGGCGCAGGTAGGGGAGGTACGGCACGATCCTCGTCCGGTCGGGGGAGCGCAGGACGGCGTTGATCTCGCGGTAGAACGCCGACTCGCACGTGTAGAGGTACAGCGCGGCGATCGCGTCGGCGGAGAGCCCCCGGCCCGCGTCGGCGTCCGCCCGCCGCTTGCCGAACTCGTGCGAGCGCTCGACGTGCCCGCCCAGGCCGCGCAGCAGCTCGGCCACCGGGCCGACGGCGTCCCGGAAGTCCATCAGCGGGGTGTCGAACACCCCGGTGATCGCCGGGAGTTCGAGGCCCTCGTCCTTCACGCTCGCGAGGCGTTCGAGGTACAGCTGGTGCAGCTCCATCGTCGACGCGATGAACGCGCCCATGCGCTCGGCGACGCCGTCGTCCGCCTGGCCGCCGCCGGCCGTCTGCTGGTTCCAGCCCCTGCTCGGCAGCCAGTCGACCTCGTCGAGGCCGAGCGCTGCGAGGGCGGCGTTCACCGTGCCGAAGTGCTCGCCGTCGCAGAAGATGTCGCCCTGCGCGGCCGGGTTCGCGTGGTCGATGTGCCGGACCTCGACACCGGGGTACTTCTTCTCCAGCCGCTGCACGACCCGCTTCAGGCTGCGCGCGTGCGCGCCCCACCACGCGAAGACGACGGCGCGGTCCTCCTCGGCGGCGTCCTGCTTCGCGCTGAGGATCTCCTCGACGATCCGCTCCGCCACCGGCCGCCAGAAAGCGGTGTGCCGCTCCGGGCCCGTCACGCCGTCGCTGCTCGCGGTCAGCGCCGCGTTGAGCAGCAGCACGCCCTGGGTGAGCATCGCCTGGAACCACTCCGGCGGCTGGACGGTGTCCCGCTCCTTCAGCAGGGCGCGCACGTCGGCGATCGGCGTCTTCTTGGGAATGCCGTACTTCCACATCGCCGCGGCCTTGATGATGCAGCGGATGCTGACGACCCGGCCGAACTGGCTGTCCTTCCAGTCGTGGAAGGTGTTGTCGAACATCGCGATGCCGGTGGCGCTCTCCGGCCGCGGGTACGGGTTCTGGCCGAAGACCACCACCTTCCACTTGTGCGGCGCGTTGGGCTTGAGCGCCTGGAAGGTCAACTCGCGGACCGGCACGACCTCGGGGGCGCGGTGCGGGCCGATGAAGGAGGCCGCGTCCGGCTGCGCCTCGATGACCGGCTTGAGCAGTGGCAACCAGGGCTCGCCGCCGCCCTTGAACAGGTCGGCGAGGAGGAGCGGGTCGTTCGGGTCGGGCTGGGCGGTGGCTTCGCTCATGGCGGCACAACTCCTTGGTTCTCACGCGGTGCTGACGTCGGGAAGACGCTGCCGACAGTACGAGGACCCACCGACAACGGCGCCGGCCGGCGTTGTCGGTGCGGCGCGCTAGCTTCGTGACCGTTGGAAGAACGCGACCAAGAACGCGATGACGAACGCGATCCCGATCGGAGCACGCCCATGGACCGCACGCAGCCGCCGCTCAGGGTGGTACTGACCGACCTCAACACGACCGTGGTGCGCGCGTGGCAGGCCGCCTTCGCCGACACCCCGGGGATCGAGATCCGCACCGGCTCGATCCTGGAGGAGAGGGTCGACGCCTGGGTCAGCCCCACCAACTCCCGCGGCCGGATGGACGGTGGCACCGACGCCGCCGTCAAGCGCCACCTCGGCGCCGGCATCCAACTGCGCGTCCAGCGCGCGATCCGCACCGGCTTCGCCGGTCACCTCCCGGTGGGCGCCGCGGTGTGCGTGCCGTCCGGGGCGGACAACCCGAAGTTCCTGATCTCCGCCCCGACGATGGAGGAGTCCTCGCAGAACGTGAGCGAGACGCTCAACGTCGCCCTCGCGTGCGCCGCCGCGTTCCAGGCGGTCCACCAGCAGAACCGCAAGGCCCCGGGCAGCATCCGCTCCGTGGCCCTGGTCGGCATGGGCGCGCAGACCGGCCGCGTCCCCGCCCGGGTGTGCGCCAACCTGATGTGGACGGGCCACACCCTCTTCCACGACCACGACTTCGAGGACTACGCCGACCTGCGCACCACGGTCCTCGCCCAGCTCGACGACCTGGAGAACGCCCCGGCGGACCGGCCCGTCCGCCTCACCCCGCCGGCGGCCGCCGGGCGCCGCACCCGCTGAGACCGTCGGGCCTCCGGCTTCAGAACCGCCTTACCCCGGCGGCGGAGAATCCGGGGGCTTCGGCCGAGAGCCGGCCGTGACCCGAGGGTTCTGGGGGTCGAGATGACCAGTGAGACGACGGGCGCAGCGACGGGCGTGGAGACGCTGCCGGACTTCCCGATGACGCGCGGCTGCCCGTACCACCCGCCGGCCGGCTACGGGCGGCTGAGGGAGGCCGGGCCGGTGGCCCGGGTCCGGCTGTTCGACGGGCGGACGGCCTGGGTGGTCACCGGGTACGAGGAGGCGCGGCGGCTGCTGATCGATCCGCGGCTCTCCTCCGACCGGGCGCGCCCGGATTTCCCGGTGCTCGTACCGAGGATGGCGGCGGCGAAGCTCACGGCGCTGGTGGGCATGGACCCGCCGGAGCACGACGTGCAGCGGCGCATGCTGATCCCCAGTTTCACCGTGAAGCGGGTGAACGGCCTGCGCCCGGCGATCCGGCGGATCGTCGGGGAGCGGATCGACGCCATGCTGGCGAAGGAGCGGCCGCAGGCGGACCTCGTGCAGGAGTTCGCGCTGCCGGTGCCGTCCACCGTCATCTGCGAGCTGCTCGGTGTCCCGTACGCCGACCACGAGTTCTTCGAGGAGCAGACCCGCCGCATGGTGCTGGCCAGCAGCACGGCGGAGGAGGCGGCCGCGGCGAGCGCCGCACTGATGGCCTACTTCGACGAGCTGATCTCGGTGAAGCAGGCGCGACCGGGGGAGGGGCTGCTCGACGAACTGATCGCGGACCGCCTCGCCACCGGTGAGCTGGGGCGGACCGAACTGACCTCGATCGCGATGTTCATGCTCGTCGCCGGGCACGAGACGACCGCGAACATGCTCGCGCTCAGTGTCCTGACGCTGCTGGTGCACCCGGAGCAGCTGGCCCTGCTCCGGGCCGACGAGGGCGCCGCCGCGGGGGCGGTCGAGGAACTGCTCAGGTTCCTCTCCGTCGCGGACGAGCTGCAGCGGGTGGCGGCTGCGGACATCGAGATCGGCGGCGTCGTCATCCGCGAGGGCGAGGGGGTCTACCTGCCGAACGCGGCGGCCAACCGGTCCGCGGAGGTCTTCCCTGACCCCGACCGCCTCGACATCCGCCGGGCCGACCGGCGCCACCTGGCGTTCGGCTACGGCGTCCACCAGTGCATCGGGCAGAACCTGGCACGTGCCGAGCTGGAGATCGCGCTGTACGAACTGGCGGTCCGGATACCGGGCCTGAGGCCGACGGAGCCGGTCGAGGCGCTGGCCGTCAAGCCGGGCGGCTCCGTGCAGGGGGTCTACCGGCTGCCCGTCGCCTGGTAGTCGAGGGCGGTACCGGAAAGGCCGTGGTGGGGCCGGGCGCTGCGCCCGGCCCCACCACTCTTGGCGTCAGGCCGACGCGAGCTGCTCCTCCAGGAAGGTGACCACGGCGGCGGGTGTCGGGTGGTCGTACAGCAGGACCGCCGGCAGCAGCAGTCCGGTGGCCTCGCAGAGGCGGTTGCGCACCTCCAGGGCGGAGAAGGACGAGAAGCCGATGTCGAGGAAGTTGTCGTCGGCCGCGATCTCTCCGGGGGCGGAGTGGCCGAGCACCTCGGCCGCGTGGACGCGGACGAGGTCCAGCAGCGACAGCTCGTCGGTCTGGCCGGTCTGGCCGGTCTGGCCGGTCTGGCCGGTCCCGTCGGACCGGTCGGCCGCTGCCCCGGCCTCCTGCCGCGGCTCGGCCGCTGCCCCGGAGATAGCCGTCCCGGCCGTCGTCGAGACCGCTCCGGAGGCCGCGGTGGGACCGGCCGGGACGGTGACGTCCGTCCACCAGTAGTTCCGGTGCTCGAACGGGTAGGTCGGCAACTCGGCGGGCACCGGGCGGTGGTCGCCGTACCAGGCCTCCCAGCGGACCGACCCGCCCGCGGCGTGCAGCCGCGACACCGCGGAGACCAGGGACTCCTCCTCCGGCCGGTCGGGCAGCAGGACCGGTGTGACCACCGGAGCCGCGTCCGGCAGGCAGGCCCCCACCATGGGGGTGAGCACGGCGTCCGGGCCGACTTCCACGAACGCCCTGGTCCCGGCCTCGTGCAGCGTGGCGACCACGGCGCCGAAACGCACCGGCGAGCGGAGCTGGCGGGCCCAGTACTCCGGCTGCCGCAGTTCGTCGACGGTGACCGGCCGCCCCGTCAGGTCGGAGACGACCGGGATCGCGGGCGGGCGGAAGTCGAGCCCCGTCACCACCGTGCGCAGCCGGTCGAGCGCCCCGTCCATGTGGTGCGAGTGGAAGGCATGGCTGACGCGTAGCGGACGGGTCCTGCGGCCCTGGGCGCCGAACCGGGCCACGATCTCGCGCACCGCGTCCGCGTCGCCGGAGACCACGGCCGAGCTTGGCCCGTTGACGGCCGCGAGGTCGGCCCGTCCGTCGTACTCGGCGAGGACGGCGAGCACCTCCTCCTCGGACGCCTCGCAGGCGGCCATCAGCCCACCGGCCGGCAGTTCCTGCATCAACCGCCCGCGCGCGGCGACCAGGGCGGCGGCGTCGGCCGTCGACAGCGCCCCGGCCGCGTGAACCGCGGTGAGACCGCCGAGCGAGTGTCCGGCCACCCGGTCCGGCTCGGGCAGCAGGTCGCCGAGGAGACGGAAGAGGGCGGTCTCCAGGGCGAAGAGGGCGGGCTGGGCGTACTCGGTGCGGTCGAGCAGCGCGGCCTCCGGACTGTCCGGTGCCGCGAAGAGCAGCGACTTCACCGGACGGTCGAGCAGCGGTCCAAAGGCCTCGCACACCTCGTCGAGCGCCACCCGGAAGACCGGCCTGCTCTCGTACAGTTCCCGGCCCATGCCGATCCGTTGGCTTCCCTGGCCGGTGAACACGTAGGCGGTGGGCAGGCGCTCGGCCGCCGTTCCCCGCACCGCGTGGGGGGCCGGCCGGCCGGCCGCGAGCGCGGCCAGCGCGGCGAGCCGCTCCGCGGGGGAGCCGGGCAGGACGACCGCGCGGTGCTTGAACGCCGTCCGGCCGAGCGCGAGGGTGCGGCCCACCTCAGCGGGGGCGGTGTCCGGTGCCCCGGCCAGGTGGTCGTGCAGCCGGGCGGCCTGGGCGCGCAGCGCCGATTCGGTGCGCCCCGACAGCGTCCAGGGCGCGAGCGGGGCCGGGCCGTCCGGGCGGGCGTCCTCGGCCGTCGGGTCCTGGTCCGGGTCAGCGTCTGCCGGAGCCTGTTCGAGGATCACGTGCGCGTTGGTCCCGCTGATGCCGAAGGAGGACACCCCGGCGCGGCGCGGCCGGCCCCGGTCGGGCCACGGCAGGGCCTCGGTGAGCAGTTCGACGGCGCCGGCCGACCAGTCGACGTGCGGGGTCGGCTCGTCGACGTGCAGGGTGCGCGGCAGCACACCGTGCCGCATGGCCTCCACCATCTTGATGACGCCCGCGACGCCCGCGGCGGCCTGGGTGTGACCGATGTTCGACTTGAGTGAACCCGTCAGCAGCGGCTCGCCCTCCGGCCGGCCCTGCCCGTACGCGGCGAGCAGGGCCTGCGCCTCGATCGGGTCCCCCAGGCGGGTGCCGGTGCCGTGCGCCTCCACGGCGTCCACCTGCTGGGGAGCCAGTCGGGCGTCGGCCAGCGCCTGGTGGATCACCCGCTCCTGGGTGGGGCCGTTGGGAGCGGTCAGGCCGTTGCTCGCGCCGTCCTGGTTGACCGCGGAACCGCGCAGCAGGGCCAGGATCCGGCGGCCGTTGCGGCGGGCGTCGGAGAGGCGCTCCAGCAGCACCAGGCCGGCGCCCTCGGCGAACCCGGTGCCGTCGGCCGCCGCGGCGAACGCCTTGCAGCGGGCGTCCGGGGACAGGCCGCGCTGCCGGCTGAACTCCACCAGCAGCATCGGGGTCGCCATCACCGTGACGCCGCCGGCCAGCGCCAGGTCGCTCTCGCCGCGCCGCAGCGACTGCGCCGCGAGGTGCATCGCGACGAGCGAGGACGAACAGGCCGTGTCGAGGGTGACGGCGGGTCCTTCGAGCCCCAGGTGGTAGGCGACCCGGCCGGAGGCGACGCTGGTCGCGTTGCCGGTCATCAGGTGGCCCTCGTACCCCGCGGGCACCCGGTCCGGCGGCGGGACGTACGCCTGGGAGACCAGACCCGCGAAGACGCCGGTCCGGCTGCCGCGCAGCGAGTCCGGTGCGATGCCGGCCCGCTCGAACGTCTCCCAGGCCACCTCCAGAAGCAGCCGGTGCTGGGGGTCCGCGGCCACCGCCTCGCGCGGCCCCATGCCGAAGAACGCGGCGTCGAACCCGCCGGCCCGGTCGAGGAACCCGCCCTCGCGGGTGTACGTCGTGCCGGCCCGGTCGGGGTCCGGGTCGTAGAGCGACGCCAGGTCCCAGCCGCGGTCCTCGGGGAAGCCGGAGACGACGTCGCGCTCCTCCGTGACCAGCCGCCACAGGGCCTCCGGGGAGTCGGCGCCGCCGGGGAGGCGGCAGGCCATGCCCACCACGGCGATCGGCTCGTGCTCCCGGTCCTCCAGCTCCCGGATCCGCTTGTTGGCCTGGCGCAGGTCGGCCGTGGCCCTCTTCAGGTAGTCGCGGAGCCGGTCCTCGTTGCTCACCACTGTCGCTCTCTCTTCTCCTGGCGTCGGCTTGGTCGGGGCGCGCTCGGGGTCAGGACGCATCCAGTTCCTCGTCGAGCGCGCGGAACAGTTCCTCGTCGGTCGCCGTTTCGAGGTCGACCTCCGGCTCCTCGGAGGGCCCGGCGGCCAGTTCGTCCCACCGCCACAGGGCGGCGCGCAGCCGCTCCCGCAGCCGCGGGAACTCCCCGCTGTCGACGCTCACCGAGGCCAGGAGCCGGTCCAGTTCGGCCGCGGTGTCGTCCGGCGCGAGCAGCACGAGCAGGTGGCCGGCGAGCGCCGCCGGGGTCGGGTGGTCGAACACCAGCGTGGTCGGCAGCCGCAGCCCGGTGGCGGTGCCGATCCGGTTGCGCAGCTCGACCGCGGTCAGCGAGTCGAAGCCGGCCTCCTTGAAGGCCCGGTCGACGTCGACGTCGTCCGGGTTCAGGTGGCCGAGCACGGCCGCGACCTGCTCGCGGACGAGACGCAGGAGCACCTGCGCCCGTTCGGGACCGCGCAGCGCGGCCAGTCGGTCCGCGAGGGTGGCGGCGGACGCGGCGGTGCCCTGGGCGGCCCGTCGCACGACCTGGCCGCGCACCAGCGAGCGCAGCACCGCCGGGAGTTCGCCGCTGCCGGCCCGTGCGCGCAGCCCTGCGGTGTCCAGCGGCGCCGGGACCAGGAACGGCCGGCCGTCCGCGAGCGCCGCGTCGAACAGTGCCAGGCCGACGGGCAGCGGCATCGGGACCAGGCCGCCGCGGGCGATGCGGGCCAGGTCCGCCGCGGCCAGGTGCCCGGTCATCCCGCTCGCGTCCTCCCACATGCCCCAGGCGAGGGACACCGCGGGCAGGCCCTCGGCGCGCCGCTCGCGGGCGAGGGCGTCCAGGAAGACGTTCGCGGCCGCGTAGTTGGCCTGCCCGGCGCCGCCCAGCAGGCCGGAGGCGGAGGAGAACAGCACGAACCAGGACAGGTCGAGACGGCGGGTCAGCTCGTGCAGGTTCCAGGCCGCGTCCACCTTGGGCCGCAGCACCGCGTCCACCTTCTCGTCGGTCAGGGACGCGAGGACGCCGTCGTCCAGGATGCCGGCGGCGTGGACGACACCGGTGAGCGGGTGTTCGGGGGCGATGCCGTCGAGCAGCCGGGCGAGCGCCTCCCGGTCGGCCGCGTCGCAGGCGGCGATCCGCACGTGTGCGCCCAGCGCGGTGAGTTCGGCGACGAGTCGGTCGGCACCGGGGGCGTCGGGGCCGCGGCGGCCGGTCAGCAGGAGGTGCCGCACACCGTGCTCGGTCACCAGGTGACGGGCCAGGGCCGCCCCCAGGGTGCCGGTGCCGCCGGTGACCAGGACGGTGCCCCCGCCGACGGGGGTCGCGGGCAGTGTGAGCACGACCTTCCCGACCTGCCGGGCCTGCCCGAAGTAGCGGAACGCGGCAGGTGCGTGGCGAACGTCCCACGTGGTGACGGGCAGCGGCGTCAGCGCCCCCTGTTCGAACAGGTCGAGCACGCGGGCCAGCACCTCGCCGACCCGCTCGGGGTCCATGCCGAGCAGTTCGAAGGGCTGGTACTCGACCCCCGGCCGGGCCGCCGTGACGGCCGCCCGGTCGCGCAGGTCGGCGATGCCCATCTCGACGAACCGGCCGCCGGGGCCGAGCAGCCGCAGCGAGGCGTCGATGAACTCCCCGGTCAGCGAGTTGAGGACGACGTCGACACCGTGGCCGCCGGTCGTCGTGAGCACCCGCTGCTCGAACGCGGTGCTCCGGGAGGACGCCAGGTGCTCGTCGTCCAGGCCGAGGGCGCGCAGTGCGCCCCACTTGCCCGGGCTCGCCGTGGCGAACACCTCGGCACCGAGGTGCCGGGCGACCTGGAGGGCGGCCAGGCCGACGCCGCCCGCTCCGGAGTGGATCAGCACCCGCTCGCCGGGCCGCACCCGGGCCAGTTCCACGAGCCCGTAGTAGGCGGTGGTGAAGACGGCGGGCACGCCCGCGGCGGCGGCGAAGGACCAGTCGGCCGGCATCCGGGCGACTAGCCGCCGGTCGGCGACGGCCACCGGTCCCACCGCACCCGGCACCAGGCCGAACACCCGGTCCCCGACGGCCAGCCCGGTGACGCCGGGGCCGACCGCCAGCACCGTCCCGGCGGCCTCGGTGCCGAGCGGTGCGCCGACCGGGACCACGCCGAGCGAGGTGAGCACGTCCCGGAAGTTGAGCCCGGCCGCGCGGACCGCGATCCGGACCTCCCCGGCGCCGAGCGGGGCCCCGGCCGCCGGGTACGGGGCCGCGTGCAGGTCGTCGGGCGACCCGCCGGGGGTCTCCAGGCGCCAGGTGGAGCCGTCCTCCGGGGTGGCGAGCGCCGGTTCCGGTGCCGTCCTGGCCAGCCTCGGCACGAGGATCCGGCCGTCCCGGACGGCGAACTGGGGCTCGCCGGTGGCCAGTGCGGCGGCCAGGACCAGCTCGGAGGCGGGTTCGCCGTCGCTGTCGACCAGGACGATCCGCTCGGGGTGCTCGGTGGCCGCGGACCGCACCAGGCCCCACAGCGGTGCGGCGGTGAGGTCGACGGGGTCGCCGGGGGCGGCTGGCACCGCACGGCGGGTGAGGACCACCAGGCGGGTCTCCTCGTCCCGCTCCTGGTCGGCAAGCCACTGCCGGAGCCGTGCGAGCACCGCGAGCACGGCGCCGCGGGCGGCGTGCGGGACGGGCTCGCCCGCGGCGGACGCCGTCTCGGTCTCCAGGAGCTCGTACGGCGGTGGCACGGCCGGGCCGGGCTCCGGCAACTCGGTCCATTCGAGCACGTGGAGCCCGTCGGCCCCGGCCCGGGACGATGCGGACCGCAGCCCGCCGGGCGCGACCGGTCGCAGGGTGAGCCGCTCCGCCGTCGCCACGAGGGCGCCGGTGGGGTCGGAGACGGAGACCGTGACGGTGTCCTCGCCGCCGGTCCCCGGTGTGACGGTCACGCGGAGGGCGGTGGCCCCGGCGGCGTGCAGGGCGACCCCGGACCAGCTGAACGGCAGCCGCACACCGGTGCCGAGGAAGTCGCCGAGCCCCATGGTGTGCAGGGCGGAGTCGAGCAGTGCGGGGTGCAGCGCGAAGCGGGCGGCCTCGGCGTGGTGCTCGGGGCTGAGCGACACCTCGCCGTGGACGCTGTCCCCGGCCTTCCAGGCGGCGGTGAGGTTGCGGAACGCGGGACCGTACTCGTAGCCCAGCGCGGCGAGTTCCTCGTAGAGCCCGTCGGCGTCCAGCGGGCTCGCGCCGGGCGGCGGCCACTCCGGCGCTCCCTCGGTCGACGCGGTCCCGGCCGACGCCTCGGGGGCCAGGACGCCGGAGGCGTGTCGCAGCCACGGCGCGTCGGGCTCGGCCGTGTCGGGCCGGGAGTGGACGCTGACACCGCGCCGGCCGTCTTCGTCGGGCGCCTCCACCGACACCTGCAGCCGCACACCACCGCGCTCGGGCAGCACCAGCGGCGCCTCCAGGGTGAGCTCCTCCACCCCGTTGCCGCCGATCTGCTGGGCGGCCTGGAGGGCGAGTTCGAGGAACGCGGTCGCGGGCAGCAGGGGGGTGCCGCTCACCGCGTGGTCGGCGAGCCAGCCGTGGGACTGGTGGGAGACGCGACCGGTGAGCAGCAGCGCGCCGTCGGTGGCGAGCGTGGTGGCACCGGTCAGGAACGGGTGGTCGGCCGCGTCGAGGCCGAGGCTCCCCGCATCGCTGTGGGCCGCAGGGCCTTCCAGCCAGTAGCGCTGGTGTTGGAAGGGGTAGGTGGGGAGGTTGGGGGGTGGGGTGTGGGTGGTGGGGGTGGTGGTGGGGTTCCAGGTGATGGTGTGGCCGTGGGTGTGGAGGTGGGCGAGGGATTGGTGGAAGCGGTGGAGGGTGCCTTCGTTGCGGCGGAGGGTGCCGGTGATGGTGGGGGTGGTGTGGGGGTTGGTGTGGGTGGTGGTGTCGTGGATGGCGGTGGTGAGGACGGGGTGGGGGCTGATTTCGATGTAGGTGGTGTGGCCGTCGTTGTGGAGGGTTTGGATGGCGGGTTGGAAGAGGACGGGGTTGGCGAGGTTCTGGTACCAGTAGTCGGGGGTGAGGTGGGTGGGGTCGAGGTAGGTGTTGGTGAGGGTGGAGTAGAAGTTGGTGGTGGTGGGTTGGGGGGTGATGTCGTGGAGGAGGGTGTTGAGGGTGTGTTGGAGGGGGTGGACGTGGGGTGTGTGTGAGGCGTAGTCGACGTTGATGGTGCGGGCTTGGATGTTGTGGTTGTTGAGGTGGGTGACGAGTTGGGTGAGGGTGTGGGGGTTGCCGGCGATGATGGTGGTGGTGGGGCCGTTGATGGCGGCGATGTGGAGGTCGGGGTGGTTGTTGAGGTGGGTTTGGGTTTGGTCGGGGGTGAGGGGGATGGAGGCCATGGCGCCGGTGCCGGCGAGGGTTCGGAGGGTTTGGGCGCGGAGGGTGACGATTTTTGTGGCGTCGTGGAGGGTGAGGGCGCCGGCGATGTAGGCGGCGGCTATTTCGCCTTGGGAGTGGCCGATGACGGTGTCGGGGTGGATGCCGTGGTGTTGCCAGAGTTTGGCGAGGCTGGTGTTGATGGCGAAGAGGGCGGGTTGGATGACGTCGACGCGGTCGGTGGGGGGTGCGTCGGGGTGGCCGTTGAGGACGTCGAGGAGGTTCCAGCCGGTGTGGGTTTGGATGGCGTTGGCGGTGGTGGTGAGGTGTTGGGTGAAGACGGGTGAGGTGGTGAGGAGTTCGCGGGCCATGCCGTCCCATTGGGGGCCTTGGCCGGGGAAGACGAAGACGGTGCGGCCGGGTGGGGTGGCGGTGGCGGTGGTGAGGTGGGGGTGGGGGGTGTTGGTGGCGAGGGCGTTGAGGGCGGTGAGGAGTTCTTCGCGGGTGTTGTGGGGGGTGGTGGTGATGGCGGCGCGGTGGGTGTGGGTGGCGCGGCCGGTGGCGAGGGTGTGGGCGATGGCGGCGGGGTCGGTGTCGGGGTGGGTGTGGGTGTAGGTGTGGAGTTGGCGGGCTTGTTCCCGGAGGGCTTGTTCGGTGTGGGCGGAGAGCAGGAACACGGTCGGGCCGGTGGCGGACGTGACCGGCTCCACCGGCCCGGTGTCCTCGATGCGGTCCTGTTCGAGGATGACGTGGGCGTTGGTGCCGCTGATGCCGAAGGAGGAGACGGCGGCGCGGCGGGGGCGGTCGTGTGCGGGCCATGCGGTGTTG
>NZ_JBEZGX010000054.1:0-58602 GCF_040650235.1 Kitasatospora sp. NPDC048722
CTCGGTGCGGGTCGGCAGTCGGCTCGGGCTGCGGTGCGGGCGGCTGGAGAGGTCACCCATGCCGGCTTCGCCCAGCGTGCGATAGCGGTCCGCCCGGCGCTTGGCCGTGGTCGCCGAGACCTGGAAGCGTTCGGCGGCCCGCCGCAGCGGCCAGCCGTCCTCGACCACACAGCGAGCCAGGCGCAGTCGTCCGGTCTCGGTCAGCGGTGCGTTACGGTGTGGCATGAGGGCCTTTCTGGTCGTAGGTGCAGATGTCGCAATCCACACCGAGCCAGAAGGCCCTCACTCATTTCAAGATCACCCGACCGTGAACCGCGTCACCAACCTCCGTGGTCAGTACACCTAGGCCGGATCCACCGGGCCGGGCCGGGGCAGCCGGCGGGCGAGCGTCCACAGCACCAGGACGGCCAGGCCCCAGCTGGCCACCACGTCCAGCGCCCAGTGGAAGTCGCTCCACACCAGCCCCGCTCCGACCCCAGCCGCCAGCAGTGCCGCCGCCGCCCGCAGCCCGCGCGCGACGCGCACCCCGGTCGTCCGGGCGAGCAGCAGCACCGCGACCCCGTACGACAGCGTCGCGGTGGCGGTGTGCCCCGACGGGTACCAGCCCCACTGGCCCGGCAGCAGCGGGTCGCCGAGCGGACCCGGCCGGGCGAACACGGCCTTGGCCGGGACCACGAGCAGCGGGATCAGCCCAGCCGTGAGCACCGCCACCGGCATCGGCGGCCACCAGCGGGCCACGCCCGCCCGGCGCGAGCGCCATGCGGCGATCCCGCCCCCGGCCAGCAGGGCCGGGATCGCGGGCACGGTGCTGCCCAGGTCCGCCAGGCCGTGGCCGACGCGGTTCAGGAACGGGCTGTGCAGGGCGTGGTGGGCGGTCGCGACACCGTGCTCGACCCACCGGTCCAGCCCGAGCAGCGGCCCGTCCGCCGCCACCTGCCACGACACCAGCACCAGCAGGACCGCCGCGACGAGCGGCACCAGCGGTGAGGCCGCCGCCCGGTCCAGGACGTCGAACAGCCGCCCCGGAGCAGGGGGGAGAGCTCCGGGGCGGCTTGGATGATCGCCGTTCCGTGCGCCCCGGGGGGTGTGGGTCGGACGGTCGGTCGATCGGCCTTCGGTGTGCACCGCCCCGTGCGGGGCGGCCTGGTTGTCCTCGCGGTCGTCCGGGTGCGGACCCGTCTCGAACGGCGGCTCCGCGGACGGCTCCGCCAATGGCTGGGGCTCGCTGTCCATCTGCGATGACACTACGTCAACGGTCCTTCCACGCCGAGCGCCTTCAGTGATTCCGCACATCATCTTCACCGCCCACCGGGCAACCCTCCGACCCTGTGAACGACCGGCCCGCGCTTCTCCATGAGGAAGCCTCATCCGGGGCGCCACCACGCGGAAACCGAACGGCCCGCGGAGACCTGGTACAGGTCCCCGCGGGCCGTTCAGCGCTGTCCGGACAACCCTCCGGCGGGGGTACGTCGCCCGGTGGGGCGTTCACCGCGTCAGACGCCGGCGAACGCGCCCTCCAGGATGTCCAGGCCCTCGTTCAGGAGGTGCTCAGGGATGACCAGCGGCGGCAGGAAGCGCAGCACGTTGCCGTAGGTGCCGGCGGTCAGCACCACCAGGCCCTCGGCGTGGCAGGCCTTGGCGATCGCCGCGGTGGCCTCGGCGTTCGGCTCCTTGCCGCCCGCCTTCACCAGCTCGATGGCGATCATGGCGCCGCGGCCGCGGACCTCGCCGATGATGTCGTACTTCTCCTGCATCGCCCGCAGGCGGCCCAGCATGACCTCGCCGATCCGCTGCGCCTTGCCGTTGAGGTTCTGCTCCTTCATGGTCTCGATGGCGCCCAGCGCGGCGGCGCAGGCCACCGGGTTGCCGCCGTAGGTGCCGCCCAGTCCGCCCGCGTGCGCGGCGTCCATGATCTCGGCGCGGCCGGTCACCGCGGCCAGCGGCAGGCCGCCGGCGATGCCCTTCGCGGTGGTGATCAGGTCCGGGACGACGCCCTCGTCCTCGCACGCGAACCACTGGCCGGTGCGGCAGAAGCCGGTCTGGATCTCGTCGGCGACGAACACGATGCCGTTCGCCTTCGCGTACTCCACGATCGCCGGCAGGAAGCCCTTGGCCGGCTCGATGAAGCCGCCCTCGCCCTGGATCGGCTCGATGATGATCGCGGCGACGTTCTCCGCGCCGATCTGCTTGTTGATCACGTCGATCGCCTGCGCGGCGGCCTCGGCGGCGCAGTTCTCCGCACCGGTCAGCCAGCGGTACGGGTAGGCCACCGGCACGCGGTAGATCTCCGGGGCGAACGGGCCGAAGCCCTGCTTGTACGGCATGTTCTTCGCCGTCAGGCCCATGGTGAGGTTGGTGCGGCCGTGGTAGCCGTGGTCGAACACCACGACGGCGGTGCGCTTGGTGTAGGCGCGGGCGATCTTCACCGCGTTCTCGACCGCCTCGGCGCCCGAGTTGAACAGCGCGGTGCGCTTGTCGTGGTCGCCCGGGGTCAGCTCGTTCAGCTGCTCGGCGACCGCCACGTAGCCCTCGTACGGGGTCACCATGAAACAGGTGTGCGTGAACGCGGCCAGCTGCTCGCTCGCCTTCGCCACCACGGCCTCGGCGCTGTTGCCGACGTTGGTCACGGCGATGCCGGAACCGAAGTCGATCAGCGAGTTGCCGTCCACGTCCTCCAGCACGCCGCCGTTGGCGCGGGACACGTACACCGGCAGGGTCGTGCCGACGCCCGCGGCCACCGCGCCCAGCTTGCGGGCCTGCAGCTCCTGCGACTTCGGACCGGGGATCGCGGTGACCAGGCGGCGCTCCTGCGGGAGCGGCGTTGCGGCGCTCATGGGGTTCTCCAGACTTCTAGGCTCGGTGCTTCGCAGGCTACGGCCGCTCCCGGGGACCGGGCATGCGCCACTCGGTAGCACTGCGCCGTCCGACTTGTCCGGCACGGCCAGCGTGGGTGGCACGACTACCCGCAGGCCCCGCTCCACTACATTGAGCGCGGGCGTGTCGCCGGTGCGGCGGCATGGGTATGGCGGCACCGACGGCGGTCGGGCCGGGCGGGCGAGGGAGCGGGGCCGTACACATGGCACAGGACGGGGCACACCACCACGGCGACCGCACCACCACACCCCCACCCACCATGCCCCACCAGCGCCCCGGCAGCCGTCCCGCCGCCACCCCCGCCTTCGACCTCGCCACCTGGGCCTCCGCCCCGCGCCCGTCCGCCGAACCGGGCATCTACCGGCTGGGCTACCGCCAGATCGACCCGGAACGGGCGGAGGCGGCGACCGTGGCGGCCTGGCCACTGCTGCTGCGGGCGGGGCTCAACGGGGTGGTGGGGTGGCTGGCTTTTCTTTACGGCACCCAACTGGTGCTTCGCCTAATTGTCATGACCGTGTGGGTTGAGCACCCCACCGAAACGGCAGTGACCGTGGTGGGGGTGTCCGTCAACGTTCTGGTGGCAGCAGCCGTCATCAAGGTCTTCGGCCGGATGGGCCGCTGGCCCGAGGTGTGGCGGCGGTACGCGGCGCCGTTGCTGTCGCGGACGGTGACGCAGGAGGAGCGGGCCGAGGAGAGCCGGGTAGCGGTGGAGGCGGCGCGGCGGCTGGATCCGTGGGCGGGGCTGCGGGAGGGCGGGGCGGCCGCGGCGGCGGGGCGCCTGGAGGGCGAGGCTGTCAGCGACGTCGACTACGTGCGCATCCAGCAGGCGTGGGAGTCGGCGCAGGCCGATCCGGTGTTCGTCCCCGCGTTCGTGGAGCAGGTGGGCGCGCGCGGTGCCGCGGCGTTCGCCCATCCGTCGGAGGTGCGCGAGCTGCCCGGCCGCGCCGAGCGGCACGACCTGCTGCTCGGTCAGGTGTGCCTGGGTGTCACGCAGGACGTTCCGAAGAACCCGCTGTCGCATCGTGCGGCGGGGTTCGCGCTGGATCCGGCGGTCCTCGGCACCTCGTTGCTGGCGGTGGGCCCGGCCGGGACGGGGAAGACCGCGCGGCTGGCCCGGCCGGTGGCGGAGGCGCTGTGCCTGCAGGCGCTCGCCGGGACGGCGTGTGCGGTGGTGATCGGGGCGGCGGACGCGGACCTGGGGCCGGACGGCTGGTACGACGTGGTGATCGCGCCCGGCGACCCGTCGTCCGTCTACGGCCTCGACCTGTACGGCGCCGCGCAGGATCCGGACGAGGCGGCGGCCAGGCTGGCCGAGGCCCTGCTGCCGGACGAGCTGACGGCCCGCGCCGAGAGTGCCCGGACGGCGCTCCAGCAGGTGGTGGGTCCGTTCCACGCCGCGCACCGCCGGTACCCGGGGGTCCGCGAGCTGCGGGCGCTGTTGGGCGGCGAACCGGATGCCCTGGCGGCGCTGGTGAAGGCGCTGGGCGTGGCAGGCCGGCTGGCCGCGTACGAGCGGGACCTGGACCACCGGGAGCGTCAGCGCGGCCGGGCGGACGATCCCGGGGCGCTGCTGGCGGACCGGCTGGCGCTGCTGGACCGACCGGCCTTCGAGGGCGCCTTCGCGACGGACGGCACCGGTCGCCCGCCGTTCGCGATGCGGGTGCTCGACCACCCGCTCCGGGTGCGGGTGAAGCTGCCCGAGCGGAGCCACCCGGAGGCGGCCCGGATGCTGTCCCGGCTGGTGGTGGGCCAGTTCGTGCAGGCGGCCGGAGCGCGGGAGGACCGTTCGCTGTTCGCCGGTCTCGTCGTGGACGACGCCTCGGCGGCGTTGGACGCGGCGACCGTGCGCGGGGTGCAGCGCATGCGGGGGGCGAACGCGGGTGCGGTGCTGATGCTGCGGACGCTGGTGGACCTGCCGGAGGCGCTGCGCGCGCCGCTGTTCGGCGCGGTCGGCTGCCGGATGGCGTTCCCGGGGATCGCGCCCTGGGACGGCCGGCTGTTCTCGGAGGCCTGGGGCACGCACCTGGTGCAGGAGACGGCGGTGACGCACACCCCCGACACCTCCGGTGGGGTGGTGCGGCGGGTCGGGCGGTTGGGGCGGAAGGCGTTGTCGGGGACGACGGCGCAGACGGAGTCGGTGACGACGCGGGATGTGGAGCGGTTGCGGTGGTCGCCGTCGGATCTGGCGCACGCGTTGCCGGCGGGGCACGCGGTGGTGTCGTTGACGGCGGTGTCGGGGGAGCAGGTTCCGCCGCTCCTGGTCGATCTTCGGGGCTGAGCCGGGGCTGAGCCTGGGCTGAGCCTGGGCTGACGCGGACAGGCGTCGGAAGTCGCCTCCGAGGTGGATTCGGCAGTGCCGGTTGTCCGGAGCGTCCATAATGAAGGGGAGAGCCCCTCATCAGATCCACTGCCCTCTCCTCGCCCGGCCGCAACGGCGCGGTCGGGTCGTTCCCCCGAAGGTGCCATGCCTCCCACACTCGCCTCCGTCGTCCGCAACAGTTCGCTCCACCTGACGGTCCTCGCCGGTGCGGACCACCTGGAGCGGCCGGTCCGCTGGGTGCACACCAGTGAGCTGGACGACCCGACGCCCTTCCTGGAGGGTGGCGAGCTGCTGCTCACCACCGGGATCAAGCTGGGCCGCACGGCCGCGCAGTTGCAGGCGTACGTGCACCGGCTGGCCGATGCCGGGGTGGTGGGGCTCGGGCTGGGGGTGGGGCTGTCGCACACGGAGGTGCCGCAGCCGCTGGTGGAGGCGGCGGCGCAGCGCGGGCTGCCGTTGTTGCGGGTGCCGGAGCCGACTCCGTTCATCGCGATCAGCAAGGTGGTGTCGGCGGCGCTGGCCGCGGAGCAGTACGAAGCGGTGACGACGAGCTTCGAGGCGCAGGAGGAGCTGACCCGGGCCGCGCTCGGCAAGGACGGGACGACGGCCGTGGTGCGCCGGCTGGCGGCGCGGCTGGGGGGCTGGGCGGCGCTGTACGACGGGTCGGGCGCGCTGTCGGTGGTGGCGCCGGACTGGGCGGCGCGCCGCGCGGGGCGGCTGGCGGCGGAGGTGGACCGGCTGCGGCGGCGCCCGGCGCCGTCGAGCGCGGCGCTGCAGGGGCGTTCGCCGGGGATAGACACGGCGGACGAGGACTACGTGGTGGTCCAGTCGCTGGGGGCGGACCGGCGGGCCCGGGGCTTCCTGGCGGTCGGGACCGAGGACCGGATCACGCCGACCGAGCGGTACGTGCTGAACGCGGCGGTGGCGCTGCTGACCCTCACCCTGGAGCGCTCGCGCGAGCTGCGGCAGGCGGAGGAGCGGATGGGCGCGGCGCTGCTGCGGATGGTGCTGGCGGGCGAGGTGGCGACGGCCCGGCAGGTGGCTGTGGGGCTGTTCGGGGGTCTGCCGGAGGGGACGATACGGGTCCTGGTGGCCGGGGCCGGGCCGAACGCGGACGCCGCGGACGCGCTGGTCGAGTTGGGGGACCGGGCGGAGCAGGCGGGTTCCCGGGTGGGCGAGAAGCTGCTGGTCTCGCGGGAGGACGGGACGCACGGGCCGCGGCTGATGGTGCTGGCGCTGGACAACGGCGCGGTGCACCGGGCGTGCCTGGGTGTCGTCGAGGAGCACGAGAGCCTGTCGCTGGGCGTCTCGGCGCCGGCCGTGCTGGAGGAGGCGGGTACGGCGCACGCGCAGGCCGAGCGGGCGCTGGCGGTGGCGCTGCGGGGTGGCCGGCGGTCGGTGGACCACGAGGAGGTCGGTGCGGGGTCGCTGCTGCCGCTGCTGGGCGAGGACGCGGTGACGGCGTTCGCGGAGGGGCTGCTGCGGCCGCTGCGCGAGCACGACCGGACGGCCCGTGGTGACCTGGTGGCCTCGCTGCGGGCGTGGCTGTCCCGGCACGGGCAGTGGGACGCGGCGGCGGCCGATCTGGGCGTGCACCGGCACACCCTGCGGTACCGGATGCGCCGGGTCGAGGAGTTGCTCGGGCGTTCGCTGGACGACACGGACGTCCGCATGGAGCTGTGGCTGGCGTTGCGCTCCGGCGAGGAGTAGCGGGCGGAGCGTGGCGGGCAAACCATCGTCCGCCGGGCCCGCCTCGAACGTCTGGACGGGATGGAGTACCCCCCGGGCCGAACGCTCCTCGGTGGCCAATCCGGTTGTCGCGTCCGCGCACCTACCCTCGGGTTCGGGCTCATGTTCGTGGGTCCGACGACGACGAGGAGAGGGCCGGTACCACGGTGACCACCACGTACGATTTCTGGCTCGCCGGCCGCCGGGCGAGCGGTGACGCCGACTTCGAGGTGCGCAACAGCTGGGACGGCCGTCTGGTCGGCCGGGTGAGCGTCCCGACCGAGGCCCAGGTCGACGAGGCGCTGGACGCCGCCGTCGCGGCCCTGCCGGTGTTCGCCGCCACCCCGGCGCACGTGCGCGCCGCCGCGCTGGACCACGTGGCCAAGCGGCTGGCCGAGCGCACCGAGGAGATCGCCCGGCTGATCACCGCCGAGAACGGCAAGCCGATCAAGTGGGCCCGCGGTGAGGTCGGCCGTGCCGTCTCCGTCTTCCGCTGGGCCGCCGAGGAGGCCCGCCGCACCAACGGCGAGACGATGCGGCTGGACACCGACCCGGGCGGCGTGGGCCGCTTCGCGCTGGTGCGCCGCTTCCCGCGCGGTGTGGTGCTCGGCATCGCCCCGTTCAACTTCCCGCTGAACCTGGTCGCCCACAAGGTCGCCCCGGCGATCGCGGTCGGCGCCCCGATCATCCTGAAGCCGGCCCCGGCGACCCCGCTGTCGGCGATGGTGCTGGGCGAGATCCTGGCCGAGACCGACCTGCCGACCGGTTCGTGGAGCATCCTGACGGTGCCCAACGACCGCATGCCCGCGCTGGTGCGGGACGAGCGCCTGCCGGTGATCTCCTTCACCGGGTCGGACAAGGTCGGCTACCAGATCATGGACTCGGTGCCGCGCAAGCACTGCACCCTGGAGCTGGGCGGCAACGCCGCGGCCGTGGTGCTCGCCGACTGGTCCTCGGACGCGGACCTGGACTGGGCGGCGACCCGGATCGCGATGTTCGCCAACTACCAGGGCGGCCAGTCCTGCATCTCGGTGCAGCGGGTGATCGCCGACGCGTCGGTGTACGACGCGCTGGTGGAGAAGGTCGTCGCCAAGGTGAAGGACCAGGTCACCGGCGACCCCAACGAGGACGCGACGGACGTCGGCCCGCTGGTGGACGAGAACGCCGCGAAGCGCGTGGAGTCCTGGGTGGACGACGCGGTCGCCAAGGGCGCCAAGGTGCTGGTCGGCGGGACGCGCGAGGGCGCGACCTACGCCCCGACCGTGCTGGCGGACCTGCCGGGCGACGCGATCCTGGCCGAGGCCGAGGTGTTCGGCCCGGTCATGTCGCTGCACCGGGTGGACGGCACCGACGAGGCTTTCGCGGCCGTCAACGACTCGCCGTTCGGCCTGCAGGCGGGCGTGTTCACGCACGACCTGCAGACCGCCTTCCGCGCCCACCGGGAGCTGGAGGTCGGCGGTGTCATCATCGGCGACGCGCCGTCCTACCGCGCCGACCAGATGCCGTACGGCGGCGTCAAGGACTCGGGCGTCGGCCGTGAGGGCGTCAAGTACGCGATGGACGACTACACCGTCGAGAAGGTCATGGTCCTGACGGGCCTCGACCTGTAAGCCCGGTCGGCGAGGACGACGGACGTGCGGAGGGCCCGGTTCACTCGAACCGGGCCCTCCGCACGTCCGGGGGCGGGTCAGCCGTCGTGTCCGGCGGCGGCGGCCACGGCCTCGTCGACCGTGGCGTTGCCGGCGACGAGTTCGAGGGTCTGCCCGGCGGTGCCGGGTTCGCGCAGCAGGGCGGCGAGGACGGCGGCCACGTCGGCCCGGTCCACCGCGCCGCGCCCGGTCTCGGGGGCGAGCCGGACCAGGCCGGTGCCGGGGCCGTCGGTGAGCCGGCCGGGGCGCAGCACCGTCCAGTCGAGGGAGGTGCGGGCCCGGACGGCGTCGTCGGCGGCGCCCTTGGCGCGCAGGTAGGTCTCGAAGACCTCGTCGGCGGGGTGGTGGGCGTGGGCGTCGGCGCCCATGGAGGAGACCATGAGGTAGCGGCGGACGCCGGCGAGTTCGGCCGCGTCGGCGAGCAGCACGGCGGCGTCGCGGTCGACGGTGTTCTTGCGCTCGGCGCCGCTGCCCGGTCCGGCGCCGGCGGCGAAGACCACGGCGTCGGCGCCGTCGAGCAGGGCGGCGAGCTGCGGGGCGGTGGCGGCCTCCAGGTCGAGCAGCAGCGGCTCGGCGCCGGCGGCCACGAGGTCCTGGGCCTGTTCGGGGCGGCGGATGATTCCGGCCGGGCGGTCGCCGCGGGCGGCGAGCAGCCGTTCGAGGGCGAGCGCGATCTGGCCGTGGCCCCCGGCGATGACGGTACGCATGGCTCCGACGGTAACCGCGGCGCGCGTCCCCGTCGTGCGGAGCGCGCTGCGTGGCGGACGCCCCGGGGCGGGCACGAGGAGGGCGCCGGGCAGGACACAATGGGCGCATGACTTCGCTCGCCCACCCACAGCTGCGTTTCACGCCCACCGTGCAGGACCCGTCCGGCCCCCGGGAGCTGGTGATCCTCGGTTCCACCGGGTCGATCGGCACCCAGGCCATCGACGTGGTGCTCCGCAACCCGGACCGGTTCCGGGTGGTCGCCCTGTCTGCGGCCGGCGGCCGGGTGGAGCTGCTCGCCGAGCAGGCGCTGGAGCTGGGCGTGCACACCGTGGCGGTCGCCGATCCGGCGGCGGAGCCGGCGCTGCGCGAGGCGCTGGCGGCGAAGGCGGCGGGCCGTGCGCTGCCGGCCGTGCTGGTGGGCCCGGACGCGGCGACCGAGCTGGCCGCGATGGAGTGCCACTCGGTGCTGAACGGCATCACCGGGTCGATCGGGCTGCGGCCGACGCTGGCCGCGCTGAAGGCGGGCCGGGTGCTGGTGCTGGCGAACAAGGAGTCGCTGATCGTCGGCGGTCCGCTGGTGAAGGCGGTGGCGAGGCCGGGCCAGATCGTGCCGGTGGACTCCGAGCACGCGGCGCTGTTCCAGGCGCTGGCCGGCGGCACCCGGGCCGAGGTCCGCAAGCTGGTGGTGACGGCGAGCGGCGGACCGTTCCGCACCCGGAGCCGGGAGCAGCTGGCCGGGGTGACGCCGCAGGACGCGCTGGCGCACCCGACCTGGGCGATGGGCCCGGTCGTCACGATCAACTCGGCCACCCTGGTCAACAAGGGCCTGGAGGTGATCGAGGCGCACCTGCTGTACGACGTGCCGTTCGAGCGGATCGAGGTCGTGGTCCATCCGCAGTCGGTGGTGCACTCGATGGTGGAGTTCACCGACGGTTCGACGCTGGCGCAGGCCAGCCCGCCGGACATGCGGATGCCGATCGCGCTGGGTCTGGGCTGGCCGGACCGGGTGCCGGACGCCGCGCCGGGCTGCGACTGGACCAAGGCCGCGACCTGGGAGTTCTTCCCGCTGGACAACGACGCGTTCCCGGCGGTCGAGCTGGCCCGCGAGGTGGGTTCGCTGGGCGGCACGGTGCCGGCGGTGTTCAACGCGGCGAACGAGGAGTGCGTGGAGGCCTTCCTGAAGGGCCGGCTCGCCTTCACGGGAATCGTGGACACTGTTGCCAAGGTCGTGGCCGAGCACGGCACCCCTGCGGCGGGAACTTCCCTGACCGTCGAGGACGTCCTGCACGCGGAGGACTGGGCCCGAGCCCGGGCCCGCGAGCTGGCGGCGGGCTGACCGACCGACTGATCGGGCCGGACGGGATCCGGTCGGCCCGGTCGGCCGCGGCGGTTGAACCGTGGCTCCGGTCGCGGTAGGACGAGACGATGAGCGGAGCGGCATGACGGAGGAGTTGCGGTGGCAGCGGTTTTGACGGTGGTCGGCATCCTGGTCTTCGTGTTCGGGCTGCTCGTATCGATCGCCTGGCACGAACTCGGCCACCTCTCCACGGCCAAGCTGTTCGGCATCCGGGTGCCGCAGTACATGGTCGGCTTCGGCCCGACCCTGTGGTCGCGTCGCAAGGGCGAGACCGAGTACGGCATCAAGGCGATCCCGTTCGGCGGGTACATCCGGATGATCGGGATGTTCCCGCCGGGCGACGACGGGCGGATCACCAAGCGGAGCAGCTCGCCCTGGCGGAGCATGATCGAGGACGCCCGGGAGGCCTCCTACGAGGAGCTCCAGGAGGGTGACGAGCACCGGCTCTTCTACACCCGCAAGCCGTGGAAGCGCGTCATCGTCATGTTCGCCGGGCCGTTCATGAACCTGATCCTGGCGTTCGGGCTCTTCCTGACGGTCATGATGGGCTTCGGCGTCTCCATGAACGTGCCGACGGTGAGCACCGTCGCCCAGTGCATCGTCAAGGCGGGCCAGCCCACCGACGCCTGCCCGGCGGGCGCCCCGCAGACCCCCGCCGCGACGGCGGGGCTGAAGGCCGGGGACCGGATCCTCTCCTTCGACGGGGACCGCATCCGCACCTACGACCAGCTCCAGGCGGACATCCGCAAGTCGGCCGGGAAGACCGTGCCGGTGGTGGTCGACCGGGGTGGGCAGCAGCTGACCCTCACCCCGACGATCGCGGTCAACGACGTCCAGAAGTACGACGCGAACGACATCCCGGTCAAGGGACAGACCGTCCAGGCCGGGTTCCTCGGATTCACCCCGGCGAGTGGCGTCGTCCAGCTCGGTTTCGGGCAGTCGCTCGGACGGATGACGGACATGGCCGAGAACGGGGTGAAGTCCCTGGTCGCCCTGCCGGGCAAGATCCCCGGGCTGTGGAACGCCGTCGTCGGCGACGCCCCCCGCGACCCGGACTCGCCGATCGGGATGGTCGGCGCGGCCAGGGTGAGCGGCGAGGTCTTCTCGCTCGACATCCCCGGCACCCAGCGGATCGCGTTCTTCGTGAACCTGCTGGCCGGCATCAACCTGTCGCTGTTCCTGTTCAACATGCTGCCGCTGCTGCCGCTCGACGGCGGCCACGTCGCGGGCGCCGTCTGGGAATCGGTCCGGCGCCGCTTCGCACAGCTGTTCAAGCGGCCCGACCCGGGTCCGTTCGACGTCGCCAAGCTGATGCCCCTGGCGTACGTGGTGGCCAGCATCTTCATCGGGTTCACCCTGCTGGTCCTGGTGGCCGACCTGGTGAACCCGGTCAAGATCAGCTAGTGCGTCCGGGTACGGCGGGTGTGCCCGGCTCCACCCCCGTGCCGTACCGTGGGGGCCGGGTGCGCGATCGTGGCGCGCCCGGCCCCGGCCGTTTCCTTCGGCCGGGCGGTCGACCACACCTCCACCCTGGGGAACCCTGCGCACATGACCGCGATCTCGCTCGGTATTCCGTCCCTGCCGCTCAAGCCGCTCGCCAAGCGCCGAGTATCCCGGCAGATCATGGTCGGCAACGTTCCGGTCGGCGGTGACGCCCCCGTCTCGGTGCAGTCGATGACCACCACCGTGACCTCGGACATCAACGCCACGCTGCAGCAGATCGCGCAGCTCACCGCCTCCGGCTGCCAGATCGTCCGGGTCGCCGTCCCGTCCCAGGACGACGCCGACGCGCTGCCGATCATCGCGAAGAAGTCGCAGATCCCGGTCATCGCCGACATCCACTTCCAGCCGAAGTACGTGTTCGCCGCGATCGACGCCGGCTGCGCCGCGGTGCGCGTCAACCCGGGCAACATCAAGGCCTTCGACGACAAGGTCGGCGAGATCGCCAAGGCCGCCAAGGACGCGGGCGTGCCGATCCGGATCGGCGTCAACGCCGGTTCGCTCGACAAGCGCCTGCTGGAGAAGTACGGCCGGGCCACCCCCGAGGCGCTGGTGGAGTCCGCGCTGTGGGAGTGCTCGCTGTTCGAGGAGCACGACTTCCGCGACATCAAGATCTCGGTCAAGCACAACGACCCGGTCGTGATGATCCAGGCCTACCGCCAGCTCGCGGCGGCCTGCGACTACCCGCTGCACCTCGGCGTCACCGAGGCCGGGCCGGCCTTCCAGGGCACCATCAAGTCCGCGGTCGCCTTCGGCGCGCTGCTCTCCGAGGGCATCGGCGACACCATCCGGGTCTCGCTGTCGGCCCCGCCGGCCGAGGAGATCAAGGTCGGCAACCAGATCCTGGAGTCGCTCGGCCTGCGCCAGCGCGGCCTGGAGATCGTCTCCTGCCCGTCCTGCGGCCGCGCCCAGGTGGACGTCTACAAGCTCGCCGAGGAGGTCACCGCCGGCCTGGAGGGCATGGAGGTGCCGCTGCGCGTCGCGGTCATGGGCTGCGTCGTGAACGGTCCGGGCGAGGCCCGCGAGGCCGACCTCGGGGTCGCCTCCGGCAATGGCAAGGGCCAGATCTTCGTCAAGGGCGAGGTCATCAAGACCGTCCCGGAGTCGAAGATCGTCGAGACCCTCATCGAGGAGGCGCTCAAGCTCGCCGAGCAGATGCAGGCCGAGGGCGTCGAGGCCGGGTCGCCGACGGTCGTCGCCGGCGAGTGACCGGGGCGTAGTTCCCCCGCGGCCCCGCGCGGTCGTCCGTCCCGGGTCCCTGCGGAGCGCTGTTCTGTCTTTCCGGAAGCGGGGCCGTCCGTTCGCGGACGGCCCCGCGGCCGTAGCCGGGTGGGGCCACGGAGTAGGGTGCGGCCAGAGTCGTCTCAGTGAGGTGCTGTCTCGATGCTCGATCGAGGTGTGATGCTCCCCAGCTCGTTCCAGGCCGCCCGCGCCCTGGCCACCACCCGCGTGCTGGAGCCGCCCGACCTCGCCGAGGCCCTGGAGGTCCTCCACCGGGACCCGGTCGCCAACGCGTTCGTCGCCACCCGCGTCGAGTCGGTCGGCCTCGACCCCTGGCGGCTCGGCGGCGAGATGTGGGGCTGGTACGACGAGGACGGCGTCCTCGACGCGCTCTGCTACGCCGGGGCCAACCTGGTCCTGGTCAACGCCGGCCCTCCGGCGGTCCAGGCCTTCGCGGAGCGGGCGCGGCGCCAGGGGCGCCGGTGCTCCTCGATCGTCGGTCCGGCCGGACCGACGGCGGCCTTCTGGGCGCTCCTGGAACGGAGTTGGGGACCGGCCCGGGACGTGCGCGCCCACCAGCCGCTGATGGCCACGACCGTGTCCTCGGCGGAGATCGCCCCCGACCCGCTGGTCCGGCGGGTGCGGCGGAACGAGGTCGAGGCGCTGATGCCGGCCTGCGTGGCGATGTTCACCGAGGAGGTCGGGGTGTCGCCGCTGGCCGGGGACGGCGGGCTGCTGTACCAGGCCCGGGTCGCCGAACTCGTCTCCACGGGACGGGCGTTCGCGCGGTTCGGGGACGGCGGCGAGGTTGTCTTCAAGGCCGAGATCGGCGCGGTGACCGAAGGGGCGTGCCAGATCCAGGGGGTGTGGGTCGCGCCGGAGCACCGGGGACGGGGGCTGTCGGAGACCGGGATGGCGGCGGTGCTGGACATCGCGCTGCGGGAGGTCGCCCCGGTGGTCTCGCTCTACGTCAACGACTTCAACGTGCGCGCCCGGGCCGCCTATCGGCGCGTGGGCTTCCGCGAGGTCGGGGCGTTCATGAGCGTGCTCTTCTAGCGGGCGCGCCCGTTGTTCTCAAGTGGGGCCTCCCCAGGGGGATTCCTCCGGCGGCTCGGCCGGGTCGGCGGTGCTGATCTGCGGCACCGCCCGCGTCGGCGCGGCGCGGGTAGTAACGTCCGGGGCATGGATCAGCTGACCGGGGTGACGATCGAGGCCATCGACCTCGCGGCCTGGGCGCCGCAGGCGCTCGACGTCCAGGCCGTGGCGTTCGGGCTGACGCCCGAGGAGGTCGCCGTCCGGCTGCACATCGTCGGCCGGCACGCCCAGCAGCCCGGGGTGATCGCCCTCGGCGCGATGAGCGGCGGGCGGCTCGTCGGCTTCGGGTACGGGATGCCCAACCGGCGCGAGCACTGGTGGAGCACCGTCATCGAGCCCTACCTGGTATCCCGCGGGCACGGCGACTGGCTGGACGGGGTGTTCGCCATCACCGAGCTGCACGTGCTGCCCGAGTGGCAGGGCCGGGGCATCGGTTCGCGGCTGATCCGGGGACTGTGCGAGGGCTCGGGCCTCGACCGGAGCATCCTGTCGGCGATCGACGCCGAGACGCCGGCCCGGCGGCTGTACCGCTCCCTGGGGTACCAGGACCTCGCGCGCGCCGTGCGCTTCCCGGCCACGGACCGGCTGTACGCGGTGATGGGGGCCCCGCTGCCGCTGCGGCGGCCCGGCGCGGGCGCGGTTCAGAGCGCGCCGGCGAACTCCAGGTAGAGCTCGGCGTCCTCCCGGTGCTGCGCGGCGAGGGCGCGCAGGCCGAGGTCGACGGCGCGGTGGAGCGTCCAGCCGCGCAGGCGTTCCTGGTCCACCTCCAGGGCCTCGGAGAGCTGGTGGAGCCGCCTGCGGATCACGCCGGGCGCACCGGCCGAGCCGACCACGGTGTCCGCGCGGTCCAGGACGAGGCGGGCCAGGTCGTAGGCGCGCTCCCCGGCGAGGGGGCGGGGGTCGATCGCCAGCCAGGGGGCGCGGTCGGCGGCGAGGACGTTGCCGTGGTGGAAGTCGCCGTGCAGCAGGAACCTCTCGGTGGCGGAGGCCGCGAGGGCGGTTCCGGTCTCCAGGGCCTCGGCGACGAGGGCGGCCGCCTCGGGCGGGGGCGCGACGGCGGGGGCCCCGGCGGCGACGCGGTCGGCGAGGGTGGGGTAGGCGTGCTCCGCGGGCAGCGGCACCCAGAGACGGTGCAGGAGGCTGGTCGCCTCCAGCATGGCCTTGGGCTCGGCGAGCGACCGCAGGGGGATGTCGCCGTGCAGGCGCTCCAGGAGCAGGACCCCCTCGGCGGGGACGGCGTCCAGGAGGAGGACGGCGCCGCGGCCGGCCCATTCGGTCAGTGCGGCGTGCTCGGTGGCCGTCTCCGGGGTGACCAGGCCGACCTTGAGCACGGCGGGGGAGAGGTCGTCGCGGTGGACGTAGACGACGAGGCTCAGGCTGCCACCCGGGTCGAGGACGCGCTCCAGGGTGAGGTTCCAGTGGTCCAGGTGGGCGGCCACCCGCTCCGGGAGGCGCGCCAGCCAGTCCCCGGCCGCGTCGCCGCCCGGGCTCGCGGCGATGCTGCGCGCCAGCCGTGCCGGCACGGTGATCTGTGCTGCTGCTCCCGACATGCCGGCCTTCCGGTTGGTGTTCCCCCGTGGTGCTACCCGTCCATTGTCGGTGATGGGGGCGAAAGCGCAGGTCAGTGTCGCGCGGAGGGCGCCGGGCTCAGGACGTCGCGGACGGGGTCGGGGCCGGGGTCGGGGCCGGGGCCGGGGTCGGCGACGCGGTGGCCTGGTCGTCGATGCCCGGGAACGCGCGCCGGGGCGCGCCCCAGCGGCGGGCGTGGAGGGCGGCCTCGCGCAGCGCGTCGGCCGCGGCGGTGCGCTGCTGGGCGGGGACGGCGGCGACCAGGTCGGCGTAGACCGTGGTGAGCCGGGTCTCGATGTGGGCGGCGAGGCGGGTGGCCGCGGCCGCGTCGGTGACGGCGAACGGCAGTTGGTAGCCGGCGGCGGCCGCGCCCGGGGTCGCCCCCACGCCGGTGAGGAGGCGCTGCCACGCGTCCCGGCGGGCCTGGTGGTCGGCGTAGGCCGTTCGCGCGTCGGCGCGTTGCTGGTCGTCGGGGAGCTTCGCGCCGACGACGCCGTAGCCGTAGATGGCGGCGTGTTCGGCGTTCAGGGCGCCCTGGAACGCGGTGACGGCCTCGGGGGTGAGCGCCGCGCTCGGGGTCGCGGAGGGCGAGGAGTCCGGCGCGGCCGGGGGGGTGGTGTCGCCGAGCGCGGTGGCGTGCACGGCGGCCGACGCGGCGACGGAGGCCAGGAGCCGGGCGAGTTGCGGGGACGCGGCACCCAGGTCGGCCAGGTGGGCCTGGGCGGTCCGGCGTTCGAGGGCGGCCAGCTCGGCGGTGGTGGTGACGGGGGACGCGGTGGCCGTGGGGGCAGGCGCGGTGGCGCCCGGTGTGGTGGCGGAGGGTGCGGGCGGTGTCGAAGGCGTGAGGGTTCGCGCCAGCGCCGCCCGGTGCTCCGCCACCTCTGCGCGCAGGGGCCCGAGCTGGGCCGTCGGCAGGGCGTCGTAGGCCGCGAGCAGCGCATCGGTGGCGGTCACGGCGCGCCTGCGGAGGGGCTCGTCCGGGTCGGGCCGACGGGCCTCGGCGGGTGCCCCCCGGTCGGGGCCGGTGGTGCAGGCGGTGGCGGTGAGGAGCAGCCCGAGGGCCAGGAAGGTCCGTCGGCTGGGCGGCTGCATGCGTGTCACTCCGGGGCGTGTAGGGGAGGACGGCCTCCCCGCCTGCCCTCGTAGGCGTGAATGATTACAGAATCCCCACGATTTCGGCTCGGATCCGGGGTGGGAGGAGGGCCGGGGGCGGGTGTGACCTTGCTCGCAGTGGGTGGCGGGCGGCCCGGGCGGTGTGGTCCGGAATCGGTGGTTCGCGGCATCACCGGCTAGGCTTTGGGCCGAGCTGCCGTGACCCGTCGGGACGCGGAGCGACCTTCTGACAACAGCAGACGCGGCCGAGGAGTCCACCCGGATGAGCACCACCACCAACGACCGGCTGCGCGCGTTGCTGGAGCCGCTGGCCGCCCAGGCGGGCCTGGACCTCGAGGACGTCAGGGTCACCCAGGCCGGCAGTCGCCGCCAGGTGCAGATCGACGTCGACACCGACGACGGCGTGGACATGGACACCATCGCCGACTTCAGCCGCGTGGTCGGCGAGGCCCTGGACGAGTCGGACGTGATGGGCGACGGCGCGTACCTGCTGGAGGTCGGATCCCCCGGTGCCGAGCGTCCGCTGGCGCTGCCCCGGCACTGGCAGCGCGCCGAGGGCCGGCTGGCCAAGATCCACCTGATCGACGGCGGGGAGGTCGTCGCGCGGGTGCTGGAGGCGGACGAGGACGGCGCACTGGTCGAGGTGCAGCCGGTGAAGGGCCGCGGCCGTGCGAAGGAGCGCCGCCTGGAGTACTCCGAGGTGGCCCGGGCGCGCGTCCAGGTCGAGTTCAACCGCAAGGACGAAGAGCTCCTCGACGAGGGGGACGACGGTGCGGAGTGACGGCCGCACGCACTGGACCATGATGAACGTGACGAAAGACGAGGAGGCGTAGCCGTGGACATCGACATGAGTGCCCTGCGCACGCTGGTCAACGAGAAGAACATCCCCTTCGACCTGCTGGTCGAGTCGATCGAGTCGGCCCTCCTCACCGCGTACCACCGCACCGAGGGCTCGCGCCGCCGGGCCCGGGTGCACCTGGACCGCAAGTCCGGGCACGTCACCGTGTGGGCGATGGAGGACCCGGCGGAGCTGGACGAGGGCGTCGAGCCCAAGGAGTTCGACGACACCCCGAACGGTTTCGGCCGGATCGCGTCCAGCATCGGCATCCAGGTGATGATGCAGCGCCTGCGCGACGCCGCCGACGACCAGACCTTCGGCGAGTACGCGGGCAAGGAGGGCGACATCGTCACCGGTGTCGTCCAGCAGGGCAACGACCCGAAGAACGTGCTGGTCGACATCGGCAAGCTGGAGGCCATCCTGCCGCCGCAGGAGCAGGTCCCCGGCGAGGACTACCGGCACGGCACCCGGCTGAAGTGCTACGTCGTGGCCGTGCGCCGCGGTGTCCGCGGGGCGTCGGTGACGCTGTCGCGCACGCACCCGAGCCTGGTGAAGAAGCTGTTCGCGCTGGAGGTCCCGGAGATCGCGGACGGCAGCGTGGAGATCGCGGCGATCGCCCGTGAGGCCGGCCACCGCACCAAGATCGCGGTGTGGTCGCGGCGTGCCGGACTGAACGCCAAGGGCGCCTGCATCGGCCCGATGGGCGCCCGCGTGCGCGCCGTGATGGGCGAGCTGCACGGCGAGAAGATCGACATCGTGGACTGGTCGGAGGACCCCCGCGAGATGGTCGCCGCCGCGCTGTCCCCCGCGCGGGTGACCAGCGTGGAGATCGTCGACGCCGTCCAGCGCTCCGCCCGGGTGATCGTGCCGGACTACCAGCTGTCGCTGGCGATCGGCAAGGAGGGCCAGAACGCCCGCCTCGCCGCCCGTCTGACCGGGTGGCGGATCGACATCCGGCCGGACACCGAGGACGCCGGCCAGGAATCCGCGGAGCGGTAGTCAGTGTTGTAGTGGGCGCCCCCGCCGGTCCTCCGGGACTGGCGGGGCGGCGCCATGTCCCTTCGGAGGGGTAGACTTGCCTTCGTCTGGCCGGACGCATGTCCGAGCACGCCCGGAACGCACCTGCGTGGGCTGCCGCAAGCGCGCGGCCAAGCACCAGCTGTTGCGTGTCACGGCGGTCGAGGGCGTCTGCGTCCCCGATCCCCGTGGTGCACTGCCGGGCCGGGGCGCACACCTGCACCCCGCTCCGGCCTGCCTCGACCTCGCGGTCCGCCGCCGGGCGTTCCCCCGGGCCTTCCGGCTCCAGGGCACGCTCGACACGGAGCGGCTCCGCGGGTTCATCGAGGAGCGGGCGGGCGGCAACCCGGAGTCCTGATTCTCCAGGGCCCCCCGCTACGGAGAACCACCGCAACAAGCACGGCGGGCGGGCAGCCGCGCGTCGTGCCACCAGTCAGGTACCTCGCGATGTGGAAGTAGGTCGAGATTGCGATGAGCACTCGATGAGTACGCGATGAGTACGCGATGGGTACGCCCATGAAGTAGCGACGGTCCGGCGGACGAGACACCCCGGACTCATAGACAGGAGTGAAGTGGCTAAGGTCCGGGTTTACGAACTCGCCAAGGAGCTTGGCTTGGAGAGCAAGGCCGTCATGGCCAAGCTGACCGAGCTCGGCGAGTTTGTCCGTTCGGCGTCCTCGACGATCGAGGCGCCGGTCGTGCGCAAGCTGACTGACGCGCTTGGTGTGGCCCCCACCGGTGGTGGCGCTGCCAAGCCGGGCCCGCGGAAGTCCGCGGCGCCCTCTCCCTCCGGGGCCCCCAAGCCGGGTGCCCCGACCCCGGGGCCGCGCCCGAGCGCGACCCCTGGTCCCCGTCCCACCCCGGCCGCAGGCCAGGCCGCCGGATCGGCTCCCGCCGCCCCGGCCGCCCCCACGGCCCCGAAGCCGGCGGGCGCGCCGACTCCGGGTCCGCGCCCGGCCGCACGTCCCGCCGCTCCGGCGGCCCCGGCCGCGCCCGCGGCCGAGTTCTCCTCGCCGGCTCCGGCCGGTGACGCCCCGCGTCCGGCCGCCCAGGCCCCGCGTCCGGCGGCCCAGGCCTCCGGCGGCGCCCGTCCGGGCCCGCGTCCGGCCGGCCCGCGTCCGGGCAACAACCCGTTCACCTCGGGCAGCGCCACCGGCATGGCCCGCCCCGGCGACCGCCGTCCCGGCGCGCCGGGCGGCCGTCCGGGTGCCCCGGGTGCGCAGGGCGGCGACCGCCCGCGTCCCGGTGGCGACCGTCCGCGTCCGGCCGGTGCCCCGGGTGCCGGTGCGCCGCGTCCCGGTGGCGACCGTCCGCGTCCCGACGGCATGCCCCGTCCGGTCGGTCCGCGCCCCGGTGCGCCGAGCCCGTCCGGCATGCCGCGCCCGAACCCGGGCATGATGCCGCAGCGTCCGGCTCCGGGCCCGCGTCCGGGCCCCGGCGGCCGTGGCCCCGGTGGCCCCGGCGGCCGTCCGGGTGGTCCGGGTGCCGGCGGCGCCCGTCCCGGCTTCCAGGGCCGTCCGGCCGGTCCGGGCTCGCGTCCGGCCGGTGGCGGCGGCTTCGGCGGCCCGCGTCCGGGTGGCGGTGCCCCCGGTGGTGGCGGTGGCGGCTTCGGCGGCGCCCGTCCGGGTGGTTTCGGCGGTCGTCCCGGTGGCCCGGGTGCCCGTGGTGGCACGCAGGGTGCCTTCGGCCGTGGCCCCGGTGGCCGTCCGGCCCGTGGCCGCAAGTCGAAGCGGGCGAAGCGCCAGGAGTACGAGGCCATGCAGGCCCCGTCCGTCGGCGGTGTGATGCTGCCCCGCGGCAACGGTCAGACCGTCCGCCTGTCCAGCGGCGCCTCGCTGATGGACTTCGCGGAGAAGATCAACGCCAACCCGGCCGCGCTCGTCTCCGTCATGTTCAACCTCGGTGAGATGGTCACCGCGACCCAGTCGGTCTCCGACGCGACCCTCGAGCTGCTGGCCGGCGAGATGGGCTTCCAGCTGGAGATCGTCAGCCGGGACGACGAGGACCGCGAGCTGCTGGAGTCGTTCGACATCGACTTCGGCGCCGACGAGGGCGACGAGGACCAGCTGGCCCCGCGCCCGCCGGTCGTCACCGTCATGGGTCACGTCGACCACGGTAAGACCCGCCTGCTGGACGCCATCCGCAAGGCGAACGTCATGGCCGGCGAGGCCGGTGGCATCACCCAGCACATCGGTGCCTACCAGGTCGTCACCGAGGTGAACGGCGAGCAGCGTCCGATCACCTTCCTCGACACCCCGGGTCACGAGGCGTTCTCCGCCATGCGTGCCCGTGGTGCCAAGTCCACCGACATCGCGATCCTGGTGGTCGCGGCCAACGACGGTGTCATGCCGCAGACGGTCGAGGCGCTCAACCACGCCAAGGCCGCGGGCGTGCCGATCGTGGTCGCCGTCAACAAGATCGACGTCGAGGGCGCCGACCCGACCAAGGTCCGCGGTCAGCTGACCGAGTTCGGTCTGGTGGCCGAGGAGTACGGCGGCGACACCATGTTCGTCGACATCTCCGCGCGCCAGGGCCTGAACATCGAGCAGCTGCTCGAGGCCGTGGTCCTGACCGCCGACGCCTCGCTCGACCTGCGGGCCAACCCCGACCAGGACGCGCAGGGTATTGCGATCGAGGCCCACCTCGACAAGGGCCGCGGCGCCATGGCGACCGTGCTCGTCCAGCGCGGTACGCTCCGCGTCGGCGACTCGATCGTCGTGGGCGACGCCTACGGCCGCGTCCGCGCGATGCTGGACGAGAACGGCAACAACCTCACCGAGGCCGGTCCGTCCCGCCCGGTGCTGCTGCTCGGTCTCACCTCGGTGCCCCGCGCCGGCGACAGCTTCATCGTCGTCGACGAGGACCGCACCGCGCGCCAGATCGCCGAGAAGCGCTCGGCCCGCGACCGCAACGCCGCCTTCGCGCAGCGTCGGGTCCGGGTGTCCCTGGAGGACCTGGACAAGGCCATCGCCGCCGGCTCCATCGAGCAGCTCAACCTCATCATCAAGGGTGACGTCTCCGGTTCGGTCGAGGCCCTCGAGGACGCCCTCGTCAAGCTCGACGTGGGCGAGGAGGTCGAGCTCCGCGTCCTGCACCGCGGTGTGGGTGCCATCACCGAGTCCGACGTGGACCTGGCGATGGGCTCGGACGCCATCATCCTCGGCTTCAACGTGCGCGCCGAAGGCCGTGCGCGTGCCGCCGCCGAGAAGGAAGGCGTGGACGTCCGGTACTACTCGGTCATCTACCAGGCGATCGAGGAGATCGAGAACGCCCTCAAGGGCATGCTCAAGCCGGAGTACGAGGAGGTGCGCCTCGGCGCCGCGGAGATCCGCGAGGTCTTCCGCTCCTCCAAGTTCGGCAACATCGCCGGTGTCCTGGTCCGCGACGGCATCATCCGCCGCAACGCCAAGGCCCGCCTGCTGCGCGACGGCAAGGTCGTGGCGGAGAACCTCTCGATCGAGGGTCTGCGCCGCTTCAAGGACGACGCGACCGAGGTCCGCGAGGGCTTCGAGGCCGGTGTGACCCTGGGGTCGTTCAACGACATCAAGGTCGAGGACATCATCGAGACCTACGAGATGCGCGAGAAGCCGCGCGCGTAGTCGCTGGTCACCGGGGCCGGTCGACGGGTGGTATTTCCGTCGACCGGCCCCGGTCTCGCTGTGTAGGGTCCGGGGTAGTCAACAGACGCGGTGTCAGCCCGAGTCCGGGCTGTCCCCCCGAGGCCTTCCAGGTCGGCGAGACCTGTCACACATGTTCGTGGGAACACTCACCTTCGACCTGCTGCTGGGCGACGTCCACTCGCTCAAGGAGAAGCGTTCGATCGTGCGGCCCATCGTGGCCGAACTGCAGCGCAAGTACAGCGTGTGCGCTGCCGAGACCGGGAACCAGGATCTGCACCGCCGGGCCGAGATCGGTCTGGCGGTGGTGTCCGGCGAAGCCGGGTACGTCACCGAGATCCTGGACAGCTGTGAGCGGTTGGTCGCCGGCCGCCCCGAGGTGCAGCTCCTCGCCGCGAGGAGGCGCTACCACAACGACGACGACGAATGACCCCTGTGGAGCGCGCCGGCGGAAGTCGCCGTTCTCACACAGATCAGGACCCAGAGCGCCCGCAAGGCCGGGCGCGGGCCGGTACTTTGGGGCGTGGGCCCCGACGGGCAGGCAGCTCGCCCGGGTACCGGGCCCATTGCACGAGGAGGCAACGTGACCGACACCGCAAGGGCGCGCAAGCTCGCCGACCGCATCCAGGTGGTCGTCGCCCAGACCCTGGAGCGGCGGATCAAGGACCCGAGGCTCGGGTTCGTGACCATCACCGACACCCGGGTGACCGGCGACCTGCGCGAGGCCACCGTCTTCTACACCGTCTTCGGTGACGAGACCGAGCGCGAGGCCACCGCGGCCGCGCTGGAGAGCGCCAAGGGCGTGCTCCGTTCGGAGGTCGGCAAGCAGACCGGGGTGCGCTTCACCCCGTCGCTGACCTTCGTCGCGGACGCCCTGCCGGAGAACGCCCGGAACATCGACGACCTGCTCGACCGGGCCCGCACCTCCGACGCGGCCGTGCGCACGCAGGCCGCGGGCGCGACCTACGCCGGCGACGCGGACCCGTACAAGGTCCCGGCGTCCGAGCGTGACGACGAGGACGAGTAGTCATGGCGGGTGAGCCGGCGCAGGCCGGTTCGGCGGCCGGTTCGACCACGGGGGCGTCCTCCACCAGCGCGGTGGAGGGTGCCCTCGCGGTGCTTCCGGGATCGGCGCTCCCTGGCTCCGCGCTCCAGGGTTCGGTGCTCCCCGGGCCGCGGGCCGAGGAGAGCGGCTTCGAGCTGGTCTGGCAGGCCGTGGTGGCCGAGATCGGGCAGGCACGCACGATCGACGTGATCTGCCACATCTGCCCGGACGGCGACGCCCTGGGCTCCGCCCTGGCGGCGGGGCTGGCACTGCGCGGGCTCGGTCACGAGGTGCGGGTCTCCTTCGGTGACGATCCGCAGGTGGTGCCCGAGTCGCTCGCGTTCCTGCCGGGCCAGGAGCTGATCGTGCCGGCCGCCGAGGTGCCGGACACCCCCGAGCTGGTGCTCTGCTTCGACGTGGCCGCCGAGAGCCGGCTCGGCCTGCTGCACGCCAAGGCCTTCGCCGCGCCCGTGCTGGTGGTCCTCGACCACCACGCCTCCAACCCGGGCTTCGGCACCCACCAGCTGATCGACCCGACCGCGCCGGCCACCGCCGTGCTGGTCGACGAGCTGCTGCGGCGGCTCGGCGTCGAGCTCGACCAGGACCTGGCCACCTGCCTCTACACCGGGGTCGCCACCGACACCGGCTCGTTCAAGTACCGCGCCACCACGCCCGCCACCCACGAACTCGCCGGGCGGCTGCTGGCCACCGGCATCCGGCACGACCTGATCTCCCGGCAGTTGTGGGACACCTCCTCCTTCGGCTACCTCAAGGTGCTCGCGGGCGCCCTCGACCGGGCGGTCTACGAGCCGGACGCCGCGGGCGGACTGGGACTGGTGTGGACCTGGGTGCCCTACCAGGACCTCGTGCTGTTCAGCGTCACGATCGAGGAGATCGAGGGGCTCATCGACATCCTGCGCCGCCCGGCCGAGGCCGAGGTGGCGCTGGTGCTCAAGCAGGACCCGGACGGGACGCTGCGCGGCTCCTCGCGCTCCAAGGGCGCCGTGGACGTCGCCGCGGCCTGCGCCGAACTCGGCGGCGGGGGGCACGTCTACGCGGCCGGGTTCAGCGCCCGGGCGGACGTGGCCGCCGTGGTCGGGCGGTTCCGGGACGCGCTGCGGCCGATGCGCTGAACGCCCCGCGTGTGATCATGCTGTGACCGTTGTCTTAGAGAAAGAACCCGATGAAGCGCAAAGGCACCGGCCCGGACGGCCTGGTGATCGTCGACAAGCCGGAGGGCATCACCTCGCACGGGGTGGTCGCCAAGCTGCGGTGGCTGGCCGGGACGCGGAAGGTCGGCCACGCCGGCACGCTCGACCCGATGGCCACCGGCGTGCTGGTGATCGGGGTCGAGCGGGCCACCCGGCTGCTCGGCCACCTGATGCTCACCGCCAAGACGTACGAGGCGACGATCCGCCTCGGCCAGACCACGATCACCGACGACCGGGAGGGCGAGGTCACCTCCTCCACCCCGGCGGACGGGGTGGAGCGGGCGGCGATCGACACCGGGATCGCGGCGCTGACCGGCGAGATCATGCAGGTGCCGTCCAAGGTCAGCGCGATCAAGATCGACGGCAAGCGGTCGTACGCGCGCGTGCGCGAGGGCGAGGAGTTCGAGCTCGCGGCCCGGCCGACGACGATCCACTCCTTCACCGTGCACGACCAGCGCGCGGCGGTCGCCGAGGACGGCACGCCGGTGATCGACCTGGACGTGACCGTCGAGTGCTCCTCCGGCACCTACATCCGGGCGCTGGCCCGGGACCTCGGCGCCGGGCTCGGCGTCGGCGGGCACCTGACCGCGCTGCGGCGCACCAGGGTGGGGCCGTACTCGGTGGAGTCGGCGCGGACCCTGGAGCAGTTGGAGGCCGCGGTCACCGGCGGCTCCGCGGGGCTGGACGTGATGCCGATCGCCGACGCGGCGGCGGCCGCCTTCCCGCGTTGGGACCTCGACGCCCCGCAGGCCGAGAAGCTGTCGCACGGTGCCCGGCTCAAGGCGCCCGGGATGGGCGTGGACGGGCCGATCGCCGTGTTCGGGCCGGACGGCCGCTTCCTGGCGCTGGTCGAGGAGCAGGGCGGGCAGGCGAAGCCCGTGGCGGTGTTCGTCGGCTGACGCCCCCTTCTCGAACCGAAACCCCCGTCGGAGCTTTCCGGCGGGGGTTCATCCGTCCGTGGGAGCGCGCGAGGTGAAAGCCGGTGGTGAGCGGCGCGTGGGCGGTCGGGCCGTCCCCGGGACGGGCAGGTCTCCGGGCGTCGGACGAGGGCGGTTTCACGGGGGAGGACAGGCGCGTGCCGGGATTCCTGGACGGCGACACGGCGGGTGATCCGGGGCGGTACCTGCTGCGGATCCGCGACCTCAACGGGCGGCTGCACGGCTTAGGGTTCGTCGCCGACCCGCAGGGCACCGTGCTGACCTCCCACGAGTGCGTCGCGGGCCTGGACCGCGTGGTGCTGCACACCCCCGGCGGGCAGACCCGGGTGCTCGGCCCGGACAGCGTGCTGCCGCTGCCGGCGCACGGGCTGGCGCTGCTGCGCACCGACGCGGTCGGCGGCCTGCCGGTGCCCCCGCTGCCGGTCGCGGCCGCGGGGGCCGGGTGCCAGGTGCTGCTGCCCGGGCTCGCGGGCGAGGACGGACGGGTGGTGGGGCTGCGCTGCGGCGTGCTCGGGGTGACGGGCGCGGGGTACGCGGCGCCCGACCGCGTCCACCTGCTGCGCGGGGTGCTGCTGCTCGACGTCCCCGTGCTCGGGGGCGTCGCCGTGCCGGCCGGGTCACCGGTGCTGGACGCCCGCAGCGGCGCGGTGGTCGGGCTGGCCGCGCCCGCTCTGGGCGGGTCGTGGCACGGCGGCGCGCTGCCGGCCGTGCCCGCCGCCGGCGGGGTGGCGCCCGCGCCGGAGCTGGCCGGGCTGACGGCGCGCAACGCGGCGGCGGTGCCCGCGTACGGGCCCGCGCTCAACCTCGCCGGGGTGCTGCGGCTGGCCGGCGTCCAGCTGGGCTCCGCCGGGGCCGGTCCCGGCCGGGTGGCCGGGCTCGCCGCCGACCGGGTCGACCGGCCGGACGGCCTCGCCGGGGACGCCCCGGCGGCCACCGTCACCGTCCTCGTCGGTGCGCCGGGCAGCGGTCGCAGCACCGAGCTCGCCGCCCTCGCCGTGCGCCGCTCCGACGGTGCCCGCCCGCTGCCCACCCTCTGGCTGCGCGGCGCGGACCTGCGGGCCGAGGACCGTTCGCTCGCCGAGCCGCTGGAGCGGGCGCTGGCCGGGGCGGCGGCCGACCTGGGCGTCGCGGCGCCCGCGCCGGAGCCCGTCGCAGCCCTGTGCGCGGCGGCGGGGCGGCCGCTGCTGGTCGTCCTGGACGGGCCGGAGGAGGCCCCCGTGGCGCCGGGCGCGGCCTGGCTGCGGGCCGCGGGGGAGTGGCTGACGGGCTGCGGGGCCCGGCTGCTGACGGCGTGCGGGGAGGAGAACTGGCAGACCCCGGCCGCGGGGGAGTGGAGCGAGCCGGGCGACGGCGACGACCCCGCCGACCGCCGGGACCCAGACGAGCGGCATCAGGAGGCCGCGAACGGCGACCTGACCAGCGCCCCGACCGTACGGGTGGTCCGCCCACGGCCGCCCAGCCTCGCCGTGCACCACCTCGGGCCGCTGCCGCCCGAGGCGGCGGAGCGCGTCCGGCGCCGGTACGGGCTGCCGCCGGGCCGGCCGGGCGCCGCCGACGCGCGGCACCCGCTGGCGGTGCGGCTGGCCGGCGAGCTGTGGGCGCTGGAGCTGGCGGGGGAGCCCGCGGACCGGAGCGAGCTCTTCGGCGCGTACCTCGACCTGCGCTGCCTGCGGGTGGCGCAACAGCTGGCACTGTGGCCGGCGGGCGAGGGCCGGACGCGCCGCCCCGGGGCGCACCGCAAGGGCGCGGTGCGCCCGGCCGGGCCGTCCGCCGGGCGGGTGCGGCGGCTGGCCGCGGCGGTGGCCGGGCGGGTGCACGAGGCGGCCCGGCGGATGCTCGGCGCGGACCAGGGCGGGCTGGGCCGGGCCGGGTTCGAGGAACTGTTCCCGGTGGCGGGCGGCTGGGCGGGGGCGGTGCTCGCGGAGGGCCTGTTCGTGTCGGCCGGGCCAGGGGTCCGGTTCGCCCACGGGGAGTTCGCGGACTGGCTGCAGGGACTGCACCTCGACCTGGACGCGGCGCTGCGGCTGCTGCTCGGGGAGGACCGGGAGGACGAGGACGCCCGCCCGGCGGCCGGGGCGCGCGCGGTGGCCCGGCACCGGATCGGCCCGGTGGCGGCGGCGCTGCGCCGGGTGGCCGACACGTGGGGCGCGCCGGCCCTCGACCCGTGGCTGCACCGGCTGTGGCGGGCACTGGACCTGCGCCCGCCGGGCAGCGAACCGGCCTGGTGGGCGGGCCGGCTGCTCGCGGCGGGGCTGGCGGCCAGTCCGGACGTCGCCGAACACCGCGCGCTGCTGGAGCAGTTGGCCGGCCGGATCGCCGAACGCGCCGCGCGGGACGGCGGGTTCGACGCGCTCCCGGCGGACGGGCTGGGCCGGTTCGGCCCGGCGTTCTGGACCGGGCTCGGACTGTCCGTCGAGGACGAACTCGCCCTGCTGCGGCGCCTGGTGGTCGCGGACGGTCCCGGGCAGCCGTTCCTCGTGGCGGTCGCCGGGCGGCTGCGCGCGGACCCGGCGGCCGTGTTCCCGCTGCTCTGCGCGTGGTTCGACGACCGGCGGGGCCTGCCGGGCGTTCCCGGCAGCACGGGGTGTCGCAGCGTGGCAGACCTCACCCACGACCTGCTCCACGCCCACCGCAGGCTCGCCCTGGACGAGCTGGCCGACGCGCTGGCCGACGCCGCCCACCCCGGGGCGGACGCGCTGCTCACCGTGCTGGCCGCCGAGGAGCCGTCGGCGCTGTGCCGCGCGGTGGACCGCTGGAGCCACGACCGGCGGCCCGAGCGGCACGTCGCCGCCGCCGTGCACGCGCTGCGCGCCGCCCCGCACGCGTCCGGGGCCGGGCTCGAACTGCTGCGCCACACCGCGCTGACCCTGCTCGCCCGCGAGGACGAACCCGCGCTGCACGGCGCCGCGTTGGCGCTTCTGGTCGGCGATCCGCGGAGCCGGGCCGGGTACCTCCCGGCCGCGCTGGAGCTCCACCGGGCGGGCACCGACGCGTTCCTGACCCCACGGTCGCTGGCCCCGGCCCTGGAGAGCGACCCGGAGCCCGTCCTGGCCGCGCTCGCCGACCGGCTGGCCGAGCCGCGCGCGCCCGTCGCCGAGACCCTGCGGGTGCTCGCCGACGCCGGCGCCCCGGTGGCCACCCGGCGGGGCGCCGAGCTGGCCGCCCGGCTGCTGCGGGAGCGCCCCGCGCTGGCCGGGCCGGTCGCCGCCGACTACCTGGGCCGTCGTCTGGAGCGCGCCGCCGTTGCGGGCCCGGCCGCCCGGCTGGAGCTGCGGCTGCTGCTGGGCGGTGCGCTGGCCGCACGAGTGGCGGCGGTCCGGCAGCCGTTCGCCGAGGTGCTGTCGGTGCCGGTGGCCGATCCGGCCGCCGACGCGCTGCGCTGCGAGCTGCTCGACACCTTGCTGGCCGCCGAGAACGACCCGGCGGTGCTGACCGCCGCCGTCGAGCGGCTGGCCGACCACTGCGCGGCCGAGAAGCCGGCCCGCGCCCGTGCGGTGCTGGCCCGGGCGACCCCCGGGCTGCCGGGGGCGGACGACCTGCTGGTGCGCTGCGCCGGCCGTTCGGCGGCGTTCGCCCAGCTGCTGGCGCAGTGGCCGCCGGACGCCGCCCCGACCCCGCCGGACGGCCCCCGGCTGGCCCGGATGCGGGCCCTGGTGAGGGCCGGGCGGGACCCGCAGTACGCCGCCGCGGAGGCGGAGCGGACACCGTTCGAACGTGTGGTGCGCTCAACCCGCATTCCGGTGCCTGAGCAGGGGCAGGCGCATGGCACGCTATAGGGGTTCGGGTTTTGAGCGTTTGAGCGTACAGAAGGTACGCGCCGTACGGAACAAGGAGCGGTCAGGGTGCAGCGCTGGCGTGGCCTGGAGGAGATCCCCGGTGACTGGGGACGCAGCGTCGTCACCATCGGCTCGTTCGACGGGGTGCACCGCGGACATCAGCTGATCATCGGACGGGCGGTCGAGCGGGCCCGCGAGCTCGGCGTCCCGTCCGTCGTCGTCACGTTCGACCCGCACCCGCGCGAGGTCATCCGCCCGGGCAGCCACCCCGCGCTGCTCGCCCCGCAGGCCCGGCGCGCCGAGCTGATCGCGGGCCTCGGCGTGGACGCCGTGCTGGTGCTGCCGTTCACCCCGGAGCTGTCGCAGGAGTCGCCGGAGACGTTCGTCCGGCAGGTGCTGGTGGACGCGCTGCACGCGCGCGTCGTCATCGAGGGCCCCAACTTCCGCTTCGGACACCGGGCCGCCGGTGACGTGGCGCTGCTCACCGAGCTGGGCCGGGCGGCCGGGTTCGACGTCGAGGTGGTCGACCTCCAGGTGAGCGGCACGGCCGGCGCGGGCGAGCCGTTCTCGTCCACGCTGACCCGCCGCCTGGTCGAGACGGGCGACATGGCCGGGGCCGGCGAGGTGCTCGGCCGGCCGCACCGGGTCGAGGGCGTCGTGGTGCGCGGGGCGCAGCGCGGGCGCGAGCTCGGCTACCCGACCGCCAACGTGGAGACGGTGGCGCACAGCGCGATCCCGGCCGACGGTGTGTACGCGGGCTGGCTGACCGCCGACGGCGAGCGGATGCCGGCCGCGATCTCGGTGGGCACCAACCCGACGTTCGACGGCACGGCGCGCACCGTCGAGGCGTACGCCATCGACCGGGTCGGCCTGGACCTGTACGGGCTGCACGTGGCCGTCGACTTCCTGGCCTACCTGCGCGGGATGGAGAAGTTCGACTCGATCGAGGCGCTGCTCGACCGCATGGCCGACGACGTCAAGCAGGCCCGTGAGCTGACCGACGGCGTCTGAGCCGCGCCGCCCGGCCTGCGCGGGGGCCCGCCTGTGCGATGGAGCCGGCCCGTGCGAAGGGCCCGCCGACCTGGTCGGCGGGCCCTTCGGTGTCACTGCGGGGGCTGCGGCGGGTAGCCGTAGCCGGGGGGCGGCTGGTACCCGTCCGGCTCCGCGGGCGGGGCCGGGTGCGGAGCGGCGGGCTGGGGCCACTCCGGCGCGGGCGGCTGCGTGCCGCCGGGGTGGGGCTGCGGGTAGCCGTACCCGGCGGGGGGCGGGGTCTGGCCCGGCTGCGGGTAGCCGTAGGTCCCCGGCGGCGGGGTCTGGCCGGGCTGCGGCGCCCACGGCGTGCCCGGGGCCGGCTGGGCGGCCGGTGCCGGGTACGGCTGGGCGGGGGCCTGGTAGGGCTGCGGCTGGCCGGGCTGCTGCTGCGCGTACGGCTGCTGCGGGGCCTGCTGCTGGGCCTGTTGCTGCCAGCCGCCCTGCTGCTGGGCGGCCTGCTGGGCCCGGATGATGTCCTCGCCGACCAGGGTGGCCAGCTCGAAGTACGCCTCGCGGACCTTGGGGCGCATCATGTCGAGGTTGACCTCGGCGCCGGCCGCCAGGCTCTCGTCGAACGGCACCACGATGACGCCGCGGCAGCGCGTCCGGAAGTGCGCCACGATGTCCTCGACCTTGATCAGCTTGGCGGTCTCGCGCACCCCGGAGACCACCGTGATGCTGCGCTGGACGAGGTCCGCGTAGCCGTGCGCGGAGAGCCAGTCGAGCGTGGTGGAGGCGCTGGAGGCACCGTCCACGCTGGGGGTGGAGACGATGATCAGCTGGTCGGCCAGGTCGAGCACCCCGCGCATCGCGCTGTACAGCAGGCCGGTGCCGGAGTCGGTCAGGATGATCGGGTACTGGCGGCCCAGCACGTCGATGACCTGGCGGTAGTCCGAGTCGTTGAAGGTGGTCGAGACGGCCGGGTCGACGTCGTTCGCCAGGATCTCCAGGCCCGAGTGCAGGTCCTGCGAGGTGAACTGACGGATGTCCATGTAGCTGCGCAGGTGCGGGATGGCCGTCACCAGGTCGCGGATGGTCGCGCCGGTCTGGCGCTTGACCCGGCGGCCGAGGGTGCCGGCGTCCGGGTTGGCGTCGATCGCGATCACCTTGTCCTGGCGCTCGCTGGCCAGCGTCGCGCCGAGCGCGGTGGTGGTCGTGGTCTTGCCGACGCCGCCCTTGAGGCTGATCACGGCGATCTTGTAGCAGCTCATCACCGGCGTGCGGATGATCTCCAGCTTGCGGCCCTTCTCGGCCGCCGCGGCCTTGCCGCCGAACTGGAACCGCGGCTGCTGGCGCTGCTGCTTGGGCTGGCTGCGCAGCAGGCGGTCCGAGGACAGCTCGACGGCGGCCGTGTAGCCGAGCGGGGCGCCGTGCGCGGCCTGCTGCGGGGCGGGGCCCTGCGGGAACCCGGCGGGCGCCGGGGCGCCGGCCTGCTGCGGCCAGGGCTGCGCGGGGCCGGGCTGGGTCGGCGGGGCGGGCTGCTGGTAGGCGGCGGGCTGTGGCCAGCCGCCCTGGCGCGGGTCGACCGGCGCGGCCGGAGGGGCGGGCTGAGCAGGGGCGGGCTGTGCCGGTGCGGGCTGGGGCTGCGGCTGGGCGGGCTGCTGCGCCTGGGCCGCGGCCTGCTGGGCGGCGGCCCACGCGGCGGCCTGCGGGTCCTGGGGGGCGGCGGCGGGCGGCTGCGCGAAGGACGGCGGCGGGGCCGGCGGGCCGGGCTGCACCGGCGGCACGGCGGCGTGCGCGTCCGGGAACGGCTGCGGCTCCGCGTACGGCTGCTGCGCGGCCGGGGCCGGCTGCTGGTGCGCGACCGGGGCCGCCGGGGGCCAGCCCGGGGCGACGGCCGGCGGCTGCTGCTCGTGCTGGACCGGGGCCGGCGGCGGGAAGGCGGCGTGCGGGGCCTCGGCCGCGGCGGGCGCCGGCTCCGGCGCGGCCACCGGGACCGGTGCGGGTGCGGGCGACTGCTCGGCGACGGGGGCGGGTGCGGGCTCGCTCACCGGGGCGGGGAAGGACAGCGGGGCGGGAGCCGGTGCCGGCGGCGGCACGACGGCCGGGGCCTGGGCCGGGCCCTCCGCGTCCGGGGTGCCCTGAGCCGCCGGCTCGGCCGGTGCCGCCGCGCCGTCCGTCCGCACGTACCAGGACGGGGGAGTGTAGTCGGGGGCGTCGGACCAGTCGTCGTCGTCCTCCGCCGCGTTGTGGCCGACGTAGACGCCGTCCCGATCGCTGCTCACTAGGGCTCCCTCGTGTTCGCCGCCGCTTGTTCAGCGGTGCCGTTGCCGCCTCAAGACTAGGCCGTACGGCCGACGTCGTTGTAGGCGGACTCCGATCCCGGCCGGTCGGCCGCACCGCTCAGGCGGGCGGGTCCACCCGGCGCGGCGCGCCCAGGAGCTGCAGCTCCGCCTGCCCGGCCACGGCCCGAACGTACTGACGGTGCATCCGCGTCGTCCAGAGCGTCAGGTCGTCGCCGAGGGCGGGCAGCGCGGCGACGTCCTCCGGTGGCAGCGACAGCGCGCGCCGCAGGATCCCGGCCTCCTCCGGCTGCACCCGCTGCACCCCGACGAGGTCGGCGGCGCCGACGAGCCGGGCGGCCTCCGGCAGGAGCCAGGGCAGCACCGTCAGCGTGGTCTGCCAGGGCGCGGCGGACAGCCGGCTGCGCGGCGGGCGGGCGGTGAGGTCGCGCACCACCAGAACCGGCGAGGTGACGGACGCGCCCTGCGGGCCGAGCCGGCCGGCCTGGTGGACGGTCAGGCAGGGCTGCCCGCCGCCCGCGGCCCGCGCCAGCGCGCTCCAGGCCTGCGGGCGGCCGGTCTCCACCGCGACGCGCGCGCCGGTCGAGGCGGCCCGCAGGGTGATCAGCTGGGCCGTCCACAGGCCGCCGACGAGCACCAGGTCGTGGGCGCCGGGCCGGAACAGCCCCAGCACCGAGGGCCGGCCCTGGACGTCCACGCCGATCAGCACGCCGTCGTCGCCGACGGGGAGGGCCAGCGCGCCCAGGTCCGCGGTGGCCAGCACGTGCTTGTCCCGGCGGGGGCCGCGGAGGCCGAAGCCGGGCAGGATCCGGGGCCGGGGGCGCGGCTGCGCGGTGGCGGGGTACGGGCGGGTCGGGTGGGCCATCAGGCGGTTCCTCCCAGCGGCAGGGTGGCCAGGACGCCGGGCGCCTGTTCCAGGTCGAGCCGGCTCAGGCCGAGGCCGGCGTCCCGGGCGCGGGACTCCACCTCGTGGCAGGTGGTGGCGAGTTCGGCCTCGTTGCGTCCGGTCAGCCGCAGGTGGCCGGTGAGGGTGACGGAGCCGCCGCTGCCGTGCCCGACGGTGAGGCTGAGGGTGCCGGCCAGTGCGGGGGCGCCGGTGAGCCGGTTGACCAGCTCGGGCAGGGGCGGCCCGCCGGGGTGGCCGAGGCGGGGCCAGCGGGAGATCCAGTAGGTGCAGTGCCAGCGGTCGTCGATCCGCCAGTGGCGGCGGCCCTCCCGGGTCCGGCGGGTGGCACCGGTGCCACCGCCGCTGCCCTGGAGCCCGGCCGCCGCGAGCGGGTTGGCGCACGCGGCGGTGGCCAGTGCGGCGATCAGCTCGCGTTCGTCCAGCGCCGTCGCGCGGAACCCGGCGCCGTCGAGCCGTTCGGCGAGCTGGTCGGTCACCCGCTGGAGCGCCCTGCGGGCGCCCTCCTCGCCGCCGCCGCGGGCCCGGACGGCGGTGGCGGCGCGCTCCGGGTCGAGCTTGAGCGCCACCCAGGTGAGCCGCAGCCCGGGGGTCGTGGGGCCGCCGGGCAGCTCGCGGTAGGCGCGGGCGGCGAGCGACTGCTCGGGCAGGTGCGGGGCGGGGGCGGGCTGGGTGAACTGCACCAGCTGGACGGATTCCAGGGTGATGTCGTCGACCCGCAGCGCCGAGCACAGGACGTCCAGCGGAAGCGGCCGGTCGCCGCGCGCCGGGCGCAGCGGGCGGTCCCTGGACTGGACCAGCAGCACCGAGCCGAGGAAGGTGCCGTCGCCGACCATGCCGGTCTCGCGGCGCACCGTCCGTCCGCCGAAGTCGGCCTCGGTGGCGTGGGTGTACGTGCGAAGGGCCGGTTCGAGTTCCAGCACCGGGGCGAGCGTCGGGTCGGCGTCCGCCGGAGGCAGGGTCGAACTAGCCTCCCTGAGACGGGACCTGAGTGCGGATCGGGCCGAGACGAGCTCCGGTAGGGTCCGGCCGCGCAGCGGGACGAGGCCGGCCAGGACCACGGCGAGGCCGAGTGCGCCGAGCACGGCGGTGGCCGTCCGGCCGATCGTCCAGCCGACCGCGACGAGCGCCAGGGCGGCCTCGACCAGCACGAGTCGACGGAGCAGCCGGCGGCCGCCGGGCAGCGCGGACGACGGGTGGACACGGACCGCGGCGGGTCGTCCGCCGCCGGTGGGCGGCTGCCCGCCCGATGCCGTGCCACGTCGTCCCGGAGCGGTCTGGCTTGGCATCCCCCGGCTGACCCCCACTGCTCGATCGACCGGCCCGCTGGCTCGTTCACGGACCGTGCCCGTACGGTACTCATCGTCCGCTGCCGCATCGTAGAGGGTTCGAGCGCGTTCTCGCCCGCGATGGCGGACACGGGGGCAGGGCCGGTCGGACAGGGGAGACGACGAGGATGGCATCGCGGCGGGACGAGCTGAACGCGTACACCTTCGCCCGCAGGCGGATGGTGGGCGCGTTCCTGCTGCCGGGTGGCGGTGGCGGCGACGAGGACGCGCCGCGTCCGCTGCGGGCGGTGCTGCCGAGCCTGGTCGTCGGGGCGGTGGTGGTGGCCGGGTTCGGGGTGTGGGGGGTGTTCCGCCCGAGCGCCCCGCTGCACTGGGACGACGGGCAGAACGTGGTCCAGGGCAAGGGGTCGACCACCCGGTACGTGGTGCTGACGGACCCGGACGGGCGGACGAAGCGCCTGCACCAGGTGCTGAACATGTCCTCGGCGCGGCTGGTGCTGCCGGCCGGCGCGAAGGTGGTGGTCGTGGACGACGACGTGCTCGACCGCTACCCGAACCACGGTCCGACGATCGGCATCCCGTACGCCCCGGACAAGCTGCCCGGCAAGGAGAACGTGAGCCGGGCGATGAAGTGGTCCGTGTGCGACCGCCCCGGTTCGGACGCCAGACAGGAGACCGTCGACCAGGCGCTGTTCGTGGCGGCGGGCGCGGACGCCGCGGTGCTGGGCGCCAAGGGCCGCGTGCTCGGGCCGGACCAGTTGCTGCTGGTGCAGCAGGCGGCGGACCAGCAGGTCACCTCCGGGGCCGGGGCCGGCCCGGGGGACGCGGGGACCTACCTGGTCGACGCGCAGGGCCGCCGCCACCGGATCGGCTCCCCGCAGGCGGACGACCGCGAGCGGAAGTCGCTGATCACCGCGGTCTTCGGGCCGAACGCGGTGCCGCAGCCGGTCAAGCGCGAGTGGCTGGACACCCTGCTGCCCGGCAGCGCCGTCGTCTTCCCGCGGATCGACGGCGCCGCGGACAGCCAGGGCGCCAACTCCACGGTGGCGCTGGAGAACCAGGCCGACCGCAGGATCGGCCGGCTGGTGCACTACCGGGACCGCAACTACGTCGTCGGCCGGGACCGGCTGTTCCTGGTGACGCCGTTCCAGGCCGAGCTGATCCGGCAGAACCCGGCGTACCAGATGCTGTACAGGTACGACCCGGACAAGCAGCCCCGCAACGACGAGATGACCCCGGCCGACCACGCGAGCTTCGGCACGGCCACCCCGCTGCCGAACGCGGGGGACGGCGACTGGCCGCTCAAGTCCGGTGCGCCGGTGAACGACCGGCAGGACCGGCAGGACGCGCGCACCGTCGTGTGCAGCACCTTCGACGGCGTCTCCGAGGACGGCCGCACCCCGAAGCGCAGTGTCTGGGCGGGCCCGGAGTACCCGGCGAAGTACGACAACGGCGCGGGCGCGGCCTATGTGACGCCCGGCCACGGGCTGTTCTACCGCGCGACGGACAACGGCGCGGGCGGTTCCGGCACCGACTTCCTGATCACCGAGACGGGCCTGCGCTACTCGGTGCCCGCCAACGGCGACGGCGGCCGGGGCCCGTCGTCGCCGGGCGCCCAGCCGGGCCGGGGCGGCGCCCCCGAGTCGCCCTCGCCCCAGCCGAGTACGGCGGCTCCCGCGGCGCCGGACCGGACGGAGGCGCCGCAGCAGCCGGACGAGCCCGGCGGCAATCAGGCGCGCCTGGGCTACCAGGGCGTCCAGCCGCTGCCGGTCCCCCGCGAGTGGTCGGACCTGGTGCCGGCCGGCCCGCCGCTCAGCGCCAAAGCTGCGGCCCAGCAGCAGAACGTGTGATCAGCCTTGTGCCCAGCGGGAGTTGTTGGTCCGCCGGGGCCGCTGTCATGGTTCGGCGACTACTCTGCGTTCCGAGTTGGGTGAGCTGCGTATGCCGACTACAGTGCTCCTGGACATCACAGGGGTGATGACCCGTCGGGTCGGACGGCCCGTCGGGCATGGAGTGTCTGTCTGTTGGGGGACGGTGGAGCATGAGCGCTAACCAGTTCACGATGACCGCGCAGGAGATGCAGGCCTTCGCGAGGCACATCGAGGAGGTCATCGGCAAGATCGGCCAGGAGCGCACCAAGCTCAACACCACGGTGGAGCACGTCGGCGTCGGCTGGGGAGGCCAGGCGGCCGAGGCCTACAAGGCGCTCCAGCACCGGTTCAACGAGGACATCGACGCCCTCAACGGGTCGCTGAAGGCGATCAAGGACGCGATCGAGCTGACGACCAAGTACTACGCGGAGACCGAGGCCCAGCAGCAGCAGCAGTTCAGCGGCGCCCAGGGCTGATCGCCGCCCCCGGACGCGCGAACCGGTCCGGACACCGATCACCGCACGGCGAACTGCCCGCATCCTCGATTGGGAGACATCGTGACCGACCAGATCCTCGTCAACTTCGACACCATCCACAGCGCCGCCGAGCAGGTCAAGGCCTCGGCCGCCCAGATCGACCACCTGCTGGAGGAACTCAAGCAGGGCGTCACCAAGATCTCCGCGAGTTGGGAGGGCGCGGCCCAGCAGGGCTACCGGGCCCACCAGGCGAAGTGGGACGCCAAGGCCGCCGACCTCCAGCAGGCCTGCGCGCAGATCGCGGCCTCGCTGGAGTCCGCCGCGCAGGGCTACCGCGCCACCGAGACCAAGAACACCAACGCCTGGACCTGACTGCTCCTCCCGGCGGGAGGGACGGACGCGTGGGGCGGGTGCCCGGATCCCGGGTGCCCGCCCCTGCCCGCGGGTGCGGCCGGACGACGTGAGGGGAGGCAGGGTGTCCGTACGCGGGTACCGCAGGACGGCCGCGGCCCTGGCCGCGTTCGCGGTGCTGGCCGGCCCGGCCGCCGCCCCGGCGCGCGCCGACGGTCCCGGCGTGGCCGCGGCCGGCGAGTGCCCGTCCCCCGCGCCCGACGTGCAGGTGGTGCCGTGGGCGCTGCAGCGGCTGCTGCTCGACGAGCTGTGGCAGCACGGCCGCACGACCGGCGAGGGCGTCACCGTCGCGGTCGTCGACACCGGCGTGGACGACCGCAACCCGCAGCTGGCCGGCAAGGTCACGGACGGCGGCAGCCTGCTGGTCGACCGGGAGAGCGGCAAGCGGGTCGACGGCGGCGGCAAGGACGACCAGGTCGGCCACGGCACCAAGGTGGCGGGCATCATCGCCGCCGGGCGCTCCGACCGGACCGGTTTCGTCGGACTCGCCCCGGGCGCGAAGATCCTCTCGATCCGGCAGAACGACAGCGCGGGCAACGGCGACGTCGCCACCCTCGCCGCCGCCGTCACCCAGGCCGTCCGGGCCGGCGCGCGGGTCGTCAACATCTCGCAGGACGTCCGCGGCGCGGGCACCACCGGTTTCACCGGCTACGCCGAGCTCAGGGCCGCCGTCGAGTACGCCGAGGCGCACCGCGCCGTGGTGGTCGCCTCCACCGGCAACGACGGCCGGGAGGGCGACACCTACCCGGGCGCCTTCCCCACCGTCCTCGCCGTCGGCGCCTCCGACCGCAACAACGAGCGCGCCCCCTTCTCCCAGTACGGCGACTTCGTGAAGGTCGCCGCGCCCGGCGTCGGCGTGCTCTCCACCGTCCCGGGCGGTGGCCAGTGCGCCGACAGCGGCACCAGCTTCGCCGCCCCGTACGTCTCCGGGCTGGCCGCGCTGCTGATCGGCGCCCACCCCGGCTGGAGTGCCGCCCAGGTGCGGGCGTGGATCGAGCAGACGGCGCAGCGCACCGAGCGCGGCCCGAACCGCTTCATCGGCTGGGGCGTGGTGGACCCGGTGAGGGCCGTCACCAAGGCCCCGGACGACCCGCCCGCGCAGGCCTCGCCGGACGCGCCCGTGCGCCTCGCCGCCGCCCCGGTCGTGCCCCGCCCGGCCGGCCTCGGCGAGACCCGGGCCGACCGCGACCGCCGCACCGCGACCTACGTGCTCGGCACGGGCGCACTGCTCGTCGCGCTGCTGATCGGCGGCGTCGTCGTCCTGCGCGACCACCGGCGCCGCACCGCCGGCTGACCCGGCCGGCCCCCACGGACCCGTCGCCCGGAACCCGCCCCGACCCGGCTGTAACATCCCGCGCCGGTCGCCGCATCCAAGAGGTGTCAGCGACCACGAGCCATGGGGGACAGCGCAGATGAGGCGGATCGGGGCGGGCCGGGAGGCCAAGGACGCGGAGTTCCTGGAGCTCGTGTCCAGCCGGACCGGCCACCTGTACCGCTCGGCCTGCCTGCTGACCAGCGGCGACACCCACCACGCCGAGGACCTCGTGCAGGAGGCCCTCGGCCGGATGTACGTCCTCTGGCGGCGCAGCGCCTGGACGGGTGGGTGGCACCGGATCGACAACCCGGCGGCCTACGTCCACACCGTCATGGTGCGGACCTTCCTGGCCCAGCAGCGCCGGCGCTCCAGCACCGAGCGCCCCACCGGCGACCTGCCCGAGCCCGAGGGCAGGGAGGCCGACAGCACGCTGCGGCTGACCCTCCTCGACGCGCTCGGCCGGATGCCGGCCAAGGACCGGGCGGTGCTGGTCCTGCGCTACTGGGAGGACCGCAGCGTCGAGGAGACCGCCGAGGTGCTGCGCGCCTCCTCCGGTGCGGTCCGCACCCGCACGACCCGGGCCCTGGCCCGGCTGCGCACCCTGCTCGGCGACTCCCTGGCCGAACTGGCCACCCGCTGAGCTCCGTTCGACACCCGACCGGCGACATCCGAACCGAAGAGACGGTGATCAACCATGTCCGAACCGGACACGTTCGAGGACGACCTGCTCTACGCCATGAGCCGCACCGGCGAGGCCTTCCGCTCCGAGCGCGCGGATCTGGCGGCCGGCGGCCTGGACCTCGGCCGCCGCCGCTGGCGCCGCCGGTCCGCCGCCGCCGTGGTGAGCGGCGCCGCCGCGCTGGCCCTGGTCGGCACCGGCGCGTTCTACCTCTCCGGGGCCACCGGTGGCTCCCCGGTCGCCGCCCCGGCCGAGGCCGCGGCCGGCCCGGCGACGAGCGGCGCGGGCACCGCCCCCCTCACCGCGACCCCGGCCGCCACTCCGGCGGCGACGAAGGCGGCGGCGCCGAGCGCCCCCGTCACGGACAAGGAGATGCTGGCCGCCTTCCAGTCGCTGCTGCCCAAGGGCGAGGTGGCGGAGGCCAAGGGCGAGGGCACCGAGAAGAGCACGACCCCGTACGCCCAACTGGTCTTCGACGACGGCCAGGGCAAGTCCCTGATGAGCGTCTCGGTCCAGAAGTTCCACAAGGGCCAGGAGCAGCAGCGCACCTGCCCGACGGACCTCAAGCTCGCCAACCTGGACTCGTGCAGCGTCACCACGCTGCCGGACGGCTCCACGCTCATGCTCTCCCAGGGCTACGAGTACCCGGACCACCGCGCCACGACCAAGGAGTGGTGGGCGACGGTGAGCCGCCCGGACGGCGGCCAGGTCTCCTTCAACGAGTGGAACGCGGCGCAGGAGAAGGGCGCGCCCGACAGTCGCCCCAACCCGCCGATCAGCCTGGAGCAGGCGAAGGCGATCGTCACCGACAAGGTCTGGGACAAGGCGGTCGCGGCGGTCCGGTACAACGGCATCGACCCGGCGGTGCAGGATCCGGGCGTCACGCCGGACGAGAAGCAGGCGATCCTGGCCGCGCTGTTGCCGGCCGGCGTCACGGTCCAGAGCCGCACCACCCACCTCACCTCCGACGTCTACCAGTTGGTCGGCGAGGGCAGGGCCAGGGGTTCGATCACCGTCCTGCTCGCGAACTGGTCGCGGCCGTTCGGCGACGCGGACACCCAGCAGCAGATGGACCGGATGCGCGCCGCGCAGTTCAAGGACGCCACCGTCCTGCCCGACGGCACCAAGGTCGTCGTGAACGAGCCCGGCAGCGGGTCCGACCCGAAGTTCCCCTACACGCGGGCCGCCGAGCTGCACCCGGACGGGACGTACATCGAGGTCGACGACACCGACGGCAAGAACCTGCTCACCCTCGACCAGCTGAAGGCGATCGCGGCGAGCCCGGAGTGGAAGGTCAGGAAGTAGGGACGTGACGACACGGCGGTGCCCCGGGCGAGGGGGGAAGCCCGGGGCACCGCGCGGTGGGGGAGGGGGTGGGGGTCAGGCCTGCTGCTGGTCCTCGGGGAGGCTGATCACCCAGCGGGAGTCCTGCCGGGGGCGCAGGTAGAACAGCCAGTAGAGGGTCGCGGCGGCGGTGATGCCGCCGGTCCAGAGCAGGGGCTCGGTGTCCAGCTGGGTCATGACGTAGACCAGGACGGCGATCAGGACCACCGGGACGGCCGGCCACAGCGGCATCCGCCAGGCGGCGGCGTGCTTGTGGTGGCCGCGGCGGGAGAGCAGCGCGGCGACCGCGACCAGCAGGTACATCGCGGTGACGGCGACGCCGGTGATGTTGCTGAGCAGCTCGCCCTTGACGAAGCAGAGCGCGGCGCCCGGCAGGCCGACGGCCAGGGTGGCGATCCACGGGGAGCCGAAGCGGCCGAGCGTGCCGAAGGCCTTGTTGACCGGCCCGGGCCAGGCCTTGTCGCGGGCGGAGGCGAACAGCACGCGGGAGTTCTGGATGACCATGACGATGCCGGCGTTGATGATGGCCAGTGCGATGCAGAGGCTGATGAAGGTGCCGACCGCCGAGTTGCTCCAGGCGGTGACCATGCCCGAGATGTCGCCGGCGGCCAGGGTCTGCAGGTCGGGGGCGCCCACGGTGATGGCCGCGACCGGGATCAGGATGATGGCGCTGGAGAGGCCGAGCGTCCAGAGCACGGTGCGCGAGACGGTGCGGCGGGGGTTCTCCAGCTCCTCGGAGAGGTAGACGGCGGTGGAGAAGCCCTGGGTGACGAAGAGGGCGATGCCGAGCGCGCCGATGATGGCGCCGATGCCGACGGTGGTGGTGGCGCCGTTGTCCCCGGCGACCACGCCGTGCAGCAGGCTCGGGTGGTTCGGGTTGGTGTGGGCGAAGCCGAGCACCGACACGACGCCGGCCGCGACGACCTCCAGAACCAGGAAGACGCCGGTGATCCAGGCGTTGGCGCGCAGGTCCAGCAGGCCGGCCAGGGTGGCGGCCAGCATCACCGCGGCGCCCGCGATGGGCTTGTCGACGTGCAGGACGGGCGCCAGGTAGTCGGCGGTGCCGAGCGCGATGACCGAGGGGACGATCATCACCACGATCAGCGACTGGATGAAGACCAGCCAGCCGGCCAGCCGCCCGGCCAGCGTGCCGACCATCGCGTACTCGCCGCCGGCGCTGGGGATCAGCGTGCCGAGCTCGGAGTAGCAGAAGGCGACGGCGACGCACAGCACCGAGCCGATCGCGATGGTGAGGGCGGTGGCGCTGCCGATGCTGGAGAACAGCTCCGGCACGATCACGAAGAGCGTGGAGGCCGGGGTGACGCAGGACAGCGTGAGCAGCGTGCCGCCCACGACGCCGATCGAGCGCTTGAGCTGCTGGGGGGCGACTGTCTCGTGCGCAGTGGGGGCTACGTCGAGTGGCTGGCGAAGCGTGTCGGTCATGTGGCTTCCGATCGGCTCTGTGAGGTCCTGGGGTGGGAGCGGTATCGCCTCCGCTTGCTGGTTGCTCGGGTCTTGGTCCGGTCGCTCCCGGGCCGCAATGGAACCTTGGGCGTAATGATTGCGTCAACGCCGGAACTGCTTCGGAATCCGTTGCAGGAAAGGGCATAAACATGCGATCCGATGATCACGTACGGTCATTGCGCGGATTGTCCGAGTTGTTACCTCTCCCGCATTGCACCTGAATCCAAGGTGAACATCGCATTGAGGGCATCCTTTCGAAGGCTGCACTCCGATCCGATGCTGGCACGCCCAGGCGCCCCCAGACGGCCCCGCAGGCCCGGCGCGGGGGTGCGGGAACCGCAGCCCCACGCCGGAAAGATCTAGGTAACGTTTCAACACCTGGGACGCCGGGGGTGCGCCGAGGGGTCGGACCCGCGCGGGTCCGACCCCTTTGGTCACCGTCCGTCACTACTCGGCGGGGAGCCACCCCGTCTGGACCAGCTGCCCGCCGGTCGCCCGCCGCGACACGTACAGCCCGCGGCCCGGCGGCAGCGCCTGCGGCTTGACCGTCCCCAGCAGGGCCCCCTCGTCCCGGTTGCCGGAGAGGACCACGCCCTGCCCGCCGAGCTCGCGCATCCGCTGGAGCACCGGCTCGTACAGCGACCGCCCGGCGCCGCCCGCGCTGCGCGCCACGATCACCCGCAGCCCGATGTCCCGGGCGAACGGCAGGAACTCGGCCAGCGGCGCCAGCGGGTTGCCCGAGCCCGTCGCGACGAGGTCGTAGTCGTCGACGACCACGAACATGTCCTTGCCGCTGTACCAGCTGCGGTCGCGCAACTGCTCGGCGGTGACGTCCGGCCCGGGCAGGCGGCGCGAGCAGGCGCCGCGCAGCATGCCGACGACCTTCGTCAGCGCGGGCTGCGTCGCCGCGTACTCCACCTGGTACTCGCGGGGGACGGCCCCCAGCAGCGCACGCCGGTAGTCGGCGACGACGATGCCCGCCTGGTCGGCCGTGTACCGCTCGGTGATCTGCTTGACCAGCATCCGCAGCAGGGCGGACTTCCCGGACTGGGTGTCACCGAACACGATGAACAGCGGGTCCGTCTCGAAGTTGACGAAGACCGGCGCCAGTTCGGCCTCGTCCACGCCGAAGGCCACCCCTCGCTCGGGGTGCTCGAAGCCCTTCGGCAGCCCGTACCCGTCCAGGACGGCCGGCAGCATCCGCACCCGCGGCGCGCGCGGGCCGGTCCAGGCGCCGGCGACGGCGGAGACGAGTCCGGCCACGCCGTCCTGGAGGTCGTCCACCGCGGACGAGCCGTCGATCCGGGGCAGGCCGGTCAGGAAGTGCAGCCGCTCCGGGGTGACGCCGCGCCCCGTGAGCGCGGGGACGTTCTGCGCGATCCGGCGGTCGACCTCCGACTCCATCGGGTCGCCGAGCTTGAGCTCGGTGCGGTTCTGCAGCAGGTCCTTGAGCGCCGGGCGCACCTCCGCGTAGCGGGCCGCGGTGACGACGAGGTGCACGCCGTAGCCGAGGCCGCGCTGGGCGATGTCGGCGATCACCGGCTCCAGCGCCTCGAACTCCTGCTTGAAGGTGTTCCAGCCGTCGATCACCAGGAACACGTCGCCGAAGGCCTCGTCCGGGAGCCGCCCGGCCGCCCGGCGGGCCCGGTAGGCCGCGATGGTGTCGATCCCGGCGGCCCGGAACAGCTCCTCGCGCCGGTTCAGCACGCCGTGCACCTCGGAGACCGTCCGGCGCACCTCGTCGACGTCGAGCCGCCCGGCCACCCCGCCGACGTGCGGCAGCCCGGCCAGTGCGCGGAAGCCGCCCGCGCCGAGGTCCAGCAGGTAGAACTGCACCTCCAACGGGGTGTGGGTGAGCGCGAACGCGGCCACCGCGGTGCGCACGACCGTCGACTTTCCCGAGAGCGGGCCGCCGACGACCAGGCCGTGCCCGGCCGCCCCGGCGAAGTCGAGCTCCAGGACGTCCGTCCGCTGCTCGCGCGGCCGGTCGACCACGCCGATCGGCACCCGCAGCCGGCCCGCCGGGTACCCCGGTGCACCAAGCCCGCGCTCCGGCACGGCCTGCAGCGGCGGCAGCAGCCGGTCGAGGCTCGGCGCCGCGCCCAGCGGGGGCAGCCACACCCGGTGCGCGGCCGGGCCCTGGCCGGCCATCCGCCGCACGAAGACGTCGAGCACCGTGTCGGCCAGGGCGTCGTCCCGCTCCGGGGCCTGCGCCTCCTCCTGCTCGGCGGGCTCAGGCAGCTCCACCTCGGCCGCGGTGAACAGGACCGGCCGCGTGCCGGCCCGCTGCTCACCGGAGGTGTGCTGCTGCCCCGGCGCCCGGTAGGGGCCCGAGACGTACGCGGCCTTGAACCGCTCCATCGCGTCCTCGCCGAACTTGAGGTAGCCGACGCCCGGCACCGGCGGCAGGTGGTAGGCGTCCGGCGCGCCGATCGCCGCCCGCGACTCGGCCGCGGAGAAGGTGCGCAGACCGATCCGGTAGGAGAGGTAGGTGTCCAGGCCGCGCAGTTTGCCCTCCTCCAGGCGCTGCGAGGCCAGCAGCAGGTGCACCCCCAGCGAGCGGCCGATCCGGCCGATCTGGATGAACATCTCGATGAAGTCCGGCTTGGCGGTGAGGAGTTCGGAGAACTCGTCGATGATCAGCACCAGCGAGGGCAGCGGGTCAAGGGCCGCCCCGGCCGCGCGCGCCCGCTCGTACTCGTGGATGTTGACGTAGTTGCCGGCCCGGTGCAGCAGCTCCTGCCGGCGGTGCAGCTCGCCCTCGATCGCGTCGCGCATGCGGTCGACCAGGGTGAGCTCCGCCTCCAGGTTGGTGATGACGGCCGAGGTGTGCGGCAGCTCGGCCATGCCGGCGAACGTCGCGCCGCCCTTGAAGTCGGCGAGGACGAAGTTCAGCTCCTCCGAGGAGTGCGTCATCGCGAGCGCCAGCACCAGCGTGCGCAGCAGTTCCGACTTGCCGGAGCCGGTCGCGCCGACGCACAGGCCGTGCGGGCCCATGCCCTCCAGCGCGGCCTCCTTGATGTCCAGGAACACGTGCTCGCCGCCCGCGCCGACGCCGATCGGCACCCGCATCCGCTCGTGCCGGGCGCGCGGGCGCCAGCCGCGGGAGACGTCGAAGGAGCCCGGGTCGCCGGAGTTCATCAGGTCGGTGAAGTCGAGGTCGGACAGCAGCGGCTCCTCGTCGCCGCCGGCCGACATCCGGTACGGCGCCAACTGCCGTGCCAGCGCCTCGGACTGCCAGGCCGAGAGCAGGTCGGGCGCGCCGGTGTAGGTGGCCCCGGAGGCCGAGCGGAGCTCGATCGCGGTGGGGCGGACGGTCACCATCAGGTGCCCGCTCGGCTCGTCGAGCTCTCCCGGGACGACCTCGATGACGGTCACCCCCTGCACGCCCTCCGGGCTCGCGAGCAGCGAGTCGTGCGGCACCCCGGCGCCGTCCATCACGACGACGACGTGCGGCTGGTCCGGCGGGGCGGCGGCGTCCCGGACGAACCGCTGGCGGCCGGCGAGTTCGTCCTGGAGCAGCAGCTCCAGCTCGCCGAGCCCGGTGGCGGTCAGTCGGCGCGAGCCGGCGCCGTCGGTCTCCTTGCGGTGCTGGTTGTGCGGGAGCCACTTCGTCCACTCCCACTCCCCGGCCGCGCCGGGCGCCGCGGCGACCGCCACCAGCAGGTCGTCCGGTGAGTGCAGGGTGGTCAGCTGGGCGATCATCGCCCGCACGCTGCCGTACACCGAGTCCGGGTCGCCGCACACCGTGACGTGGTAGAAGGCGCGCAGCGACACCGCGAGCGGGAGGTCCTGGAGCGTGCCGTGCGCGCTCAGGAAGGACTTCATGGCCGCCGCCGACAGCGGCTCCAGCTCTTCCACCGGCGCGGTCCGCGGTGCCACCAGGGGAGTGGACAGCTGCACCGGCCCGAGGCCGACCCGGATCTGCGCGAAGTCCGCGTCCCCCGAGCGGCGTTCCCACAGCCGGCGCCCGTCCGCGACGACCGACCACAGCTGGTCCGGCGCCGGGTTGAGGAACAGCAGCGCGCCGCGCTGGCGCTCGGCGGTGCGGCGCACCGCGCGCCGCGTCTGCCGGAGGTACGTGAGGTAGTCGCGCCGCGCGTCGGACGTCGCGGTGGAACCGCCCCGACGGGCCCGGACGATCTGCGCGAGCACCATGCCGACCGTCGAGGCGATCATCAGCCCGCCCATGATCCGCATCGGCCCCTGGGAGCCCGGAGCGAAGAAGAACACCGCCGAGCCGCCCATGCCCAGCATCGGCAGGACGCTCGACACCCAGTCCTCGCCGCCCTGGCGCGGCAGTTCGGGCGGAGCGACCAGCTCCACCGGCTCGTCCGGTACCGGGGGCGGATAAGCCCTGGCCGCACGCCTCACCATGATCACACCCATGTGCCCCCCACCCCTAGGCGCCGGTACACCGGAGGCGGCCGCCCGACACGGCCGCCGAACGCGGCGTCGGGGCGCCCGACGGTACTGGTCGCACCCGTACTCTCGGCACGGGTAGGGTAGCGCCGCGTCAACTCGTGGGTACGCCGGGTGGCTTCGCCCCGGCGCGGGGACAGGGGGAACGTCCAGTGCGCGGAACGACCGAGGTGGTCGCATGAGCGAGCGCAGCGACCTCATCAGGAGCAGGTGCACGTGGGTGAACGCCCCTGCCGAGCGAAGCGGGGCGGGTGCATGAACGCCGTCGCGACGGGCTTCGCCCGGGTCACCGTCGTCACCCCGGACCGCCGGATCGACGTCGCCCTGCCGGAGGACCTCCCCCTCGCCGACCTCTACCCCGACGTCCTGCGCCTGGCCCGCGCCACCCAGCCCGACGGCGTCCCCACCGGATTCCACCTGGTACGCCGCGACGGCACCGTCCTCGACGGCGGCCTGTCGCTGGCCGCCCAGCAGGTACGCGACGGCGACCTGCTCACGCTGCGCCCGTTCGCCGAGTCCCTCCCGCCGGCCGTCTACGACGACGTCGCCGACGCCATCGCGGGCGCCGTCCGGGCCGACCACCGCTTCTGGAGCCCCGAACTCACCCGGGCCTTCGGCCTCACCGGCGCCACCGTCCTGCTCGCGCTGCTCGGCCTCGCCCTGTGGTCCGCCGGCCCGCACCACGACGCGCACGGCCTGCCCGGCGTCCTCGCCGGCGTCGCCGCCGTCGTCCTCACCGCCCTGGCCGGCGTCCGCGCCCGGGTCTACGGGGACGCCCCGGCGGCGGTCGCGCTCGGCCTCGGCGCGCTGCCGCACGCCCTGATCGCCGGGACCGGCCTGCTCGCCGCCGCCCGGCCTGGGGACGGCCCCGGCCGGCTGCACTTCCTGACCGGCTGCGTCGCCGTCCTCGTCACCGCCGTCCTGCTGGCCGGCCTGCTCCCCGAACGCGACGCGGTGTTCGTCGCCGTCGCCCTCGCCGCCGCCGCGGGCGCTCTCGCCGCCTTCGCCGCCGTGCTGCTGCCCGGCACCCCGGCCCACCGCATCGCCGCCGTCACCGGCGTGGCCGCCGTCGCCGCCATCGGCTTCCTGCCCGGGCTCGCCGCCCGCTTCGCCCGGCTGCCCGTCGGCTACGCCGCCCCCGGCCAGGCCCGCGGCGGCGAGGCGGACGACGAGAACCGGGCCGAGACCGTCCGGTACGAGCGCATCGCCCAGCAGGCCCGCCGCGGCCACGAGGTCCTCGTCGGCCTGGTCGGCGGGTGCGCCGCGGTCGTCGCCGGCGCCTGCGCGCTGCTCGGCTTCGCCGACGCGGCCTTCCCCGAACTGCTCGCGCTCGCGCTCGGCCTCGCCGTCATGCTCCGTGCCCGGCTGTTCCGCTACACCGCGCAGGTCCTCGCGCTCACCTCGGCCGGACTGCTCGGTCTCGCCCTGCTGGTCGCGGGCCTGTCGCTGCACGCCCGGCAGTTCGCCCAGGGCGCCGCCCCCGCCGACGCCGACCTGCGCACCGTCTGGCTGACCGCCGCCGTCGCCCTCGGCGCCGCCGTGCTCACCGCGACCGCGCTCGTCGTGCCCCGGCGCGGCGTCTCCCCCTTCTGGGGACGCGTCCTCGACCTCGTCGACGGCCTCGCCCTGCTCTCCCTCGTCCCGCTCGCGCTCGCCGTCCTCGACGTCTACCGTCTGGTGCGCGGCGCCGCCGGCTGACCCGCCCCGGCCCCGCCGGCCGCCCGCGTGGGCGGCGCTGGTACGCTTGGCCTTCGAGCGCAGCCGTGTGTCCGCCCCCAGGGTGCGGAGGAAGCGGCCGGCGCCCGCGTTACGACACCGAGTTCTCGATGAGTCCTGTGCCGTAGACCAGGACCGCTCGGTTCACCTCGTTAAGGAGTTGCAGTGGCTCTCGCCTCTGACGTCAAGAAGCAGATCATCGCCGAGTTCGGCCAGAAGGAGGGCGACACCGGCTCCCCCGAGGTTCAGGTGGCCATGCTCTCCCGCCGCATCTCGGACCTGACCGAGCACCTCAAGACCCACAAGCACGACCACCACTCGCGCCGTGGCCTGCTGATCCTGGTCGGCCAGCGCCGCCGTCTGCTGCAGTACCTGGCCAAGAAGGACATCGAGCGCTTCCGTACGCTCGTCGACCGCCTGGGCATCCGTCGCGGTGCCGCCGGCGGCGCCCGCTAAGACCGCCGCTCGGGGCGGCTCCCCACACCGGGGAGCCGCCCCTCGCGCGTATGCCGCGGTCGTTCGACCGCGGCGCCCGGACATAACAACTCGCGCGCACCTCCCCAGGTGGCCGAGGATTGCACCGTAGGGTTGTGGGCATGCCGGGTGATGGCGCACGAGGCGCCATCCAGGCAGAAGGACCCCAACCCCCCGCGGGCCGAAGGCTTCAAACGGAAGCCGCCCGCATCCGAGAGAGCGTCCAGACGCGGACCGCCCGCGCGGCCCGGCAGCCGTGAGGCGCCGGTCCTCGGTAGTGGCCCCCGGAAGCCCCGCAGTCGAGCGGGACCCGCCGGAGGCTTCGATCGAAGACCGGCCCGACTGCCGCCCCTCCTGACAGGAGGGCACAGGGCCCACCGGCAGGCAGGACGCGGGGACGCTCTCCCGGAGACGTACGAAAGAGGAGATCTTCCAGGTGGAAGAGAACGTGTTCTACGCCGAGGCCGTCATCGACAACGGTTCCTTCGGCACCCGTACCATCCGCTTCGAGACGGGCCGCCTGGCCCGTCAGGCCGCCGGCTCCGCCGTGGCCTACCTGGACGACGACACCATGGTGCTGTCGGCCACCAGCGCGTCCAAGCAGCCGAAGGAGCACTTCGACTTCTTCCCGCTGACCGTGGACGTCGAGGAGCGGATGTACGCCGCGGGCCGCATCCCCGGCTCGTTCTTCCGTCGCGAGGGCCGGCCCTCCGAGGACGCGATCCTCACCTGCCGCCTGATCGACCGCCCGCTGCGCCCGTCCTTCGTCAAGGGCCTGCGCAACGAGGTCCAGGTCGTCGTCACCGTGATGGCGCTCAACCCCGACCACCTGTACGACGTGGTCGCGATCAACGCCGCCTCCGCCTCCACCCAGCTGGCCGGCCTGCCGTTCTCCGGCCCCATCGGTGGCGTGCGCGTCGCGCTGATCAACGGCCAGTGGGTGGCCTTCCCGACCCACAGCGAGCTGGAGTCGGCCGTCTTCGACATGGTCGTCGCCGGTCGCGTCCTGCCGGACGGCGACGTCGCGATCATGATGGTCGAGGCCGAGGCCACCGACAAGACCATCAAGCTGGTCGAGGGCGGCGCCGAGGCTCCGACCGAGGAGGTCGTCGCCTCCGGTCTGGACGCCGCCAAGCCGTTCATCAAGGTCCTGTGCGCCGCCCAGGCCCAGCTGGCCGCCCAGGCCGCCAAGCCCACCGGCGAGTTCCCGGTCTTCCTGGACTACCAGGACGACGTCCTCGCCGCGCTGACCGCCGCCGTCAAGGACGAGCTGGCCCAGGCCCTCACCATCGCGGGCAAGCAGGAGCGCAACAACGAGCTCGACCGCGTCAAGGCGCTCGCCGCCGAGAAGCTGCTCCCCGAGTTCGAGGGCCGCGAGAAGGAGATCAGCGCCGCCTACAACGCGCTGACCAAGAAGATCGTCCGCGAGCGCGTCATCAAGGACAAGGTCCGCATCGACGGCCGCGGCGTCACCGACATCCGCACCCTGGCCGCCGAGGTCGAGGCCATCCCGCGCGTCCACGGCTCCGCCCTGTTCGAGCGCGGCGAGACCCAGATCCTGGGCGTCACCACGCTGAACATGCTGCGCATGGAGCAGCAGCTCGACACGCTCTCCCCGGAGACGCGTCGCCGCTACATGCACAACTACAACTTCCCGCCGTACTCGGTCGGCGAGACCGGCCGCGTGGGCTCGCCCAAGCGCCGCGAGATCGGCCACGGCGCCCTGGCCGAGCGCGCCATCCTGCCGGTGCTCCCCACCCGCGAGGAGTTCCCGTACGCCATCCGCCAGGTCTCCGAGGCGCTCGGCTCCAACGGCTCCACCTCGATGGGCTCGGTCTGCGCCTCCACCATGTCGCTGCTGAACGCCGGTGTGCCGCTGAAGGCCGCCGTCGCCGGCATCGCCATGGGCCTGATCTCCCAGGAGATCGACGGTGAGACCCACTACGTCGCGCTGACCGACATCCTCGGTGCCGAGGACGCGTACGGCGACATGGACTTCAAGGTCGCCGGCACCCGCAACTTCATCACCGCTCTCCAGCTCGACACCAAGCTGAACGGCATCCCGGCGTCGGTCCTGGCCGCCGCCCTGAAGCAGGCCCGTGACGCCCGCCTGCACATCCTCGACGTGATGAACGAGGCCATCGACTCCCCGGACGAGATGTCCCCGAACGCGCCGCGCATCATCACCATCAAGATCCCGGTGGACAAGATCGGCGAGGTCATCGGCCCCAAGGGCAAGATGATCAACCAGATCCAGGAGGACACCGGCGCCGAGATCACGATCGAGGACGACGGCACCATCTACATCGGTGCCGCCGACGGCCCGGCCGCCGAGGCCGCCCGCACCACGATCAACCAGATCGCCAACCCGACCATGCCGGAGGTCGGCGAGCGCTACCTGGGTACCGTGGTCAAGACCACGACCTTCGGTGCGTTCGTGTCGCTCATGCCGGGCAAGGACGGCCTGCTGCACATCTCGCAGATCCGCAAGCTCGCCGGCGGCAAGCGCGTGGAGAACGTCGAGGACGTGCTCGGCGTCGGCGCCAAGGTGCAGGTCGAGATCGCCGAGATCGACCCGCGCGGCAAGCTCTCCCTGATCCCGGTCATCGAGGGCGAGGAGGGCGGCGAGGCCGCTTCCGAGTGAAGCGCCGCTAGCTGACCCCTTGCGGCCCGTACGCCTCCCGGCGTGCGGGCCGCACCCTGTTGTCCCCCGCGTTCGTACGCGCGTCCTCCGGCCGCGCGTTTCCTCTGGAGGTACCCCCCGTGGCCCAGGCCCCGGCCGCGAAGCAGCGCCCCGGCACCACCCGGACCCTGCTCAAGGGCGCCGACGGCGCCGGCACCGTGCGCCGCACCGTGCTCCCCGGCGGCCTGCGGGTCGTCACCGAGACCCTGCCGACGGTGCGCTCCGCCACCTTCGGCATCTGGGTCGGCGTCGGCTCGCGGGACGAGACCCCGCAGCTCAACGGCGCCACCCACTACCTGGAGCACCTGCTCTTCAAGGGCACCGAGCGGCGCAGCGCGCTGGACATCTCGGCCGCCCTGGACGCGGTCGGCGGCGAGATGAACGCCTTCACCGCGAAGGAGAACACCTGCTACTACGCCCGGGTCCTCGACACCGACCTGCCGCTCGCCATCGACGTGGTCTGCGACATGCTCACCGGCTCGCTCATCCGCACCGAGGACGTCGAGGCCGAGCGCGGCGTCATCCTCGAGGAGATGGCGATGGCCGAGGACGACCCGGGCGACGTCGTCCACGACCTGTTCGCCAAGGTGATCTTCGGCAGCGGCCCGCTCGGCCGCCCGATCCTCGGCACCCAGGAGACGATCAGGACGCTCACCCGGGACCAGATCGCCGGCTTCTACCGCCGCCGCTACCGGCCCGAGAACCTCGTCGTCGCCGCGGCCGGCAACCTCGACCACCGCAAGGTGGTCAAGCAGGTCGAGGAGGCCTTCGCACCGGTGCTCGCGGCCTCCTCCGCCGCTCCCGCCGAGGCCCGGCGCGGCGTCAAGGCGCTGCGCACGGCCGGCCGGGTCGAGGTGCTCAACCGCTCCACCGAGCAGGCCCACCTGGTGCTGGGCGTGCCCGGGGTGCCGCGGCACGACGAGCGCCGCTGGGCGATGGGCGTGCTCAACGCGGCCCTGGGCGGCGGGATGAGCTCCAGGCTCTTCCAGGAGGTCCGGGAGAAGCGCGGGCTCGCGTACTCGGTGTACTCCTACTCCTCGTCCTACGCGGACAGCGGCCTGTTCGGCATCTACGCCGGCTGCCAGCCCAAGCGGGTCGAGGAGGTGCTGCGGATCTGCCGCGCCGAGCTGGCGAAGGTGGTCGCCGAGGGCATCACCGAGGAGGAGCTCCAGCGCGCGATCGGCCAGATCTCGGGCTCCACCGTGCTCGGCATGGAGGACACCGGCTCGCTGATGAACCGGATCGGCAAGGCCGAGCTCAGCTACGGGCACCACCTGTCGGTGGACGACATGCTGGCGCGGATCGCGGCGGTGACCCTGGACGACGTCCAGGCCGTCGCCCGTGATGTGCTGGGCGCCTACCGGCCGTCGCTGGCGCTGATCGGACCGGTCAACGACAAGCGGGCCGCCAAGCTCGCCGATCTGCTGGTCTGAGACCGGCTGGTGTGAGAGGAACTTCGCTATGACGCTGCGTGTCGCCGTGATCGGCGCCAAGGGCCGGATCGGCTCCGAGGCCGTCAAGGCCGTCGAGGCCGCGCCGGACCTGGAGCTGGTGGCCGCGCTCGGCCGCGGCTCCGACCTGGCGGAGCTGACCCGGGCCGGTGCCCAGGTGGCGGTCGAACTGACCCACCCCGACTCGGTGATGGGCAACCTCGACTTCTGCCTGCACCACGGCATCCACGTGGTCACCGGCACCACCGGCTGGACCGAGGAACGCCTCGCCACCGTCCGCGGCTGGCTGGCCGACGCCCCGGAGCTCGGCCTGCTGATCGCGCCGAACTTCTCCGTCGGCGCCATCCTCGGCATGAAGTTCGCCCAGACGGCGGCCCGCTACTTCGAGTCCGTCGAGGTCGTCGAACTGCACCACGACCGCAAGGCCGACGCCCCCAGCGGCACCGCGACCCGCACCGCCCAGCTGATCGCCGCCGCCCGCGCCGAGGCCGGCCGCCCGCCGCAGCAGGACCCGACCACCCACAGCCTGCCCGGCGCGCGCGGTGCCGACGTCGACGGGGTGCCGGTGCACGCCGTCCGACTGCGCGGCCTGCTCGCCCACCAGCAGGTGATGTTCGGCGACACCGGTGAGACGCTCACCATCCGGCACGACTCGCTGCACCACAGCAGCTTCATGCCGGGCATCCTGCTGGGCGCCCGCAAGGTGGCCGACCATCCGGGGCTGACCTTCGGCCTCGAACACTTCCTGGACCTGTGACCGTGCCGACCCCCGGGAGTGTGCGATGACCTCGCGTACCGGCTTCTTCGTCCTCGCCGGCGTGCTGCTGCTGGTCGCGCTGATCTGCATCGGCGAGGGCGTCCAGCTGGTCGCCACCGGCAAGCCGCTCGGCATCGGCATCGGACTGTGCGCCTTCGTCATCCCGGTGATCGGCGTCTGGTTCCTGCGCCAGACCGTCCGCTTCGGCCGCGACAGCGAGCGGCTCGCCCGCGAGCTGGAGGCCGAGGGCGGCCTGCCGGTGGACGAGCTGAAGCGCACCAAGGGCGGCCGGATCGAGCGGGCCTCGGCCGACGCGGTGTTCGCCCGCCGCCAGGCCGAGGCCGAGGCCGCCCCGGGCGACTGGCGGGTCTGGTTCCGGCTGGCGGTGGCGTACGCCGACGCCGGGGACACCCCGCGCGCCCGCAAGACCATGCAGCACGCCATCCGGTTGCACCACCAGCACGACCGGCACGACAGCACCGAACCCGCAAGGAGTAACGCGTGAGCGACGAAACGACGGCCCCCCGGTTCCGCAGCGACGTCACGGTGGAGCTGGTCCGCAGCGCCGCCGCCGACTCGGACGTCATCTGGGCGGCCCGCGTCTCGACCGCGGGGGAGCAGTCCCTGGAGGCGCTCCAGGAGGACCCGGAGAAGTCGAAGGGCCTGATCAACTTCCTGATGCGCGACCGGCACGGCACGCCGTTCGAGCACAACTCGATGACCTTCTTCATCAGCGCGCCGATCTTCGTCTTCCGCGAGTTCCACCGCCACCGCAGCGGCTGGTCCTACAACGAGGAGTCCGGCCGCTACCGCGAGCTGGAGCCGGTCTTCTACGTCCCCGCCGAGGAGCGCAAGCTCGTCCAGCAGGGCCGCCCCGGCCGCTACGAGTTCGTCGAGGGCACCCCGGAGCAGCACAAGACCGTCACCGCGTCGATGGAGGCGGCCTACCGCGAGGCCTACGACCGCTACCAGGAGATGCTGGCGGCCGGCGTGGCCCGCGAGGTGGCCCGCGCGGTGCTGCCGGTCGGCCTGTTCTCCTCGATGTACGCGACCTGCAACTCCCGTTCGCTGATGCACTTCCTGTCGCTGCGCACCAAGCGGGAGAACTCGGCCGTGCCGTCCTTCCCGCAGCGCGAGATCGAGATGGTCGCCGAGCAGATGGAGGCGCAGTGGGCGCAGCTCATGCCGCTCACCCATGCGGCCTTCGAGAAGCACGGCCGGGTCGCGCCCTGACCTGCGGCGATGAGCATATGGGCAGAGTGTCGGGCATGTCTGGATTGCGGCTTTTCTAGCCGCTCCCTACATTCGTGAACACGGATTCCGGTGCTGCCTGAACCCCCGAGCACGCAGCACCGGAATCCCATGTCACCGCCGTGTCGCCGCCCGTTCCGGCCGCCCAGCCCCGCCGGACACCTGTCCGAACCATGGACCGGTGTGGTAGCCGCCCCACCGCCTACGAGTAGCTTTGGACGCATGGCTCCGACCTCCACCCCCCAGACGCCGTTCGGCCGGGTCCTGACCGCGATGGTCACCCCGTTCACCGCCGACGGCGGACTCGACCTCGACGGCGCCCAGCGCCTCGCCACGCACCTCGTCGACTCCGGCAACGACGGCCTCGTCGTCAACGGCACCACCGGCGAGTCCCCGACCACCAGCGACGCCGAGAAGGCCCAGCTCGTCCGTGCCGTGGTCGAGGCGGTGGGGGACCGCGCCCACGTCGTGGCCGGCGTCGGCACCAACGACACCCACCACAGCGCCGAACTGGCCCGCCAGGCCGAGTCGGCCGGAGCGCACGGCCTGCTCGTCGTCACGCCGTACTACAGCAAGCCCCCGCAGGAGGGCCTGTACCGGCACACCGTGCACATCGCCGACGCCACCGGGCTGCCGGTGATTCTGTACGACATCCCGGGCCGCAGCGGGGTGGCCCTGAGCCACGAGACGCTGGTGCGCCTCGGCGAGCACCCGCGGATCGTCGCCAACAAGGACGCCAAGGGCGACCTCGGCGCCGCCGCCTGGGCCATCGCCCGCTCGGACCTCGCCTGGTACTCCGGCGACGACATCCTCAACCTGCCGTTGCTGTCGGTCGGAGCCGCCGGCGTGGTGAGCGTCGTCGGGCACGTCGTGGCCGGCGAACTGCGTACGATGATCGACGCGTACCTGGCCGGCGATGTGGCCAAGGCCACGGCGATCCACCAGGGTCTGCTCCCGGTGTTCAGCGGTATGTTCCGCACCCAGGGCGTCATCCTCACCAAGGCCGCGCTGGACCTCCAGGGCCTGCCCGCCGGCCCGCTGCGGCTGCCGCTGGTCGGCGCGACGCCCGAGGAGATCGCGCAATTGAAGAAGGATCTCGCCGCAGGCGGGGTACACCTGTAACAGACAGAGACGTGCGCGCCCCCGGCTCGCCGGACCCTCACGGGCCCGCCGCTGGACCGGACCGAAGGCGCGAGAGCACAGACCCAGTAGGAACACACGACACTGAGTACGCACGCCATATGTCGCCGGGGGAGGACCCCGGGCATATGGCGTGCGTCGTGAGGAGAGTCTTTTGAGTCACCCGCACCCCGAACTCGGCGCGCCCCCCGCCCTGAAGGAGGGCGCCCTCCGTATCACTCCGCTCGGCGGCCTCGGTGAGATCGGCCGCAACATGACGGTCCTCGAGTACGGGGACCGCATCCTGATCGTCGACTGCGGCGTCCTCTTCCCCGAGGACGAGCAGCCCGGCGTGGACCTGATCCTCCCGGACTTCACCTACATCCGGGACCGGCTCGACAAGATCGACGGCATCGTCCTCACCCACGGGCACGAGGACCACATCGGCGCCGTCCCCTTCCTGCTCCGGGAGAACCCGGACATCCCGCTGATCGGCTCCAAGCTCACCCTCGCCCTGATCGAGGCCAAGCTCGCCGAGCACCGCATCCGGCCGTACGTGCTGGAGGTCAAGGAGGGCGAGCGCGAGCGCATCGGCCCCTTCGACTGCGAGTTCATCGCGGTCAACCACTCCATCCCGGACGCCCTCGCGGTGGCCGTGCGCACCCCGGCCGGCATGGTCGTCGCCACCGGCGACTTCAAGATGGACCAGCTGCCGCTCGACGGCCGCCTGACCGACCTGCCGACCTTCGCCAAGCTGGCGGAGGAGGGCATGGACCTGCTGCTGGTGGACTCCACCAACGCCGAGGTCCCCGGCTTCATCCCGCACGAGCGCGACATCTCGGCCGCCCTGCGCAACGTCTTCGCGAACGCCGACAAGCGCATCATCGTCGCCTCCTTCGCGAGCCACGTGCACCGCATCCAGCAGGTGCTGGACGCCGCGCACGAGTACAAGCGCAAGGTGGCCTTCGTCGGCCGCTCGATGGTCCGCAACATGGGCATCGCCCGCGACCTCGGGTACCTCAAGGTCCCCGGCAACATGGTCGTCGACGTCAAGCAGCTCGACGACCTGCCGGACAAGGAGGTCGTGCTGATCTGCACCGGCTCGCAGGGCGAGCCGATGGCCGCGCTGTCCCGGATGGCCAACCGCGACCACCAGATCCGCATCGTCGAGGGCGACACCGTCGTCCTGGCCTCGTCGCTCATCCCGGGCAACGAGAACGCCGTCTACCGCGTGATCAACGGCCTGACCCGCTGGGGCGCCAAGGTCGTGCACAAGGGCAACGCCAAGGTGCACGTCTCCGGCCACGCCTCGGCCGGCGAGCTGCTGTACTTCTTCAACATCTGCAAGCCGCGCAACCTGATGCCGGTCCACGGCGAGTGGCGCCACCTGCGGGCGGCCGCCGACCTGGGCATCGCCACCGGCGTCCCGCGCAACCGTGTGGTCATCGCCGAGGACGGCGTCTGCGTCGACCTGGAGAACGGCGTCGCCCGGATCGTCGGCAAGGTGCAGGCCGGATACGTCTACGTGGACGGCGCCTCGGTCGGCGACATCACCGAGGCCTCGCTCAAGGACCGCAAGATCCTCGGCGAGGAGGGCTTCATCTCGGTCTTCGTCGCCGTCGACTCGGCCAACGGCAAGATCGTGGGCGGCCCGACCATCCAGGCCCGCGGCTCCGGCATCGAGGACAACGCGTTCGGTCCGGTCGTCGCCAAGCTCCAGGAGGCCCTGGACCGCTCGGCGAGCGACGGCGTCCTCGAGCCCCGCCAGGTGCAGCAGCTCGTCCGCCGCACCATCGGCAAGTGGGTGGCGGACAACTACCGCCGCCGGCCGATGATCCTTCCGGTCGTCGTCGAGGTCTGAGCCCCTGAGGCTGGTTTGACGTGGGGCGGCCCGGTGCGTAGTGTTCTCCGGGTTGCCCCACGGGACGGCCCCAAGGAAGCCACTCGAATTCGAATTCGAGAAGGACCGAGGAAAACGGCCCGAGAAACTCTGGTAGAGTTCGGGAGCGCCGAAAGGCGAAAGCCGATCCGATGAATGAAACTCCGGAAAACGGAGCGGAAAACGTCTGATAAGCTGGAAACACGAAAGAACGAAGCGCCCGGAGGGCCCGCTGGAAGGCGGCTC
>NZ_JBEZGX010000055.1:0-57832 GCF_040650235.1 Kitasatospora sp. NPDC048722
TCCGCCCCGTGGACGGCGCCGCGTTCGTCTCCGATGTTCAGATCGGGCAGCAGCCCGAGCGGCGGAGGCAGGTGAGGACGGGCGAGCATGAACGCCGACTCATGCAGCGAGGCCTTGGCGCACGGTGCTTCAGGGACAGCGGTGGTGTCTCAGCGGAGCCACGCGTGCTCGCGGACGACCGGGAGGGAGGCCCAGCGGCGCCCCAGCCCCCAGGCGTCGCCGGCGCCGACGGCGGCCAGCGCGAGGAGCAGCAGCGCGTAGACGACGTGGTAGTCGACGACGGGGTTACTGGAGCCGCTGGCGGCGCCGTTCGCCAAGTGCCGGGCGGGCGGCCACTCGGCGGCCCACATCAGGGCCAGGAGCAGGACGCCGCCACCGGCGGCGACGCGCATTCCGACGCCGCCGACGAAGGCGAGGCCGATGCCGAGCAGGCCGAGCATGAACAGCCAGTCGGCCCAGGCCTGGCCGGCCCACTGGTGGAAGGTGGACTGGAGCGGGCCGGCCGAGACGTGGCTGAGGAAGCCCTTTGTCGGGGAGCCGCCGTTGAGCCAGGATCCGGCCTCTCTGGTGGCGTAGCCGAGGCCGAACGTCTTGTCGAGGAAGGCCCAGAGGAAGACGAAGCCGACAGTGATCCTGGCGCCCGCGATTGCGAGCCGTGCCCCGCTGGTCAGGACGATGGCGTTCGGTGTCTCTTGGGTGTGCCGGGCCGCGACCGGTCGCCGGTGCGTGGCGAGACGGTGGGTGAACCGGGGGAGGTGCGGGTGGTGGACGGCCATGGCGAGCTCTCCTTGTCGATTTCGCGGTGGATCGGTCGTCTTGCGGCGCTGGGACAGGACGGTCGGCCGGCCTTTGAGGCGCCGGGCTCCGAGGCGCCGGGCTCCGAGGCGCCGGGCTCCGAGGCGCCGGGCTCCGAGGCGCCGGGCCGGGTCGTGCGGGTGGAGCGGGGAGGCGGGCGGTGCCCGCCTCCCGGGGGCGAGCCGGTCGGGCTACTTCCGGTGCATGGTGTGCAGCGCCTGGGCCAGGACGTGCGGGTCGTGGTGGCCCTTGTAGACGGCCGGGGGCTGCCGGTCGAGGTCGAGCAGTTGCGTGACGGCGGTCCAGGCGGTGCGCACGGAGTACTCGACGGTGAAGACGACGTCGTCGGGGACCTCGGCGTACTGGCCGATGAATGCGAGGTTGGTGGAGCCCTTCGGGACCACCTGCGGCCGGTCGCCGTGGCCGCGCGCCAGGAACTGGCTGGTGATGTACGGCATCAGACAGGGGACGACGGTCGAGGTCCCGGCGATCCGTTCGACGGTGCCGGGGTCAACGGCCAGGTGCTGGAGGACCTCCTGGAGGATCTCCGCGCCGCTGCACTCCCGCATCGGCTTCTTGACGAAGGTGCCGGGCTTGTCGGGGAAGAGGCCGTAGCCCCACCACACGGATACGTCCTCGGGCTGCTGTTGGTAGACCGGCTGGCGGTTGACGACGACGGTGAGCAGCCACGGGGAGTCGGTGAGGGTGAGCAGGCCGCCGCGGCCGGTCGGTCGGCCGGTGAACTTCTCCATCCAGTCGAGGAAGGCGGGGTCCTTCGCGGTGACGGTGAAGGACTCCCAGGTGGATTCGTCCGGGTGGTGGTCGAAGACGGCGGGGTTGCCGAAGTCGTCGCGGCCGCGGGCGAGCCGGTGCCACAGCAGGAAGGAGTCGGGGCTCAGGGAGGTGTCCGGGTTCGCCGGCGGGGCGGTGTGGGAGCCGAGGACGGAGTCGGCGGTCATCGATCCGTTGGTGACGAAGACGAGATCGTCCTCGTCGACCGGGATGTCGTCCTGCGCGCCGGTGAAGTGGATGCGTTCGACGCTCGTGCCGCGCCCGTGCCGGAAGGCCAGGTCAGCGACCCGGTGGCCGGTGTGGAGATGGACGCCCTGCTCCAGGAGCCAGGCGGTGAGCGGTCGGACGATCGAGTCGTACTGGTTGTAGCGGGTCCGGTGGATCCCGGACATCGTCTCGAACTCCGGGAAGAGGTGCACGAACCGCTTGAGGTAGCGCCGGAACTCGATGGCGCTGTGCCAGGGTTCGAAGGCGAAGGTCGTGCACCACATGTACCAGAAGTCGGTGGTGAAGAACCCTTGGTCGAAGCAGTCCGTGATGCGCTTGCCGTCCAGCAGCCGTTCGGGCGTGGCCAGGCACTTGACCAGTTCGAGCCGGTGGCGTTCGGAGAAGCCCATCGTGTGTCCGTCGCGGATCTCGCCGCCTGCGCCCACCAGGCGGGCGGTGTCATCCCAGGGGGACTCCTCGTGTGAGTCGAGGATGTCCTGGGTGGCCGACTTCGACGGGTCGTCCAGTGAGGGGATGCCGGACAGCAGGTCGTACGTGCAGCGGAACTGTGCCTCGAACATTCGGCCGCCGCGCATCGTGTACCCCGCCTCGGGCGTGCCGCCCGCGTCCAGGCTGCCGCCGATCTCGTCCTGGCCCTCGTAGAGGTGGATGTCGACGCCGGCGAAACCCGCGTCCCGGATGAGGAACGCTGCTGCGGACAGGGCGGCTATGCCGCCGCCGACCAGGTGGGCCTTACGCATCGGATGTCTCCTCAACTATCGTGCACCGAACCGTCATCGGCTGGATGACCAGCGATCCCGGCCGTTGGTGCCGGGCGATCGAGTCCATCGATCGGGGGTGTGGACGACAGCTTGCTGCCGGGCCGGCCGGCGGGTCGTTGGGCCGTTGGTCACCGGTGGCGGAACGACGGTCCCGGTGGCGTCCCGGGTGCGCGGGACCGGCGGACCGGGACCTTCGGGCCGTCGTGCCCGTGCCCGGGCCAGTGGTCGTCGGCGTCGGCCGCTCCGGGCCAGCCGCGAAGCCGTGAGCTGGGCGACGGACGAGGCCGTCCGCACCGGCCGGGCGCTGCGGCTGATCCACGTCCTGGCGTGGCCGCAGACCGATCCGGACGAGGACACCCCGCACCTGCTGGACGATCACGTGCGGATCGGGGGCGACATCGTCCTGGCACAGTCACGCAAGCTCGTCGAGGAGCGGCACCCCAGCCTGGAGACCGAGCCCCGTATGGCCGACGGGCCGCGGGCGCGCGGGCTGCTGGAGCAGGCCGCGGACGCCTCGCTCCTGGTCGTCGGAGCCAAGCGCAGGCCGGTTGTCGAGCAGGTGCTCACACTCCCGCCGATCGGCGTCCCGCTCAGCTCCCACGCCCCCTGCCCGGTGGCGGTCGTCCGCGAGACGGCGGACGCCGCCGCGAACGCCCAGGCTGCTGGTCGTCGTCGGAGTGGACGGATCGTCGGGCTCTTTGGAGGCTCTGGAACTCGCCTTCGCGCACGCCGGGGCACAGGGGGTCGTGCTGCGCGTGGTCCAGGCCCGCCGGTCCCGGCCGGGGTGGACCTCCGCCGCGCGCTGCGGAGGCTGTAGGCCGGGCTGAGGTCGAACTGCTGTTTGCAACTGGCGAGTTACGCAAGCGCGATCCGTGTGTCGAGGTCGAACACGAGGTGGTGTTCGGGCACCCGTGGGAGCGCTTCTGGGTGAGGCCGCCCGGGCCCTGTGCCTCGTCGTCGGCTCGCGAGGCCTCGGCGGCTTCCAGAGGCTGCTCCTCGGATCGGTGAGCCACGCCCCCTGCCAGCCGAACTCGAAGCACGAGTACCGAAGCTGGAGCGCGCTGGCAGCTCGGCGTAGATCGCGAAGCGGACGAGCAACTGGCGGCCGTCATCGACAGATTCGACGGGCCGCTTCCGTGCGGGGGATGGGCTACGGCGCTAGCCTCTACCGTCGGCTGCTGGTAGCACCGCCGTGGATGCCCTCGACCACGAGTGGGCCACCCTGACACTCCGGAGTGGCCACCCTCCGGGCCACCGGATTGGCTGCCTCCGATGCCGTCGACCACGTCCTCGGCTACAGCTCTCCCCAACAAGCCGAAGATAAGCAATAAGTTGGTCGAGCGTCGGGCACCGTAGTCATCGAGGAGTTGGCCACGATCAAGCCCGGATCTGCCGAATCATCCAACCGAGGAGTCCTGGGCTGGCAGGATGGCCGGACCGGTAGTTGACGCCGGTGCTGGACGAGGAGCATGTGTGGGACCGCATGTGATCAACGATCGCTTCCTGCTGGTGGGAGACAGCGCGCGCAGCGGCGGTCTGTCGACGGTTCGCAAGGCCGTCGACACGGCAAATAGCGACAGTGACAGGCAGTTCGCGGCGATCAAGTTACTCAAGCGGCGCGACGACGAAATCATCAAGGTCTTCCTGGAACGGGAGACCGCCGCACTCAAAGCTGTCGAGCACCCTCATATCGTGCGGATGCTGGAGTCGGGCTGGGACCCGGTTCTGGAGCGGTACTACATCGCCCTGGAGTGGGTGGAGCGCAGCCTGAAGGACGATCTACAGGCTCGTCGGCTGGGACGCCTACTTCGAGAAGATCGTGTCACCACCTTGTAACAGTCAGCGATGATCAAGGAGCGGCGCAGGATCGGGCCCACCGGCCGGGACCGCGCGGCGAAACCCCGGACGGGCATCGCTCCGGGTGAGAGGTTCGCCTGTTCGGCTCAGCGAGGATGACGGCCAGGAGACGGCGCCCGGAGACCTTCCTAGCGTTGGACCCCGGGAGGCTGCATCCCCGCGGAGCCCGGCCGAGGACCTCTCGCCCGTCGGCCACCGCTCACGCCGAACCCGGCAGTCGACTTCCACCGTGACCACGCAGGGTCCGGGTCGAAGGAGATGAAGGACATGAACACCACGCGCACCGCCCGCACGCCCGCGACACCCGCACTGAACGGGTGCCGGACATCACGCCGCCGCCTTCGGGCACGGATCGGGCTCGCCGCGACCGCCACGGCCCTGTCGCTGCTGCCGATCGCCCCGTCCACCGCCAGCGCGGCACCCCACCTCCCGCTCACACAGATCGTGCGGGAGGCCAAGGTGAAGGCGCAGCAGGAGCACCCCGGCTCGCAGTTCTACGACGCGGACGCCGTCCTGTTGACACCCACGACCAACCCCAATGACGTCCAGGCCTGGTGGATCCGCTTCCGAGCCATGGGCTCGGAGCCGTCCTTCGAGTACAAGTACTCGACCACCGGTCAGTACCAGAGCACGCAGCCGTGGAGCGTCCCGATCGGGATCCAGGCCATCTCCCCGTTCACCATGACGGAGGTCCAGGCCCACGATCTGGCCGTCAAGGCCGGGCACACCGGCGCGTTCAAGCCCCTGTACCTCAATGAGCCCGTCGTGCAGAACCCGCATCCCACCTACTACTTCTGCATTCCCAGCGAGGGCAGGACGGTGGCGGTGGACACCGTGACGGGCCACGTCACCACGCCGTGGTCGTGCTAGTGACCACGGTGTGAGCCCTGTTCGGTGGCCGTCACCCGGCGGGGGTGACGGCCACCGGCGGCTGGCGACCCTTGCCCTCCGCCCGCTCGGTGCCGCCGACCGGGCGGGCGATATGGGTCGCTAGCCTGGAGCGCGAAGGGCCGGCTGCCGCCGGTCAGCCGGGCCCGGGTACGAGCGGGGGCCGTGCCGGTTCGGCCGGTCGCCGCGGATCCGCGCTGGCCGTTGCGGCCAGCATGCTCTGTGTCGCCGGCATCGCCCCGGTGGCGCTGTCCGGGACCGCCCACGCGCAGGGCACCGGCACGGTCTCGGGCCCCACCACCACCTGTACGTTCGCCTTGACCGTCACCGTACCTGCGCCGCCGACAGATCCCCGCCCGCATCGCCCGCCGCGGGATCGAGACCTCCAGCCGTCTCGGCCGGCACCGCTGGGTGATCGAGCGCACCGTTGCGTGGCTCGGCGGCTTCCGCCGACTTCACCGTCGCTACGAGCGAAAGGCCGACCACTTCGCCGCCTTCGCCAGCATCGCAGCAGCCCTCATCTGCACCCGACGCCTCTCCAAATGAGATCTCCTCCTCCGACCTGGTGCGTGATCGCGGCGGCGATGTGACCAGCAGTGGTGCGGGCGGCATCATTTGACGATGTGACGATCAAGTTGAACCATGCGGTCCTTGGCCATCGGGTGCTGACTGGAATCTCGCGGCGGCACCTGGCGGATTTGGTCGTCGAACTGGCCACTCCGTGGCGGGTCGTTGTCGAGGGCCGGCGCGACGTTGCCCGTGGCGGAGCGCGGCAACGCGCGGCGGGCGCGGGTGCCAGGCATCAGCTCGTGTTCGTCGACCGGGTGACCGCCACGCTCATTCACCTGCGGCACGACCTGCCGCACGCCGTCCTGGGCCTGCTGTTCGGTGTCGACCGCTCCACGATCAGTCGTGCAATCGGCGAGGTCAGGGTCCTGCTCGCCAAGCGCGGTTTCGCGGTGCCCGACCGTCCCGGGGTCCGATTGCGAACCCTGGCGGACGGCTTCGCCTACGCCCAGGCCGAGGGCGTCGTACTGCGCTGGACGCCACCGAGGTCCAGGTCCGCCGCCCGACATCGCACCGCGGCGGACGTCGGGCCTTCGTGTCCGGCAAGAAGAAGCAGAACACGATGAAGGCCACCGTCGTCGCCGACGCGAAGGGCCGCACCCTGTGGGCCGGTAACCTCCGCCCCGGACGCATGCACGACGCCACAGCGATACGAAGCGAGGGCATCGACGACCTCTTCCGGCAGTTCCCGAGAGTTCAAGTACTGTTCGATGATGGCTACTTGGGTCTGCGGCGCGACCATCCGGGCAAGGCCGTCACGCCTCCGAGGAATCCGAACAAGATCGCCGCACCGGAAGTCCACGAGGCCCGTGAGCAAGCCCGCCACGAGCACTCGTCTCAACGCATTTCCGTCGAGCTCACAAGCGCTGCGCGACAAGCGGCCGGGACCTACATTAGCGCGGGCCGGCTCGTCGCCCAGGAAGAAGCGGACCGAGCCGTCACCGGGCTGCGCGCCCGAGATCACGGTTCCAAATCCCTTGCTGCGCAATTCCCCCCTCATCGCCGAGAAATGGCACCCGCACCTGAACGGGGAGCTGTCCCCGCAGCAGGTCACTGCCCGCTCGGGGAAAGATCCACTCCCGCAGGTATTCCGCCACAGTGGCACGACGCTCCTCGTACGCCCCGTTCAGCCCACCCTCCAGGACCGCCGCCAGCTCCTGCGCGGCCTCGGCCTCCGTCGCGAACCCGCCACGGTGCCGGGTGCGCCGTCTGCCGTCCTCCGGCGCCAGGTCGACGCAGTACGTCCACGACCCGTGCTCCGTATCCTTCAGCAACCGCACATACCAGGCACCCAACTGCTTCCCGTGCCTGTCCTTGTACCCGCACCGCCGGTACACCCTGCCCCGCTACGCACGCTGTCCCGTGTGCTTCTCCTTCTTGAACGTGGTGACCCTGGTCCAAGGCTTGCCGTTCGGCCGGGCGTGGCGGCAGAGCGTGCGGGGCTGTGCGCGAGGCACGTCAGAACCAGCCGGCGAGGACACGCTCAAGACGACACACCGTCCGGAAGATCACCAACCGTATCTGGTGGGTAGTCGACCCTGATCCGCCCGGGCTGGCGAGTGGCAGCGAAGGGTGTCCCGGCCGGCCACTGAAGTTGAATTCGTGATGTCGGTCTGAGGGTGGTCAGCCGTCCATGATCAGGCCGGTGGTGGCGAGGCACCCGTCGATGAGGTGGGGGCGGTACTGGATCTGCTTCAGGCTGCGCCTGACGGCTCGGGCCAGCTGGTCGAGGTTCGCGGCGGCGAGGTTGCCGATGGTGCGCTTGACCAGCGACCAGATGCCCTCCTGCGGGTTGAGGTCCGGTGCATACGAGGGGAGCTGGAAGACGGTCAGCCAGTCCTTGCTCGCCTGGACGAACTCCTGCATCGGCGGCATCAGGTGGGCACGCAGGTTGTCCCATTCAGCAGCAGGCGGTGTGGGATCCCAGATTCGGTGTCCTCTCCCCATGGGCGATATACACCGCGCGGCCAAGAGGACACGGGAACGGAAATCGGCAGGTGAATCGCCGCTGCCCGAGCCAAGGGTTGTCCCGCAACGGCGGGACGCAAGTGAGATGACCTCTCATGCCATCAGTGTGCTCGCGACCACTGGCAGCGCCCCCGCGGCCCGGCAACGCCCATCTGGACACGGCGGGCGGCGACGACCGGCGGGTGCTGGCGGTGCTGGGATTCCGAAGGAACCGGTCGGCCCCGGGCGCTCGCCGAAGGCCCGGCTGACGCGGGAGCGGCGAAGAGGTTGGTGTTCAGGGCCGACGGAACCGGGTAACGTCTTTGCCATGTTCTTCCAGACGCCGACTTACGAGTGAGCGCGTGATGGGCCCCTGCTGACGTCCTTCGACGTCGCCGCCCGTCCCCCACCGATGAATCCGTAGATCACTTCACTTCACTTCACCACCGGGAGAACCCACGACCGTGAGCAAGAACATCAACAACCCCGTGGGCATGGGCGGCGGCCAGCGCAAGAGGCAGTCCCGCGCCGAACGGCAGAACAACGGTCCGCACCGCAACCTCGACCGCCAGGGTGCAGCCGACCAGAAGGCGGAGCTGGTGCGCAAGATGCGCGAGAAGGCAGGAACGGCTGAGGGTGCCGGGCAGGCGGGCGGCGACACCGTACAGGGCTGACGCACCGCCGCCGCAGCGCGGCACCGCACGGGGCAGGGCTCGGACCGCGACGCGCGGTCCTAGCCCTGCTGCCGTACCGGGCGCGGCCGGTCCCGCTCAGCTCTTGGCCGACCACCCGCGTCTCAGCTCAGCTGACCACCCGGGGCAGCCGCAGAATCGGCAGCCCTGTCACTGCCACCACCCCGAGCTGCACCAGCAGCTCAGCACGTTCCCGTGCCCAGCCCGGGCAACACCGCAGCCGGCGGCGGCAGAGGATGTGGACACGGCCGCAGGACAATACTGGTGGACACCTCGGAGGGACAACCGCGAAACCCGCTGGCCAGAACGACTCCGGCGGACAGGCCGATGCGGAACCCACCGGCGGGCCCTGCTGAAGGGTCGACAGATTGTCGTCACCCGCAGTGACCGGGGCCCTGGGGACCATTTGGGGACCAGTTTGGGGCCACGACTGGTGAGCGCCCGTGGGCGATAACAGATATCTATGCACGAACTTGAACCCGGTTGGGCATCGAGCGGGTTCGAGCTCTGTCGACCGTGGATCTTCAGATGAGTCTTAACTTCCCTTGTTTTCAGTGCAGTTGAGATGCAAGAAAGCCGAGGCCTTGAGGTCTCGGCTGCCGAGAATAGTTGAACCCCTTGACTGGGGGGTCAAGGGGTTGCGGGCGGTGGCCGTATCTAGAGGGATGTTCGGGTCTGGATCGTCGGGGGAGCTGATCTGGGGCGGGCAGGTGCTTCGCTTGTGGAAGCAGGGTCACGTGAATCGCTTTGCTGAAAAATCCACTCCGGGAGTGCCGTGCGACTTCCTTCGCCGCTGGCGTATTTGCTACCGAGAGGAAGCCCCGACGTGTGGAATGCCCCGCGTCGGGGCCGCCTCTTGATTTTGTCGAACTACCAGTTTCTGCTGCCTAGTTGTCCAGATCGAACACTGCCGTGACCGGTGCGTGGTCGGACCACCGCTCGGCGTGGGTGGCGGCGCGTTCGACGTAGGCCTCGACGGCCTTGGCGGCGAGGGCGGGGGTAGCGACCTGGAGGTCGATCCTCCAGCCCGAGTCGTTGTCGAAGGCGCGGCCTCGGTAGGACCACCAGGAGTAGGGGCCTGTGCGGTCGGGGTGGAGGGCGCGGACGACGTCGACGTAGCCGGCCTCGTCGTAGACGCGGGAGAGCCAGGCGCGCTCCTCGGGGAGGAAGCCGGCGGACTTCTGGTTGGCCTTCCAGTTCTTGAGGTCCTCGGGCCGGTGCGCGATGTTCCAGTCGCCGCAGACGACGACCTCGCGGCCGTCGGCGGCGGCGCGGGTGCGCAGGGCGGTGAGGTGGACGAGGAATTCCGCCATGAAGCGTTCCTTTTCGTCCTGGCGCTCGGTGCCGACCTCACCGGAGGGGAGGTAGAGGCTCGCGACGGTGAGGCCCGGGAGGTCGATTTCCACATACCTGCCCGAATTGTCGAATTCCTCCGACCCGAATCCGATCGCCGTCCGCTGGGGCTCCGCACGGGACAGGATGGCGACGCCCGCCCGGCCCTTGGCGACGGACGGGGCCCAGACCGCGTGCCAGCCGTCCAGGTCCCGAAGTTCGACGGGCAGCTGGCCGGGCTCGGAGCGCACCTCCTGCAGGCAGATGACGTCCGCCTCGGTGGCGGCCAGCCACTCGATGAAGCCCTTCTTGGCGGCGGCCCGGATTCCGTTCACGTTCACACTCGTCACCACGATCACCCGGGCAGCCTACCGAGTGGATGCGCACGGCCCGCGCCGTGACGCGCGTCCGCGGGGGAATGACGTGAACGCGGCATGAAGTCCCGCGACAGTCGCACCAAGCCGTGCCATTGGTCTTGACCATCTCCGCGAGATGCCCCTAGGGTCGCTTACTGCAAGGACCTTTAATAAAGAAGGACGGATAAAGGCCCGCTCTCCCACCTGCCGCAACAGCGGACAGCGGGCCCGCGATCCGCCCCTCTTCTCAGCCCTCCACTCCGGCAGGGCGGACTCGACAGGGTGGAGGACACGGTGGGGACGACAGGGCAGCTCACGTCGGTACCGGAACCGAAGTACTGGCACCTGCGCACGGTGCTGCTCCGCGCCATCGACTCGGAGTTCTCCACCGGCCAGGTGCTGCCCAACGAGCGCGAGCTCGCCGCCCGCTTCGGCGTCGCCCGCGCGACGCTGCGCCAGGCGCTCGACCAGCTGGAGCTGGAGGGCCGCCTGGTCCGCCGCCGCGGCATCGGCACCCTGATCGCCGCTCCGCGCGTCGGCGTGCCGGTCAACCGGCAGGAGGAGGGGTGGCCCGGTGCCGGGCGCAGCCAGGCCTGGCGCACGGTGGACTGCACCACCGCCCCGGCCTCCCCGCAGCTCGCGAAGCACCTGGGCGTCGCCGAGGGCGCCACCGTGCACACCGTGCGCCGGGTCCGGCTGGTCGAGGGCCGGGCGGTGGCCACCGAGTCGCTGCACGTGCCCGCCTCCGCGCTGCCGCACCTGCCGGGCTTCCGCGCCGAGAGCGACCGCGCCCGTTCGGTGCTGCGCCAGCTGGAGCGCCTGGAGGTCGACGGGGAGTCCCGCGCGGTCGAGCTGGGGGTCGCCGAGGCCGACGAGGCCGTCCTGCTGGAGCGCCCGCCCGGTTCGCCGGTGCTGGTGATGACCACCCAGTACGCGTCGGCGGGGCGCCTGGTGGCGCTGGCCGTCGCGACCTACCGCGCCGACACCTGCAAGCTCACCTTCGGCGAGGCCGGTCTCGTCGAGGTCACCCCGGTCGCCGCCGCTCCCTCCTCCGAGGTGCGCACCGCCTCCTGAGCCGCCGCGGCTCCCTGGACCACATCGCACCCACCCTCAGACCGAGGCCCGGACGCCCGCAGGCGTCCGGGCCTCGGTCGTCCGTCCGCCCGCAGGTGCCGGAGCGGCGGGTGTCAGACCCGGGGCGGGTCGACGGCGAAGAGCTGCTCCTCGACGTGGTCCAGGGCCACGCGCAGGGCGCCCATCGCGACGACCTCCGAGCCGAGCGCTGCCAGGGCCACCTCGGGCGCGCGGAGTGTGAACTCGGCGAGCCGCTCGCGCAGCGGTTCCAGGACGCCGTCGAGCCCGGCGGCCCACCCGCCGACCACGACCAGGCGCGGGTCGATCGCGAGGACGAGGGCGGCGACGGACTGCACGAGGCGGGTCAGGAAGCGGTCCATGGCGACCTTGGCCACCTCGTCGCCCTCGCGCGCGAGCCGCAGGACGCGGGCGACGGCCGCCTCGTCGAGCGGGTTGAGGGGCTTGCCGGTGGTGGACAGGAGCCGCTCGGGAGTGACCTCCTGGCCCAGCAGGTGCAGCGCGCCGATCTCGCCGGCGGCGCCGCCGTACCCGCGGTGCAGGCGGCCGTTGATGAGCGAGCCGGCCCCGGGGCTGAGGCCGGCCATGACGAAGACGACGTCGTCGGCGCCGACCGCCGCGCCCTGCCAGTGCTCGGCGATCGCGGCGAGGTTGGCGTCGTTCTCGATCAGCACGGGGCAGCGGAAGGAGCGGCGCAGCCGCACGCCGAGGTCGAGGCCCGTCCAGCCGGGCATCGCGGTGCCGAGCCGGATGGTGCCCTCACGGTCGACGATGCCGGGGGTGCCGATGCCGACGGCCCACAGGTTGTCGCGTGAGATGCCGGCCTTGCGCAGCACCTCGGCGACGGCGGTGCGGACGGCGGCGAGCCGGTCCTCGGCCTCCAGGGTCTCGTCGACGGGCTTGAAGTGACTGCCCAGCACCTCACCGGTGAGGTCGGCGAGGATGACGCGGACGTCGTGCACGCCGATCTCGACGCCGAGGATGTGCCCGGCCTCGGCGCGGAAGCGGAACCAGCGGGCGGGTCGGCCGCGGCGGCCGGTGCCCGGCTGGCCGTCCTCCTTGGGCTGGTCGACCTCGGCGACGAGCCCGGTGTCGACGAGTCCCTCGATGACGCCCTCGACGGTGGGCCGGGAGAGCCCGGTCTCGCCGACGAGCTGAGTGAGGGTCACGGCGTGGCCGGCCCGCAACGCCCGGAGCGTGACCGCCGCGTTGATCCGCCGCAGCAGTGAGGAGTCCCCGCCGGTGAGCCGATCCGCCAACACGATGCCCTTCGCCGTTCGCGCGACTGCCCTGGCGCGCGGTGTCGAGTCCGCGGGGACCGCCAACGCCCCGCGGGGTTCCGCCGCCCGGATCCGAGCCGCCGACGGCGGGAGGAGCCGCCTGCATCACGGCCGGGAGGCCTGGGCCCGTCTCCGAACTCCCGCGTGCCGGGTGGTGACGAGCCCAGGCGGATGGTACCCGCGCCCGGTGTCGGCGAGCGAGGATCCCCGCAGCTCATCCCCGCTTCGGTATCGAAATGGTACGCATCGGGTGGCGGTGCGTGACCCGGGCTTCACCGCTCGGCCACGAAACGCTCACCGAGGGGCCGCCGGGGCCGCCGGGGCCGCCGGGGCCTTCGAGGTCCGTGGGCCCACGCGGTCCGGTCGTGGGCGCGGCCGAGCGAGCCGACGCTTCGCCAGGCGCCGATGGACAGGGCGGAGAACGCGGAGCCGATCGAGCCGGCGGAGGCGAACGAGCCGATCGAGCCGGCGGAGGCGAACGAGCCGACCGAGCCGATGGACAGGAAGGAGCCCACCGAGCCGATCGACAGGATCGACCCGACCGAGCCGATCGAGAGCAGCGAGCCGAGCGAGCCGAGAGAGGCGACCGAGGCGACCGAGGTGGTCGAGGCGATCGACACGAGCGAGTCCGTGTGCCGGGAGGACCGTGCCATGTCCTTGATCGTAGCGGCGGCTCAGGGCACGCGGGCGACGAACAGGTGCTGGCCGAGCAGGCCCATCGGGTGCCCGTCCTCGGGCAGGGCGAGGACGGTCGCGCAGCCCGCCGCCGACAGCGCCGCGCGCCACTCCTCGGCGGGCGCGGGCGCGGGCGCCGGAGCCGGAGCGGCGAGGGCGCCGGGCTCGGCGGTGACGAGGACGTCGAGCTGTTCGTCCGTCGCCGCGACGAGCAGCAGTCGGCCGCCGGGCGCCAGCAGGCGGACGAGCTCGGCGACGGTGGCGTCCGGGGCGCCGGCGCCGGTGGCGACGACGACGTCGAAGCGGCCGCCGTCGGGCAGCGGGTGGTGGTCGACGACCTGGCGGGGGCGGGCGGACAGGGCGCGGGCGATCGCGGTGTCGGTGCCGTCGCCGTCGCTGAGCTCCAGGACCCGCAGCGGAGCGGGCCCGTCGTGCGCCTCGGCCATGCCGCGGACGAGCGAGCCGAGCGCGGCGCCGAAGTACCCGCGGGCGGCGGTCCAGCGCAGCGGGGGGACGGCCGGGCGGGGCGGCTCCTGGCCGGTGATCCGGCGGGGCAGGCGCAGGGCGGCGCGCCGGACCCGGTCGAGGACGGCGGCCTGGCCGAGCCCGTCGGCCCAGGCGTCGGCGGCCGGGCGCCAGGTCTCGCGGACCTCGGCGGCGGCGAGCGGCGGCGCGCCGAAGTAGCGGTCGTCGTGCCGGGCTATCAGGCCGTGCCGGGCAAGGGCGTCGAGCCAGCACACGACCTGGGGGCGGTGGACGGGGGTGACGGCGACGGAGTCGAGGACCTCGGCCTCGGTGTGCCCGGTGGCGGGGTCGGTGAGGGCGCCGTACTGCTGGAGGGTCAGCAGGAGCGAGCCGAGGACGGCGTGGTCCAGGTGCGCTCCGAAGTCGCGGACCTGCTCGGCGGTGATGCCGATGGCGTGCTTCCAGGCGGCGGTCGCGGCGGTGGCGACGGCGGCGCGCAGCCGGTGCTCGGCGGTCTCGGCGTCGCTGTGCGGCTCGCGCAGGTGGGCGACGACGGCGCCGAGCGCGTCGACGGCGGCGTAGACGTCGTCCTGCCGGGGCTCGGGGCCGACGTGCAGGACGAGGCGCAGGGCGGAGAGGTCGTGGGCGGCGAGGCCGGGCACGCGGGCGAGGCGCCAGAGCAGGTCGGAGGGCAGCGTGAGGTGGGTGGTGCCGGTGGCGGCGAGGGCGGCGAGCTGCTCCTCGGGGCGCTGGTCGGAGTCGGCGCAGTGGACGGTGCCGCCGGCCACCAGGGTGGCGAGGGCGAGCTCGACGGCGAGGTCGGTCGCCGGGAGGAGCAGGGTGTGCCGGATGGGCGCCGGGCCGAGGACGCCCGCCCAGTGCCGAAGCCGCTGCTCGATGGCGCGGGCGGTGCTCGCAGGCAGCGCGGAGTGTGCGGCGACCTTCGCGGCGACGGCTCCGGGCAGTCCGCCCGGCGGCGAGACGCCGAGCAGCAGGCCGATGCCGCTGATCGAGCGGCCGCCGGCGACGACGGCGGGTCGGTCGCCGAGTTCGCGCAGCGCGCTGACCAGGGCGGGGGACGTGGGCAAGGTGATCACTCCGGGTGGCAGGGGAAGCCGGACCACTGAACCATGCGGGGGAGCCGGTCGTAGCCGCATCTGGGTAAAAATTCGTAATGATTGTCATATCGGCTCGTCAACTCGACCCCGGGAATCTCGCCGTGAGCGGGCCGGAACCGTGCAATCCGGATGGGCTCCCTGGAGTCGGCCCGATGTCTTGACACCCGCGGCGCGTCCTGGATTACTGGGCCTGGGGCCGCCCGGCCGAACGATCGGTCGGGGGGGCCGCGGGGGGGCCGGCCGACCTGCGAAGGAGCGACGATGACCAGCAGCGCGCCCGAAGAAGCCGGGGCCGGAGGGCCGAGGCGCCTCGGCGAGCCCGTCCCGCCCGGGCTGCTGGACGCCGGCGAGCGGATGACCGTCGGCGAACTGCGCGCCCACCAGCTCGACCGCCTCCGGGTCACCCTGCGGCACGCGTACGACAACGTCGAGCTGTACCGCCGGAAGTTCGACGCCGCCGGGGTCGGGCCCGGGGACTGCCGCAGCCTGGCGGACCTCGCCCGCTTCCCGTTCACCACCAAGGCCGACCTGCGCGAGGGGTACCCGTTCGGTCTGTTCGCCGTCCCGATGGAGCAGGTCCGCCGGATCCACGCCTCCAGCGGCACCACCGGGCGCCCGACCGTCGTCGGCTACACCGAGAACGACCTGTCGATGTGGGCGGACGTCGTCGCCCGCTCGATCCGCGCGGCCGGCGGCCGGGCCGGGCACAAGGTGCACATCGCGTACGGCTACGGGCTGTTCACCGGCGGGCTCGGCGCGCACTACGGCGCCGAGCGGGCGGGCTGCACGGTGATCCCGGCGTCCGGTGGCATGACGGCGCGCCAGGTGCAGATCATCCAGGACTTCCGGCCCGAGATCATCATGGTCACCCCTTCCTACATGCTCACGCTCCTCGACGAGTTCGAGAAGCAGGGGATCGACCCGCGCACCACGTCGCTGCGGATCGGGATCTTCGGGGCGGAGCCGTGGACGGAGGAGATGCGGCGCGAGATCGAGGACCGGCTCGACCTGCACGCCGTCGACGTCTACGGGCTGTCCGAGGTGATCGGGCCCGGCGTCGCGCAGGAGTGCGTGGAGACCAAGGACGGCCTGCACGTCTGGGAGGACCACTTCTACCCGGAGATCGTCGACCCGTTCACCGACGAGGTGCTGGGGGAGGGGGAGAGTGGCGAGCTGGTGTTCACCTCGCTCACCAAGGAGGCGCTGCCCGTCATCCGCTACCGCACCCGCGACCTCAGCCGGCTGCTGCCCGGCACCGCGCGGCCGGCGTTCCGGCGGATGGAGAAGGTCACCGGGCGCAGCGACGACATGATCATCCTGCGCGGGGTGAACGTCTTCCCGACCCAGATCGAGGAGATCCTGCTGCGCACCCCGGGCGTCGCGCCGCACTTCCAGCTGCGGCTGGGCCGGCAGGGGCGGCTGGACGTGATGGCGGTGCGGGTCGAGGCGCGGCCGGACGCGTCCGCCGAGGTGCGGGCCGCGGCGGAAGCGGCGATCGTCCGGGCGGTGAAGGACGGCGTGGGTGTGACGGTCACGGCCGAGGTGGTCGAGCCGTACACGCTGGAGCGCTCGGTCGGGAAGATCAGGAGAGTCGTCGACGAGCGCGGGTGAGACCCGCGGCCACCGGGCAGGACGCGGCGGAGGCGGACGGCAGTCCGGGGGGTGTGCCGTACGCCTCCGCGGCGTCTACAGCAATGTAGACGTCAGTCGGCGGGGCGTCCAGCCCGCGCCCGGCGCGTCCTCGCCCGCGTCGCGCGGGCGGACAGGGCGAGGGCCAGCGCCATCGCGACGGCCAGCGCCACGCTCACCTGACCGGTGCCCAGGTTCAGGCCGCCCCGCTCGTGGCTCACGCCCGCCCAGTCCGCGAACGAGGCGCCGAGCGGGCGGGTGAGCACGTACGCCCACCAGAAGCCCGCCACCGGGCCCACCCAGCGGGCCTTCGCGGCCACCGCGGGGACGGCGATCAGCACGGCGAAACCGACGCCCGCCACCAGGTAGCCGAGCTTCAGCGTCGCCGCCGTCAGGTCGCCCACGGCGGTGCCCAGGGCGAAGGTCAGCAGCACGGCCGCCCAGTAGAAGAGCTCCCGGCGCAGCCCGGTGACCCGGTCGATCGCCAGCGAGCCCTCCACCCGGTGCCACAGCACGAACAGCGCCGCCAGCGCCGCCGCCAGCGAGCCCGCCGACAGCGCGTACGGCACGCCGAGCGCGACGTGCGCCACGTCGGCGACCATCGTGCCGAAGACGCTCACCATGACCACGACGGCCCAGTACACGCCGGGCACGCAGCGGCGCAGCCGCAGCTGGACCACGATGGCCACCACGAACAGCAGGCCGGCGCCGCCCACGGCCGGGACCGGACCCGCGGTGCGGGCGAGGAAGTCGGACAGCACCTCGCCCAGGCCGGTGGTGAGGACCTTCACCAGCCAGAACCAGCCGTCCACCGGCGGGACCTTGTTCGCCCCGGCGGCCCGGCCGGACCGTTCCTCCGGCCGGGTCAGCGTCGAGTGCTGGGCCACGTCAGCGTCCCGGGGCCGCGACGACGGTGTTGCCGGTCAGCTCGCCGCTCGCGCCGTCCACCGTCACCCGGTGCCGGACGCCGTCCTGGCCGAGGACGACGACGCACCACGCGGTGGTGCCGCCCTGCGCGGTGACGCGCTGCAGCGACTCGGCCCGGCCGCCGGGGACGGCCCCCTGCGCCTTCTCCAGCGCGGCGGAGGCGGCGACCGACGGGAGCGGGGCCGGGGCGGCGCCGGCGCGGCCGTCCTGGCCCTCGCCGTCCTGGCCCTCGCCGTCCTGGCCCTCGCCGTTCCGGCCTTCGCCGTTCTGGCCGTCGGTGCCCTGCTCGCCGCCGTGGTGGCGGTGGCCCTGGGCACCGTGCCCGCCGTGGCCGCCCTTGCGGGCCTCGCCGCCGTGCCCGCCCTGGGGGCCCTGGCCACCGGAGCCGTCCTCCGACCAGTTCATCGCCCGCTCGTGATCACGGCCGTGCCCGCCGTGCCCGTCGTGCACGACGGTCAGCGCCACCCCGCCCGCGGCGCCGACCAGCGCGACCACGGCCACCCCGGCGGCTATCCGGCGCTCCTGCCCGGCCGCCCAGGCACGCACGCGCGCCACTCGGCGCCGCTTGGCCGGCAGCTGCGGGACCTCCTCGGCGCCGGTGTGCGGTCCCGGCTCGGGGCCGAACTTCGAACTCGCGGGGCCGAGCTCAGGACCGGAGTCCGGGCCGGAGTCCGGGCCCTGCGGGAACGGGGTGCTGGACGACGGGGAGTCGGTCATCGGGCGCTCTCCTTGCGTGGCGTGCTCCGCGCGCCCGGAACCGCCCGGGCCGCGCGGGGCGATCATGGCGGACCGTTCCTGAACCTGCGCTTAAGGCCGCCGAAGATCGCCACGGACCACCTGGCACCCTGAACGGATGCACATTCTCGTCGTCGAGGACGAACACCGGATGGCCACCGCCCTGCGCCGCGGCCTGGAGGCGGACGGCCACACCGTCGACACCGCCCACAACGGGCCCGAAGGCCTCGCCCTCGCCGACCGCCACCCCTACGACGTGATCCTGCTCGACATCATGCTGCCCGGCCTCAACGGCTACCGGGTCTGCGCCCGCCTCCGCGCGAACGGGTGCCGCGCCGGGATCCTCATGCTCACGGCCAAGGACGGCGAGTGGGACGAGGCCGAGGCCCTCGACACCGGCGCCGACGACTACCTGTCCAAGCCGTTCTCCTTCGTCGTGCTGCTCGCCCGCCTGCGCGCCCTGCACCGGCGCATCGACCAGCAGCGGCCCCGCCTTCACACGCTCGGCGACCTCGTCGTCGACGCCAACGCCCGCACCTGCACCCGGGCCGGCACCCCCACCCACCTCACCGCTCGCGAGTTCGCCATCCTGGAGCACCTCGCCGCCCGCGCCGGGACGGTCGTCTCCAAGCGCGAGATCCTCGACCACGTCTGGGACGCCGACCACGACGCCGACCCCAGCGTCGTCGAGGTCCACATCCACGCGCTGCGCCGCAAGATCGACGCCCCCTTCGGCCGTGCCGCCCTGCAGACCATGCGCGGCGCCGGCTACCGCCTCGACCCGGCCGGCGGCTGAAGTGCCCCGCCGGAAGCGGCCGTTCGTCCCGCGCTCCGTCCGCCGCCTCGTCCCGTGCTCCGTCCGCCGCCTCGTCCCGCGCACCGTCCGCGCCCGGGCCACCGCCGCGGCCGGCACGGTCCTCGGCGCGGCCCTCGCCGTCGCCAGCGCCGGGCTGCTCGCGGTCCTGCACGCCGACCTCGTCGCCTCCGCGGCCTCGGCCACCCGCCAGCAGGCCGAGACCGTCGCCCAGCTCGCCGCGCAGGGTCGGCTCACCCCCGTCCTGCACACCGGCCACGGCACCGACTTCCTCCAGGTCGTCGACGCCCGCGGCACCGTCCTCGCCGCCAGCCCCAACCTGGCCGGCCGCCCCGCGATCACCGCCGGCGGACGCACCGGCTCGCACACCACCGACGACGTCGACCCGCTCCTCGACCACCACCGCCAGCGTGTCACCGCCGTCACCGGCGACACCCCCGCCGGGCCCGTCACCGTCTACGCGGGCGCCTCGCTGCGCGCCGCCGACGAGGCCCTCGACATCACCCAGGCCGGGCTCGCCGTCGCCGGCCCGCTGCTGCTGCTCACCGGCGTCGTCGTCACCTGGAAGGTCACCGGGAACGCACTGCGCCCGGTCGAGGCGATCCGCGCCGAGGTCGACGCCATCACCGGGCAGGACCTGCACCGCCGGGTGCCCGAGCCCGGCACCGCCGACGAGATCGCCCGGCTCGCCGCCACCATGAACGCGATGCTCGACCGGCTGGAGGCCTCCGGACGGCGCCAGCGCCAGTTCATCGCCGACGCCTCGCACGAACTGCGCAGCCCGCTCGCCGTGCTGCGCACCCAGCTGGAGGTCGCCGACACCCACCCGGACCCGGCAGTGCGGGCCGAGCTGGTGCACGGCGCGCTCCAGGACACCGACCGGCTGCAGAGCCTCGCCACCGACCTGCTGCTCCTCGCGCGCCTGGACGCGGGCGGCGCCGACGACCGGCCCCGTCAGCGCGTCGACCTCACCGCGCTGGTCGCCGACACCGTGCTCGGCCGCCGGCCCGGCCCGCACCGGCGCACCACCGACCTCACCCCGGGCATCGCCGTGGACGGCATCCCGCTGTGGCTCGGACGGCTGCTCACCAACCTGCTCGACAACGCCGAGCGGCACGCGGGCGGCGTCGTCCACGTGCGGCTGGGTGCGGACCGCGCCCGCGGGGTGGCCGTCCTGGACGTCGAGGACGACGGCCCGGGCATCCCGGCCGCCGACCGCGAGCGGGTCTTCGAGCGCTTCACCCGCCTCGACGACGCCCGCAGCCGCGACGAGGGCGGCAGCGGCCTCGGCCTGCCGATCGCCCGCGACATCGCCCGCCACCACGGCGGCACGCTGGCCGTCGCCCCGACCGCCGCGGGCACCCGTCTGACGGCGGAGCTGCCGCTGACCGGGGAACGCTAGGGCGTCTCCTTCGGGGCAGGCCGGGTGAGTCGACGCCAGGGCACGCACCTCGCCGCGTTGTCGTCGGTCGCCGACGTCCGCCTCCGGCCGGCAGGCGCCCCCCTCCTCCGCCCTTCTATGCACGCCGACGTCCTGCGATGCAGGCACCCCGACGTCGCAGTCCTCCGACCCGACCCGAAAGACATACCCCGGGCACCCGTTCGGCGCACCTGCGGTCGTGGGGACGGCCCGAGCTTCCCAGACTCGGAGAACAGGGGGTGGACTCAACCGGAGAGGCAACCCCATGAGCATCAGGCTTCGCCGCGTCCTCGCGGTGACCGCAGTGGTATCCCTCGGCCTCGGCGCGGCGTCCTGCGGCAGCGCCAAGCAGTCGTCGTCCGGGGGCGGTTCCTCCGGCGGCGCCAGTGCGAGCGGCACCGCAGCGGTCGGCGCGGTGAAGATCGGCCTGCTGCTGCCGGAGAGCAAGACCACCCGCTACGAGCAGTTCGACCGCCCCATGATCGAGGCGAAGATCAAGCAGCTGGCGCCGGACGCCCAGATCGACTACTACAACGCCAACCAGGACGCGACGCTCCAGCAGACCCAGGTGGACACCGCCCTCACCAAGGGCGACAAGGTGCTGATCCTGGACGCGGTGGACGCCAAGTCGATCCAGTCCTCCGTCCAGAAGGCCCACGACGCGGGCGTCAAGGTGCTCGCGTACGACCGCCTCGCCCAGGGGCCCGTCGACGCGTACGTGTCGTTCGACAACCACAAGGTCGGCGAACTCCAGGGTCAGGCCCTGGTGGCGGCGGTCGGCAGCAAGGCGAACGCCGGCTCGATCATCATGATCAACGGATCGCCCACCGACCCCAACGCCGCCGACTTCAAGGCGGGCGCGCACAGCGCGATCGACGGCAAGCTGAAGATCGGCAAGGAGTACGACACGCCCCAGTGGGACCCGAACACCGCCAACCAGGAGGCGGCCGCCGGGATCACCGCGATCGGCGCGAACAACGTCGTCGGCGTCTACTCCGCCAACGACGGCATGGCCGCAGGCATCGCGACCGCGCTCAAGGCGGCCGGCCTGAGCGTCCCCCTCACCGGCCAGGACGCCCAGCTCGACGCCATCCAGCGGATCCTGGTCGGCACCCAGACCATGACGATCTACAAGCCGTTCAAGCCGGAGACCGACATCGCCGGCCAGATGGCGGTCGCGCTCGCCGGCGGCGGGACGCCGGAGCCCAGCATCGCGCCGACCACCGCCACCAACGGCAGCGGCCACAAGACCCTGGCCAACCTGATCACTCCGGTCGTGGTCAACAAGGACAACGTCAAGACCACGGTCGTCCAGGACGGTCTCTACACCGTCGCCCAGATCTGCACGCCGGACTACGCCGCCGCCTGCCAGTCGGCCGGCCTGGAGTAGACCGGCTCCCGAGCGGTCCCGACACGAATACGCCCCGCCCCCGGACCGGGGGCGGGGCAAGGGAGTTGGTCACTGTGGCAGGTGAGACCGTACTGGCCCTGCGCGGGGTCTCCAAGCGGTTCGGCGCCGTCCAGGCGCTCACCGACATCGAACTGGAGGTGCATGCCGGCGAGGTGCTCGCGCTGGTCGGCGACAACGGCGCCGGCAAGTCCACCCTGGTCAAGTCGATCGCCGGGGTCCACCAGCCGGACGACGGCGCCATCGAGTGGCAGGGCCGGCCGGTGAGCATCCACCGCCCGCAGGACGCCCAGCAACTGGGCATCGCCACGGTCTACCAGGACCTCGCGCTGTGCGACAACCTCGACGTGGTCGGCAACCTCTTCCTCGGCCGCGAGATCCGGCGGTTCACCGTCCTCGACGAGGTCGCGATGGAGAAGCGCTCGCGGACGCTGCTCGACACCCTCTCCATCCGCATCCCGAGCGTACGGATCCCGGTCGCCTCCCTCTCCGGCGGTCAGCGCCAGGTCGTCGCGATCGCCCGCGCGCTGATCGGCTCGCCCAGGGTCGTCATGCTCGACGAACCCACCGCCGCCCTCGGCGTCGAGCAGACCGCGCAGGTCCTCGACCTGGTCGAGCGGCTGCGCGACCAAGGCCTCGGGGTGATCCTCATCAGCCACAACATGGCCGACGTGATGGCCGTCGCGGACACCGTCGCGGTGCTGCGCCTGGGCCGCAACAACGGCGTCTTCGACAAGCGCTACACCAATCAGGAACAGATCATCTCGGCCATCACCGGTGCCACGGACAACGCCGTGACGCGCCGGAGGGCCCGTGGCGAGGAGGGTTCCCAGTGAGCGAGAACATTCCCGGGAGTCCGCAGGGCGGTGAGCCCGCACACCACCACGCCCCGCTGCCCGAGGAGAGCATGCCCAAGGGCGGCGTCAACGCGCCCGTTCCGGTGGCCCCCGAGGCGATCCCGGCCGTCGACCCGCGGCTGATCGTGCGCCAGGAGGGCATCAAGGGCTACTTCAGCGAGTTCCGCCGCCGGCTGAGCAGCGGCGAACTCGGCTCGCTGCCCGTGGTACTGGCGCTGATCGTGATCTGGGCGGTGTTCGGCAGCCTCAACAGCAGCTTCCTGTCCGCCCAGAACCTCTCCAACCTCTCGCAGCAGATCGTCGGCACCGGCATGATCGCGATCGGCGTGGTCTTCGTGCTGCTGCTCGGCGAGATCGACCTGTCGGTCGGCTCGGTCAGCGGCCTGTGCGCGGCGATCTACGCGGTCCTCAGCGTCACCGACGGCGTCAACCAGTGGGTCGCGCTGTTCACCGCGATCGCCGGTGGCGCGGTCGTCGGCGCGATCCAGGGCATCTTCTTCGCCAAGGTCGGCGTCCCGGCCTTCGTCGTCACCCTGGCCGGCAACCTCGGCTGGAACGGCCTGATGCTCCAGGTGCTGGGCGCCACCGGAACCGTCAACCTGCCGGGCACGGACATCGTCTCCCGGCTCTACAGCACCATCTTCAGCCAGCAGGTCGTCGCCTACGGCGTCGCGACGGTCGGCGTCGTGCTCTTCCTGGGCGCCTCGCTGGTCGACGCACGCCGGCGCCAGGCCGCGGGCGTGCCGTCCCGGCCGGTCGCCGACATCGTGCTGCGCACCGTCCTGCTGGCAATCATCTCCTTCGTCGCCGCCTACACCCTCAACCAGTACAAGGGCCTGCCGCTCGCGCTGCTGATCTTCCTGATCTTCATCGTGGTGCTGGACTTCGTGCTGCGCCGCACCTCCTACGGCCGCCAGGTGTTCGCGCTCGGCGGCAACATCGAGGGAGCCCGGCGGGCCGGCATCAACGTGTCCTGGATCCGGATCAGCGTCTTCACCATCTGCTCCACCATGGCGGCCGTCGGCGGCCTCTTCCTGGCCGCGCAGATCCAGTCGGCCAGCCAGACCTCCGGCGGCGGCAACCTGCTGATGAACGCGATCGCGGCGGCCGTCATCGGCGGCACCAGCCTCTTCGGCGGACGCGGCACGACCTGGTCGGCACTGCTGGGTGCGCTGGTGATCGCCTCGATCCAGTCCGGGATGAACATCGAGGGCCTCAGCAACGCGATCCAGTTCATGATCACCGGCGCGGTGCTGCTCGCCGCCGTCGTGGTCGACTCGCTCGCGCGGCGCACCCAGAAGGCCGCCGGACGCGCATGACGGGTCCCTCGCGGGCCCTATGCTGCGGGACATGCCGAGTGAGCTGCGCCTCCACCGACCGAACACCGACCTCGCGTTCATCCTCCGTGAGACGGAGCTGACGCCCGTCCCGTTCGTCCCCGAGATCCGCCTGCACATGGCGGACGACGCGATCGCGCTCTGGGAGACCACCGAGGAGGCGCGCGGCAAGGCGGGGCTGCCGCCGCCGTTCTGGGCGTTCGCGTGGGCGGGCGGCGTCGCCGTCACCCGGTACGTGCTCGACCACCCCGAACTCGTCGCCGGGTGCAGCGTGCTCGACGTCGCCGCCGGGTCGGGCGTGGTGGGCGTCGCCGCCGCGCTGAGCGGGGCCGCGTCGGTGCGGGCCGCCGAGATCGACGCCTACGCGGTCGCCGCGATCGGGCTCAACGCCGAGGCCAACGGCGTCCGGGTCGAGGGCGCCCTGGTGGACCTGGTCGACGGCGACGGCGCCCCGGCGGACGTCGTCCTCGCCGGGGACGTCTTCTACGAACGGGCCATGGCCGCCCGGTTCCTCCCCTTCCTGGAACGGGCCGCCGCGCGCGGCGCCACCGTCATCGTCGGCGACCCGGGCCGCGCCTACCTGCCCCGCGAGCGGTTCACCGCGCTGGCCGCGTACGAGGTGCCGGTCGTCGCCGACCTGGAGGACACGTCCGTCAAGACGACGACGGTGTGGCGGCTCGAGCGGTAGCGGGCGCCGGCTCTCCCACGTCGTGGAATTCCCGGTGGCGGGGCGATCGGTCCTGCTAGACACGGTCGCATGACCGACGACATCGCCCTGCGCACCGCCACCCCCGCCGAGATACCCGCGCTGCTCGCGCTCTGGGCCGCCGCGGCCAAGGGCACCAGCATCTCGGACGACGAGGCCGGCGTGGCCGCCCTGCTCGCGCGCGACCCGCACTGCCTCGTCGTCGCCACCCCGGCCGACGACCCGGGCACCCTGCTCGGCACCGTCATCGCCGGCTGGGACGGCTGGCGCGCCCACCTGTACCGCCTCGCCGTCGACCCCGCCCACCGCCGCCGGGGCATCGGCGCCGCCCTGCTGGCCGCCGCCGAGGAGCGCCTGGCCGCGCTCGGCGCCCGCCGGATCGACGCGATGGTCCTGGACGAGAACGAGCTCGGCCACCGCACCTGGAAGGCCGCCGGCTACGCCCCCGAACCGCAGTGGAGCCGCTGGGTCAAGCCCCTGGCCGGCTGACGTCGCTGTTCAGCGGCTCGGTTAGGGTGCGCTCATGGACGACACGGCCCGCTGGGACTGGGACGGGATCCGCGAGCGCACCCTCGCGTTGCGCGCGCGGCGGGGAAGGGCGCATCTGGCGCCGCCGCTGAGCGAGGAACAGGTGGCGGAGGCGGAAGAGCAGTTCGGCATCACGTTCCCGGCGGACTACCGCGCGTTCCTGACGACCGTCAGCGCCGGGACGGACCGGCCGCGACAGCTGTGCAGGGGCGAGAGCGGGTGGCACTGGGCGGGGGACCGGCAGACCAGGCCGGCCCTGCTGGCCGAGCCCTTCCCGGACCACGACGCCGCGCTGGCGGCCTCCGACGACTTCTGGGACAACCCGCTGCGCGAGGAGGACTTCGAGGATCCGGCCGCGTTCCGGGCCGCACTCGCCGCGTGGAACGACGAGGCCGAAGCGATCGAGGACGCCCGCACCGCCGGGGCCGTCTGCCTGACGGAGCACGGCTGCGGCTTCGCGACCTGGCTCGTCGTCACCGGACCGCACCGCGGCACCATGTGGTTCGACGGCCGCGCCACGTGTGACCGGCTCAACCCGCTCCTCACCGACGCGGGTCGCCCGGCGACCTTCGCCGAGTGGTACGTCGACTACCTGGCGCACGAGGAGCCCCACGCCACCCACGAGGAGTGGTCGGCCGCCCTCGACCGCTGGAACCGGGGCGAGGACACCCCGATCTGGCTCCGTTGGTTCGACGACTGGCGGGAGCATGTGCGCCGATGAGGTGGCGGGTGTTCGGGCGGGAGCTCGGGGACGGCCGCTGCGAGGACCGGAGTCGGCCGGTCGGCTCCGGTCCTCGGATGGCGGGTCAGGCGCGCAGGGTGGCGAGCCACGCCTCGACGGCGGCGGCCTCGCGGGGGAGCGCGGCGGAGAGGTTCTCGTTGCCGTCCTCGGTGACGAGGATGTCGTCCTCGATGCGCACGCCGATGCCGCGGTACTCGGCGGGGACGGTCAGGTCGTCCTCCTGGAAGTAGATACCCGGCTCGACGGTGAGCACCATGCCCGGCTTGAGCGGGCCGTCGACGTGGTCCTCGGTGCGGGAGTGGGCGCAGTCGTGGACGTCCATGCCGAGCATGTGGCCGGTGCCGGCCAGGGTGAAGCGGCGGTGCAGGCCCAGCTCGTAGACCTTGTCGGCGGTGAGGTCGCCGAACAGGCCCCAGGAGGTGAGGTGTTCGGCGAGCACCCGCTGGGCGGCGTGGTGGAAGTCGCGGAACATGCCGCCGGGCCGCACCGCGGCGATGCCGGCCTCCTGCGCCGCGTACACGGCGTCGTAGACCTTCCGCTGGAGTGCGTCGAAGCGGCCGTTGACGGGGAGGGTGCGGGTGATGTCGGCGGTGTAGAGCTCGTCGGTCTCCACGCCCGCGTCGAGGAGCAGGAGTTCGCCCGGCTTCGCGCGGCCGTCGTTGCGCACCCAGTGCATGGTGGTGGCGTGCGGGCCGGCGGCGGCGATGGTGCCGTAGCCGACGTCGTTGCCCTCGACCCGGGCGCGGACGAAGAACGTGCCCTCGATCAGGCGCTCGGCGGTCTCGGTGTCGGTGCCGAGCACCCGGACGACGTCCTCGAAGCCGCGCGCGGTGGCCGCGCACGCGAAGCGCAGCTCGGCGATCTCGAACTCGTCCTTCACCAGGCGCAGTCCGGACAGGAAGACCCGGAACTCCTCGTCCCGCTCGGCGGTGGCGCCGTCGCGCAGCGCCTCCTCCACCCCGGCGTCGTGGCCGCGCAGGACGCGGACCGGGCCGGTGACGGCGCTCAGGTCGGCCCGGACGGCGCGCACGTCGCGGCAGGGCAGGCCCAGCAGGCGCTCGTTCTCGGTGAGGCTGTTGCGGCGGCCGTCCCACAGCTCGCCGTGGTTGTCGAGCCAGAACTCGCCGTTGCCGCGGTCGGAGCGGTCGCGGACGTAGAGCGTGGCGTCGCCGGCGGGGGAGAGGACGAGCACGCCGTCCTGGGACTGGTCGCCGGTGAGGTAGACGTAGTCGGAGGACGGGCGGAACGGGTAGTCCGTGTCGTTGGCGCGGACCTTGGGGTTGCCGGCCGGCACGACCAGCGTCTCGCCGGGGAAGGCGGCGGCCAGTTCGGCGCGGCGGCGGGCGGTGTGCGCGGCCTGCGCGATCGGCGCGAGGTCGCCGCGCTCGGTGTCGGCCCAGCCGTGGCGCATGTTCTCGGCGAGTTCGTCCGTGACGCCGCGGGTCAGGCCGTTCTTGCGGTACTTGATGGTGTCGGCCGGCCGGGACTCGGTGGGCTGGGCGGGCTCGGTCATGTGCCGTCTCCAGGGCTGGGTAAGGGTGCGGGCGCGTCCCGTACGGTATACCGAACGAAGTGCGGAGAGAAGAGGATGAGAGTGGCCGACTCCGAGGGATCCGTCCGGGGCGTGCTCGCCGCCAACCTGAAGCGCGTGCGCGCGGCGCGCGGCCTCTCCCTGTCCGAACTGTCGCGGCGGGCGGGGATCGGCAAGGCGACGCTCTCCCAGCTGGAGTCCGGCACCGGCAACCCGACCCTGGAGACGGTGTTCGGGCTGGCCCGGGTGCTGGGCGTGCCGATCTCCGACCTCGTCGACGGCGCGCCGGGCGGCGGCGTCACGGTGGTCCGCGCGGCCGACGTCGAGCCGCTCAGCGGGGTCGGCGTCGACCTGCGGCCGCTGCGCCGGATCGAGGCCGGGGACTCGGTGTTCGAGGTGTACGACCAGCGGGTCAGGCCCGGCGGCACGCAGGACTCGGCCGGGCACGCGGGCACCGAGCACACCGTCGTCCAGACGGGTCGGCTCGGGGTCCGGGTCAACGGGTGCGAGGTCGAGCTGGGGCCGGGGGACTACGTCGGCTTCGACGCCTCGCTGCCGCACGCGTACACCGCGTTGGACGGGGAGGCGGTGCGCTCGGTGCTGCTCCTGCACTTCCGGGCGGACCAGCGGCTGCACGTGGCGGACGCGCTGGAGCACTGATCCGACCAGCTTGATCGGTTCGTTCGGTGAAGCGAACGCCCGGGCCGGTGAAGCGGCCCGGGCGGCCCAGGCTCCCCGGAGGTGGGGCAGGAAACGCGGCGGGCCGGGGGCGTCCCACGGCCGTACGACCGTCGGACGCCCCCGGCCCGCGCTCAGGAGCGGTCCGCCGCCGCCACCTCGGTGCCGACCGGTGCCCCCGGAGCGGGGGCCGGGGCAGGGGCCCGGCTGCTCCGGTTGAACAGGACGATCGAGGCCACGATGACCGCGAACCCGACGACCTCCGAGAGGGTCGGCCGCTGGCCGAGCATCGGCCAGGCGATCAGCCCCGCGGCGATCGGCACCCCGTAGAAGTACGACGCCACCCGGTCCGCGCTCTCCGAGCGCATCAGCACGAACAGCAGGCTGAGCGCGCCGATCGAGACGCCGACCGACATCCACAGTTCCGACAGGACCAGGTCCCTGGTCCAGTGGACGACACCGGTCTCGAAGACCAGCGCGCCGACGAGCATGACGACGGCCGACGAGCCGGACTGGAGGAAGCCGTTGACCAGCGGATGCGTGCCGGGGTTCTTCATCTGGTAGTAGAACTGCCCGGTGGACAGCCCCACCAGCCCGAGGAAGTCGAAGGCGACATTGGTCAGGGTGAGCCCGGACGACGACGCCAGTCCCTGGTAGACGGTCAGGGCCACCCCGGCCAGTCCTCCGGCGAGTGCCAGTACCGACAGCGGTCTGACCTTCCGGGCGGTCGCGACGGAGACCATCAGCCAGACCAGGATCGGCTGGAGCGCGATGATCAGCGCGGACACCGCGGGGGTCATGCCGTAGTACAGCGCGTAGAAGACGCCGGTGGAGAACACCCCTTGCAGCAGGATGCCGCTGAGGACGAGGTGGACGTAGGCCGAGCGCGTGCGCGGCCACGGGATTCTCAGGCACAGGATGAGGGCGAACAAGACGACCGCGGTTCCGCCGAACCGGATGGCCAGGTAGGCGAAGGGCTCCGCGTAGGGCAGACCGAACCGGCCGCCCACGAAACCCGATCCGTAGATGGTGACGAACACCAGCGCGATCAGCGAAACCTTGAGGCTCTTGTTCTTCCCGGACACTAGCGCATGCCTGCCTTGGAGCCGGCCGCGAGCGCGGCGGTCTGCGGATGGATCACGTCCGACGCCTTGTCGGTGCCGGTGAGCCGGTCGGTCAGCTCGTACTCGTTGACCAGGGCGAGGATCTCGTTCTTCAGCACCGCGATCGCCCTCGGGTAGTCGGCGTCGGCCACCGCGAGCCGCTCGCTGGGCGCGGCCGAGCGCGAGGCCTTCTCCAGCGCGCCGATCCCGTACATCCGCGACAGGATGCGGCCCAGGATCACGATCTTGTCCTGGGACGGGGCGTCGGTGATGTGGCTGAAGTTGATGTCGGTCAGGTGGAAGAACGCGTCCTCCAGGTACCCGAACCGGCCGACGAACTCCAGCGGCGAGCGCAGCCCGGAGTCCTGGAACTCGCGCAGGAACAGGTTGGCCAGGTGCTGGCAGAGCAGGTCGTTGGTGCCGTCGAAGATGGTGTAGACCCGCGCGTCGAGCAGGGCGTACGCGGCTATGTTGTCCGGCGCGCCCATGCGGTAGCCCTCGCCGCCGCACAGTTGCTGGTAGTCGAGGGCCGACTCCAGCATGAGCTCGGAGGAGAGCACCTTGGTGGCCAGGGAGGCGAACATGCTGCCTTCCATGTCCGTCCGGTAGTCCTCGTCGAGCATCAGGTGCCGGTACAGCGCGTTGCACACGACGGAGTTCTGCTTGATCCGGCTGACCTTGTACTTCACGTAGTCGATGTCGTGCAGCGTGCCGTCGCCGATCTGTCGGCTCTCGACGTGGCGCAGCGTCTCGGCGGTGAGCCGGCGCAGGAAGCCGCTGGACATGGCGGCCTTGCTGAACCGCGACGCGCAGAGGATCTCGGCGGCGTCGCCCAGGCTCGGCCGGGTCTTGGCGAGGCGGTAGTGTCCGGGCACCCGGATGTCGAGGGTGTTCAGCCCGTAGCCCAGGTTCTTCAGGCCGAGGCTGTCGTAGACCTCGGTGGTCTCGAAGCCGCCGTCGGAGCGCTTGTGGGCGAAGTAGGCGAACTCCTTGCGCTCGGGGTGCTTGGCGCAGACGATCCACCAGTCGGCCTGCTCGCTGAAGGCCTGCCAGTGCTTGACCCCCGTGATGCGGTACCCGTCGCCGTCGGGCTCGTACGTGGTCCGCATGCGCGCGAGGTTCGACCCGCTGCTCGGCTCGGTGAAGGCGAGGCCGCCGATGACGGGGTTGTCGGCGAAGTCCTCGAAGACCTCCTTCTTGAGCGCCTCGTCGCCGCTGGAGGCGACGTTGCGGAGGAAGAGGACCGTGACGATCATCGTGTACATGCCCATGGGCAGGTTGCGCTCGGACATGATCTCGATGATTTCGCACATCTCCCGGTGGCTCTCCCGGCCGCCGTACGCCCGGGGGATGGCCGGCAGGTAGATGCCGAGGTCGATCAGTTCCCGGAGCCTGTCCTTGGAGAGCGGCTCCTGCGGCAGGACGGCGCTGTCGAATTCGCCGATGCCGCGCTGGAAGTTGTCGAGGAAGGCGGTGGAGTCGAGGTCGATTAACCGGTTCCGTGGAATGCTCAAGGTGATATCCCCGTTTCTTCGGTAGCCCTGCTGATGCGGCTCGTCAGAGCGCCGCGAGTTCCTCGCGAATGTGGTCCGGAATGCGCGCGGTGGCATTGGCCTGGTAATCGAAGTGGATCATTACGGTCGTGCCGCGGGCCACCTCGGCGTCGTTCTGCCGGGCGACCTGGTCGATGGTGATCGACGTGTTGCCGATCTTCGCCACCTTCGTCTCGATGACGACGTCGACGGACGCGAGGATCTGCTTGGTGAAGTCGATCTCGTAGCGGCGGAGGATGAGCGCGAGGTCGCGCATGTTCTCCTCCTTGCTGAACAGCCGGAAGATCGGCAGGCGACCGTGCTCGAACCAGACCGGGACGGCGGAGTTGGTCACGTGGCCGAGGACGTCGACCTCGGAGAAACGCGGTGAGATTGTGACGTTCACATCCAACTCCTAGGACGTCCGACTGTTCGGTGGTCAACAGTCTGCCACTGCTGATCATCCGTCAATCGGTACACCAGTCGGTGAGTTGATGTGAACTCGACCACAAGTGCCCTGCCGGACCGTCTTCTTGGGATGAACTATCCGGATTGATCGGGCGATGTCCGGCCCTGGGCCGTTCTAGTAGTAATGACGCAGCCGGGGCCAGAGCACCGACCAGGGGGCGGCGGTGCCGGTGCAGAGGACGACGGGGGTGTGCTGCTCGCCGTTGGCGAGACCGTGGCCGTTGTCGACCCGGGCCACCACGTGGCAGCCGGTGAAGGCGCGTTCCACCTCGGGGTAGGGGGCGGGGTGGAGCAGGAGGACGGGCCCGTCGGCGGAGTCCGGCGGCGGGCCCCAGTCGGCGAAGGACATATGGCCCGAGTAGGGGGTCGGGAGGCCGTAGCGGGCGCCGTAGCGGTCGAGGGCGCCCGCCTCGCCGTAGTTGCTGGTGAAGACGACGGCCCGGGAGCGGAGTTCGGGCGGGATGGCGGACCAGCCGGCGCCGCCGGCGGCGGCGAGTTCGGGCCAGCCGACCTGCTCGGCCTGCTCGGGGTAGATCCAGCTCACCAGCGGCAGCTGCCGGGCGGGCAGCACGGGCAGCGTGATCACCACGTTCACCAGGGCGCCGAGGGCCAGCCAGACCGCGAACCTCACCGGCCGGCCGGAGCGCAGGCGCCGCACCGTCGGTTCGCAGCCGGCGGCGGTCAGGACGAGGAGCGGCGGCATCGCGTAGTAGGGCTTGCCACCGCTGAGCACGACGAGGAGGCAGACGGCGGGATAGGCCACCGCGAAGGGCTTGGCCCAGACGAGGGCGGTGTCGTGCCGCAGGCGGCGGAAGCCGGCGACCCAGACGGGGATCAGCACGGGGGAGAGGTACAGCAGTTGCATCGGGACGAAGGCGAGGCAGTTGGCCGTACCGTCCTCGTCGCTGATGCCGCCCGCGACGGTCAGCTGGGGCCAGCCGTGGACGGCCTGCCACCACAGGTCGGGCAGGGCGACGGCCGCCGCGAGCAGCGCGCCCGCCGGGGCCCACCAGCCGCGCAGCACCCGGCGGGGGCCGCCCCACCGGATGGCCGGGAGGAGGGCGGCGGCGAGGAGCAGCACGAGGTCCTTGTTGAGCAGCGCGATTCCGGTGGCGGCGCCGACGGCGAGCCACCAGCGGCGGTCCCCGGTGCGCAGCAGCCGCAGCGTGAGCAGGCTGACGGCCAGCCAGGCGGCGAGGTCGAAGGTGACGGTGGAGAGCATGTGCCCGACGCCGAGCACGACCGCCGAGCAGGCCGCCGCGCACGCGGCGAGCCGTTGGGCGGGTCGGCCGCCGCCCAGTTCCCGGGCGAGCAGTGCCACCAGGACGACGGTGGCGGCGCACAGCAGCGCCGCGACGGCCCGCAGGCCGGTCGGGCTGTCGCCGAAGAGGGCCGTCGAGGCGCGGCCCAGCAGGGGGGTGAGCGGCGGCTGGTCGGTGTAGCCCCAGGCGGGGTGGCGTCCGGCGACGAGGAAGTAGAGCTCGTCGCGGTGGAAGCCGTAGCGCCCGGAGAGCAGGACCTGGAATCCGCCGACCGCGCCCGCGACGGCGAGCACCGGTGCGGCGGCGAAGCGCGGCAGTGCGCGCGCGAGCGTGTCGTCGTCCCCGGCCGTGCGGGCCGGGACATCCCCCCGCATGTCCACGGCGCGAGTGTCGCAGGTCGAGGCGCCGCGCGGGAAGGGCGGGGACCGCGCCGGTGCCCCGGGCCGTGGAAGCGGTCCCGGCCCGGGGACGGGCGGTGCGTCAGAGGCGCTCGGGGACGGGGTTGCCGACCTCTTCGATGGCGCGGCGCACCGGGACCTTCGCCAGCACGGCGAAGCCGATCACGAAGAAGACCAGCAGCGAGATGATGGCCAGCCGGTAGCTGCCGGTGACCTGGTAGGCGAGGCCGAAGACCAGCGGGCCCATCCAGCTGGTGCCGCGGTCGCTGACCTTGTAGACGCTGAAGTACTCGGCCTCCCGGCCGGCCGGGATCATGTGCGAGAACAGCGAGCGGGACAGCGCCTGGCTGCCGCCGAGGACGAGGCCGATCATGCACGCGAGGGCGTAGAACCACGCGGGCTGGTGGGCCGGCATGAAGTAGCCGAGGGCGAGGGTGATCACCCAGCCGACCAGCGAGCCGAGGACGGTCTTCTTGGCGCCGTACCGGCGGGCGATGCGGCCGAGCAGCAGCGCGCCGCCGATCGCGACGACCTGGACCATCAGGACGGCGGCGACCAGCGAGGTCTGGTCCATGCCCAGCTCCTCGCTGCCGTACAGCGAGGCCTGCGAGACGACGGTCTGGATGCCGTCGTTGTAGCAGAGGAACGCTCCGAGGAAGAGCAGGGTCTTCGGGTAGCGGCGCATGCCGCGCAGGGTGTTGGCGAGCTCGCGCAGGCTGCCGGCGGTGGGCTTGCCGTCGGCCGTGGCACCGGTGCGCGCGGGGGCGACGCCGGCCCGGGAGGGCAGCCGGAACAGCGGGACGAGGGTGAACAGGGCCCACCAGAGCCCGGCCGAGGCGAGGCAGATCCGCACCGCGGTGCCGGAGGAGAGGCCGAGCGCGTCGGCGTTCTCGAACAGCGCCAGGTTGGCGACCAGCAGGAGGCCGCCGCCTGCGTAGCCGTACGCCCACCCCTTGGACGAGACGGCGTCGCGCTCGTCGGGCTTGGCGAGGCCCGGCAGGTAGGCGTAGGAGAGGGCGACCGACACCGCGTACGCGATGTTGGCGACCACCAGCAGTCCGCCGCCGAGGAGGTAGTGGTCGCCGTCGAGGAAGAACATGCCCATGGTGGCGAGCGCGCCCAGGTAGGCGAAGCCGCACATGAGCTCCTTGTGCCGCCCGGTGCGGTCGGCGACGGTGCCGGCCAGCAGCATCGCCGCGACCGATATCAGCACCGAGAAGGAGACCGTGTACGGGAAGAAGGAGCCCGCGCGGATGGCGAGGCCCAGCGGGTGGACGTCACCGTCGGCGTCGGCGGCCTTGTTGGCCACCGTCGTCAGGTACGGACCCAGAAAGACCGTCAGGACGGTCGCCGAGAACGCGGCGTTGGCCCAGTCGTTGATGTACCAGCCGAAGCGCATGCGGTTCAGCGCACGGCCGTCGGTGGCCGTGGCCGGGGTGTCCGGCGCCGGGTGGTCCGGCAGGTCGGTCGCGGTGTTCATGGGTTCCAATCACCGTGCTCTGGCCGCGCCGCCGTCCATCCAGCAGCCGCGTTCGCTGAGGACGTCCCGCAGGACGTCTATGCGATCCGCCATGATGCCATCCACACCCAGGTCGAGTAGAGCCCTGATCCGTGTGGGATCGTCCACAGTCCAGACGTGAACGTGCAGGCCGAGGCGGTGCGCGGCCCGGACGAAGGCCCGGTCGACGACCCGGACGCCGCGGTGCCGCTCGGGCACCTGGGCGCAGATCCCGGCGTACGGCGCCCCGCGTCCGGCCGCCAGCGGGCCGGCCAGCGAGCGCAGCCGCAGCCGGGCCACCTCGCGGGGGCCGAGCGAGGTGGCCAGACGCGGACCGGCGGCGGCGCGGACGGCGGCGAGGCGGGCGTCGGAGAAGCCGCCGACGCAGACGCGGTCCCACGCGTCGGTGCGGCGGACCGCCTCGACCAGCGGCCCGACGGCCGGGGCGGCCTTGACGTCGATGTTGAAGCGGGCGTCGGGGAACGCGCCGAGCAGGTCCTCCAGCAGCGGGATCGGCTCGGTGCCGCCGATCCTGGCCTGCCGCACGGCGCTCCAGGGCTGGTCGGCGACGGCGCCCGTGCGGTCGGTGACGCGATCGAGCCGGCTGTCGTGGAAGGCGACCAGGACGCCGTCGGAGGTCGCGTGGACGTCCGTCTCCAGGTAGCGGTAGCCCAGCGCGACGGCGGCCTCGAACGCGGCGAGCGAGTTCTCCGGGCGGCCGAGGTCGCCGCCGCGGTGGGCGAAGGCGAGGGGTCCTCGCTGGTCGAGGAAGGGGTGCAACTCGGCCTCCGGCTGTCGTTCAGGTGCGCGCGCGTTACAGTATTACGCATCCTGTCAAGCAGTAATGAGGGTTCGGCTCCTCGGGCCCGGCGGGGCGCGAACGCCGCAGGGGCCGTCCCGACGGCGGTCGGGACGGCCCCTGCGGGGGTGCGTCGTTCAGGCGTTCAGGGTACGGGCGGTCGGGACTCAGTCGTCCAGGACCATCGCCTCGGCGCAGGCGGCGATGGTGAGGATGAGGGCGTCGTCCTGGCCGGGGACGATCTTGACGGAGTAGTGCTCGCTCAGCAGCGACCACTCGCGGGAGATGTGCGCGATCTCCTGCTCGCCGTAGGTGATGGCGTACTGGTGGTCGGTGATGTTGCCGGTGACGTGGATCTCCGCGCCGTTCTCGAAGGTCACCGTGAACTTGTAGAGCAGCGGCGAGAAGAGCGCCTTCTTCACCGTCGCGATGGTCTGCTCGCCGCGCTTGATGTAGCGGATGTCGCGCAGCGTCATGATCTTCTCGGAGATCCGGTAGAGCTCGTTGCCCTCGGAGTCCTGCATCGCGATCGCGCCGCTGAAGCTGAACATCTTCTCGTCGACCTGGAAGACGCGCTCGCCGCCGCGCTTGATCCAGAAGTCGTGGGTGGGCGAGAAGAACTTCTCGTCGATGTCGTAGACGACGCCCTCGGGCACCGGCTGGTGGCCGTTCATGAGCTTCTGCCCGAGGTCCATCAGGAAGTTGTCGTGGTGCTCGCCCTGGCCCTGGCGCTGCTCGTCGCCGAACAGCTCCTGTGCGATGCCGAGCAGGCCGCCGAACTCGTTGCTCATGTGTCTTTCGTCCCCATCTGATGGTGCGTTGGCGGGCACGATCCTAGGGACGGGAAACGGGTGCGGGACAGCTTTCCGGGCCTCTGTTGCACAATCCGCACAGAACGTGCGAACGGCTGTTGCGGAGGCGAAATCCCTGGTCAGAGGGGGTGTGTGCGAACGGCCCTTGGCGCGGCGTCAGGCGGCGGGGAGCGTCTCCGGGAGGGTCGGCAGTTCGGCGGCGCTGGCGAGGACGCGGGCGTGCGGGTGGCCGGCGAAGGCGGCGCGCGGGAGCTCGCCGGTGAGGACCCCGACGACGACCCCGGCCCCGGCGTTGGTGCCCGCCTCGACGTCGACGATGGTGTCGCCGGCGGCCAGGACGCGGCGGGTGTCGATGACGCCGGTCTTCTCCATCGCCCGGTGGATCATGTGCGGGGCCGGGCGGCCGCGCGGGACCTCGTCCGAGGTGACGACGGCGTCCAGGTTGCCGCCCTCGCCGGTGGACCAGCCGAGCGACTCCAGCAGCGGGTAGGCCACGTCGGCGCTGAAGCCGGTGGTGAGGGCGACCTTGATGCCGCGGCGGCGCAGCTCGGCCAGCGCGTCCTCGACGCCCTCGATGGCCTGCGGCGGCGTGGCCCGGTAGGCATCGCGCAGGAACGCGGCGAAGGCCTCGTAGCCGTCCTCGACGAGCTCCGGCGTGGGGGTGCCGCCGCCGAGGCGGACCAGGGCGGCGATGGCCTCGCGCTTGTCGGTGCCCATCCACGTCTGCAGGTCCTCGTCGGAGACCGGCACGCCGGTGCGCTCGACGGCGGTGCGCAGCGCCCGGTACACGGCGCCCGACTCGTTGACGGTGGTGCCGGCCATGTCCAGGGCGGCGAGCTCGATCACGGTGAATCAGTCCTCTTCGGTGCGGTAGCGGCCGATGGTGGTGCGGCCTTCGACGGTGTTCTCGACGGTGAAGGTGGCCATGGCGGGGAGGTAGCGGTCGTCGGCGTCCTCCAGCGGCTCGCCCCGGCTCGACGTGGTCAGCCGGCGCACGCGCAGCAGCGGGTCGCCGACGGCGACGTCCAGGTGCTCGGCGTCCTCGGGGGAGGCCGCGACCGCGTCGATGGTGTGCCGGGCGTGGTGCAGGTCGACCTCGCGGCGCAGCAGCTCCTCGTAGACGGAGCCGGTGTCCGGGTCGAAGTCGAACAGGGCGCGGCCGACCTCGTGGACGAAGGTCGAGCGTTCCAGCATGGCCGGGACGCCGTCCAGCAGTCGCAGCCGGACGAGTTCGACGACCGGCGCGCCCTCCGCGATGCCGAGCCGGGCCGCCGAGTCGGGGGAGGCCCGGCGGCGGGCCACCTCGATCGTCGCCTGCCCGGGCTCGCGGCCGATGCCGCGGGCCCACTGGGTGAACGACAGGAAGGTGGCGAACGGCTGGGAGGGGGCCGCGCGGCGGGCGACCGGCGGCTTGCCGCGGCCGCCGACCAGGCTGCCCTCGCGGCGCAGCAGTGCCAGGGCCTGGCGGACCGGGCCCCGGGAGGTGCCGAACTCGGTGCAGAGCTGCGACTCGCTGGGCACCGGGCGGCCCTCGGGCCACTCGCCGGAGTCGATGCGGCGCCGGAACTCGACGCCGAGCCGCTGGTGCAGCGGGACGTCCTCGGGAACGCGGTCCAGCGGACGGTCACTTGTCTTCACAAGCTGACTATGACACTTCCGGGTGTGGCTTCTCAAGGCCCGTTCCACCTGGTGGTTTCCTCGGACGGCCTTGCTGTTCCGGTGGTCGTCGAGCAGGTGAACAGACGGTAACTTGTACAGACATCTCTTGACGTGCGCGCCGACGGACCCGGAACCTGGAGCCATGAGCAGCACTGCACCCGCCACCGCCCCCGCCGTCACCCGCTCGCTCGCGCCCGGGCACAGCGACCTCGTGATCGTCGGCGCCGGCATCGTCGGCCTCGCCCACGCCTTCGAGGCGCTCGCCAACGGGCTGTCCGTCACCGTCGTCGAGCGCGACCGGCAGCCCGTCGGGGCCTCGGTCCGCAACTTCGGCCACTGCTGCATCAGTGCCCAGGAGGGCGACCTGCTCGGCCTCGCCCGGCGCTCCCGGGCCGGCTGGCTGCGCGCAGCCCGGGCCGCCGGGTTCTGGGCCGCCGAGGCCGGCGCCCTCGTGGTCGCCCGCTCGGCCACCGAGGCGGCCGTGCTGGAGGAACTGCACGCCGAGCGCGGCGGGCGGGGCGTCGTGCTGCGCACCGCCGCCGAGACGGCGCAGGCGCTCGGGCGGGCGTCCGACGCGGCCGGGGACCTCGTGGGCGGCGCGTTCCTGCCCGACGACCTGCGGGTCAACCCGCGCGAGGCGACGCCCGCGCTCGCCCGCTGGATCGAGCGGCAGCCGGGCGCCCGCATCCTGTGGGGCACCGCCGTCACCGGAGTCGAGTCCGGCACGGTGCACACCACGCGCGGCCCGGTCCACGGCGAGCGGATCCTGGTGTGCGTCGGCCACGACGTGGACTACCTGTTCCCCGACCTCGCCGAGGAGCACGAGGTCCGGCGCTGCCGGCTGACCATGGCGAGGGCCGTCGCCCCGGAGGGGTTCCGCACCGACTCGGCGGTGCTGACCGCCACCTCGATGCTGCGCTACGACGCGTTCACCGCCCAGCCGTCCGCGGCCCGGCTTCGCGAGGAGGTCGTCGGCCACAGCCCGGAGCTGCTGGGGATCGGCGCCAACGTGATGTTCACGCGGCTGCCCGACGGCTCGGTGCTCGTCGGCGACTCGCACCACTACGACACCACGACGCCGCCGTTCATCGACGAGCGCACCTTCGAGCTGCTGACCGGCGCGGTCGCCGGCGTCCTCGGGGTCGAGCGGCTGCGGATCCTGGAGCGCTGGCAGGGCGTCTACGCCAGCAGCGACCGCGGCCCGCTGCTGGTGCGCGACCTCGCGCCGGGCGTGCGGGTGCTGTCCGTCACCTCGGGCATCGGCATGACGCTCTCCTTCGGCCTCGCCGCCGCCACCTTCGACGGCGCGCTCGCCGTCACGCGCTGACCCGGCGCCCGCGCCGCGGGACTTGTCGGGACCGGTCCTGCGGAGCAATTTTGGTCCTGCTCGATCCCTGGTGCGGCCCGGGGGCCGGCGTCACAATGCGGGCATGCGGAGATGGTTCGCGGTCGTGATGGTCGAACTGGCGGGGCTGGCCGCGGTGGTGGCGTGCGGGGGGCCGAGCGCGGCGCCGGCGCCGCCGCCGTCCGACGTGCCGACGACGCCCCCCGGTGGCCCGTTGCAGGACTGCGTCCTGAGCATCACGCCCTGGCTCCAGATGGCCGTTGACGGGGGCAAGGACCTGGGCGACTACCAGGAGATGGGTCTCTCCAACGCCCAGGGCAGCGCGCTCCGGGAGCTCCAGCGGCAGGCGGCCGCGCTGCGGGCACAGGGGCCGCTGCCGTCCGGCTGGGTCGCGACGGAGGTCCGGCGGGCCTGCGAGTCGATCGTCGCGGCCAGGGCCACCGAGACGTCGCGGCCGCCCGGCTGGCCGTGACGCGCGCGGGTGCGGGGCCCGGCGACGCGGGCCCCGCACGGTGGCGTCAGGAGACCGTGACGTCGTCGAAGGAGGTGTACACGGGGTCGCCGGCGGCCCCGTCTCCCTGGTCGGCGAGCGTCAGGGTGTAGCTGTCGCCGGGCGTCACCGGGGCCGTGGCGTTCCGCCGACCCGGGCTGCCGGTGCGGATGTCGGCCGGCACGGTGGCGATCGTGCCGGTGGTGCGGAGCGCGTGGCTCGCCGTGTTGTCAGTGGGCCGGGTGATCCGTGCGCACACGTTCCTGCTGCGGCCTGCCGTGAGGCAACAGCAGGCGCTGTCCGAGACGCTGCGGGACCACTGCTCGCTGTACGACGGGGCGTTGCGGGAACGCTGTGACGCCTACCGGCATCCGTCGAAGTCGACTGTCCGATACGGGGATCAGCCGGCGCAGCCCGAGGAGATCCGGGCGTTCGATCCGGAGTGTCGGGGCCGGCGCGCCCGGTCAGCGCGCGGGGCGCCAGGCGGCTTCGAGGCGGGTCGTCCCCTCGGCCGTGGTGACGGGGTGCCACTGGGCGCGCAATGCGGCCCGCCGCGCCGACGCGGGCTCCTTGCCCATGGCTTGCAGGACGGTGCTGTCGAGCGGGCTCGCGGCCAGGCGCTCGACCGCCGCGGCGAGCGCGGCGCGCAGCCCGCGCCCCCGTCGGCCGGCGGCGGGGACCGCGGAGTGGAACGCAGCGATGACGGACATGCGGATCACCTCCGGAACGACCTGCGGACCTGCAGGTACGGGACAGCCTCGCACCGCCGCAGGGGCCCGCGACCCGGGCTTGACGCCTTGCTGGCGCCGCCCTGATGCGTTGCTGACGCGGGGTCGGCGGTCGTGACCGGGGACCGTCGGGCCGTACCGACCGTGCGTGCGCCGGAGGAGGTGCGTCGGGTGGTGCGCGGGTTCCGCGCCCCCGTTCGCTCCGGCACGGCCGAATCCCGCCGTGGAACAGGGGTCGCGGCCGGGAACGGGAGCAGGGGCACGTCCACGGTCCGTGTGCGGAGGCTCGTCAGTGCCGGGACGGATGGGGCCCGACGAATAGTCCCCTGGCACGTGCGCTCACAGGCGTCCCAGCGCGGAAACGTTCCTGAGAAACCGAATCATCACCCACCGTGACCACATTTCGGTCGAAGGGGACGGAACCGGTTGCCCGGGGCCGGGCCGGACCGGAAGAGTGGTCACCGCCGGCAAGCACTCCCGTCCAAGTCCCCGTGAAGTTGAACGAGAGGAAACCGTCATGTCCGATGTCTACGAGACCCCGATGCTGATCGAGCTCGGCGAGTTCGCCGCCCTCACCCAGGGCTTTCTGATCGGCGACCTCGTCGACGGCCACGGCTTCTTCCTCATCTGAGGGGCCGTCCAGTGAGCGGTCACCGGCGGACCTGGTTCGTGGTCCTGCCGGACAGCGAAGCCGCGTCCCCGGTGGCCGCGGGGCGGGGCACGGCCGAGCGCCGTGCCCTGCTCCACCCCGGCGGACGCCCCTGGATCATCGGCGCGTGGCCGGCCGGCGAGGAACCGCTGGTCGCGCAGGCCGGGCCGGTGGGCCTGGCCGTGTTCGGCACCGCCGACACCGACGAGGACGGGCTGCTCCGCAGTGCCGGGCGGATCCGCGACCCCTACGACGTGCTCGCCCTCGCACGGGAGCTCGCGGGCAGCTTCCACCTCGTCGCCACCGTGCGCGGTACGGTCGTCGCCCGCGGCTCGCTGTCCGGGCTGCGCCGGCTGCACCTCGCCGAAGTCGACGGGGTGCCCGTCCTGGCCGACCGGGCCGACACCCTCGCGGCGCTGACCCGCAGCACGCCCTCCCTCGACCGACTCGCCCTGCGGCTCGCCCACCCGTTGCCGCACCCACTCGACGGGCTGCCCCTGTGGCCCGGCGTCACCCCCGTGCCCCCGCACCACGCGGCGTTGCTCGCCCCCGACCTCGCCGCCCGCACGCTCGCCCACTGGCAGCCGCCCGCCCCGGACCGGCCGCAGGAGAAAGCCGCGACCGCGCTCGGTGACGCGCTGCGCCGCGCCGTCGCCGCCCGCACGCGCGCCGGCGGCCTCGTCGCCGCCGACCTGTCCGGCGGGCTCGACTCCACCCCGCTGTGCTTCCTCGCCGCCCGCGGGCCCGCCGAACTGCTCACCGTCACCCTCGGCTCGACCGACCCGCACCACGACGACGCCGCGTGGGCCGACCGCGCCGCCCGCCACCTCCCCGGCGAGCGGCTCGTCCTGCCACCCGACGGCCTGCCCGCGATGTTCGCCGCCGTCGACGCCCCCGGGCCGCAGGGCGACGAGCCGTTCCCCTGGACCCGAACCAGGGCCCGCGACGAGGCCGTCGCCCGGCTGCTCGCCGCGCGCGGCGCCCGGACCCGGATCAGCGGGGAGGGCGGCGACGAGGTCCTCCAGGCGCTGCCCTCCTACCTGCGCCTCCTGGCCGCCCGCCGACCCGCCACCGCCGCAAGGCACTTGCGCGGTCACCGGGCCCGGCTGCGCTGGGGCCTGCCGGCGGCGCTGCGCGCCCTCGCCGACCCCCGCCCGTACCCGGCATGGCTCGCCCACGCCGCCGACCGGCTCACCCACCCCGGGCCGCCGACCACCCAACTCCTCGGCTGGGGACCGGAAGTACGGCTCGCGCCCTGGATCACGCCGCAGGCCGCCGACCTCGTGCGCGAGCAGCTGAGGGCCGTCCCCGCCGCCGACGCCGTACCGCTCGCGCCCGAACACGCTCAGCACCAGGTGCTGTACATGGTCCGCCACAGCGCCTCCGCCATGCGGCAGCTGATCGAGGTCACCGCGGCCGAGGGCACACCGTACACCGTTCCGTTCCTGGACGACCAGGTGCTCGACGCCTGCCTGGCCGCCGAACCCGCCCTGCGCGGAACGCCGTTCGGCTACAAGCCGCTGCTCACCGCGGCCGTCGCCCCCGACGTCCCGGAGGAGCTGCTGCGCCGCACCGGCAAGGGCGACTTCAGCCCCGACGCCCACCGGGGCCTCGCCCGCCACCGCCCCGAACTCGCCGCCCTCGCCGAGGACAGCGCGCTCGCCCGCGCCGGCCTCGTCCATCCGGAGGCCCTGCGCCGGGCGTGCCTCGGGCTCTACCCGCCCGGCACGTCGTACGCGGCGCTCGACGCCACGCTCGCGTGCGAGCACTGGCTGCGCGCGCACGAGTCGGCCCGCGTTTCCGTTCCCTGACCCGTCGTCAGATCCATCAAGGAGTCGGCATGGCAGTGGAGTTGAGCCCCGATGTGACCCTCACCCCGACCGGGAGCGGCGCCGTCGTGCTGGACGAGCGCTCCGGCCGCTACTTCCAGCTGAACCGCACCGGGCTGCACATCCTGCGGTCCCTGCTCGACGGGCGGACCGCGGAGGAGATCGCCACCGACCTCAGCGAGCGCTACCCCGTCACCGCCGCCCAGGTCCACACCGACATCGACACGCTGCGGGACAGCCTGCGCACCGCCGGGTTGGTCACAGGATGAGCGAGCGGAGCGAGCTCGCCGTCGGGAGGCGCGCATGAGCCTGCACACCCACGCCTCGCGGGCCGGCCGGCCGCCCTGGCGCCGACGGCCGGCGGCGCTCGCGGCGATCGGGGCGGCCCGGCTGATCGAGCGGATGCCGCCGGCCCGGATCCGTCGCCTCCTGCTGCGGCTGCGCGGCGGCGCCCGCCCGGCCACCGCCGACGAGGCGCTGGCCGCCCGGCAGGCCGTGGTCGCCCTCAGCATGCGCTGCGCGGGCCAGGGCTGCCTGCAACGGTCCATCGCCGCCGCCCTGTTGTGCCGCGCCCGGGGCACCTGGCCGACCTGGCGCACGGGCGTGCGCACCGAGCCGTTCCGCGCGCACGCCTGGATCGAGGCCGAGGGTGTGCCGGTGGACGAGCCCGCCGAACTCGCCCACTTCCACCCGATGATGACGGTGGCGCCGCAGAACTGACCTACGATCCCTCTCTGTTGACCTGCCCGGAGGCCGTCCCACCTGGTGGTGGGGCGGCCTCCGGGCAGGTGGGTGTGGCGGGTCCGTGTCGAGCTGCACCGCCCCCGGCCTGCGTCTTCAGGTTCACCATGCACCCCGACGAGGCGGGCCTGGTCCGCACCTGGGCCTCCGAGCGCACCAGCGACCTGAGTCGTCCGGATGCGGGCCGTCAAGGAACGGATCGTGGCCGCCGCCGGAGCGTGACCCGGGCTCTCAGGCGCCCGCACCGGCACCCGGGCCGGTGCGGGCGCGCAGGCGGCGGAGCATCCGGGCGTCCTGGAAGCCGACCGCGCGGGCGGCCGTCTCGGCGGTCGCGCCGTGGGCGATGAGGTGTTCCGCGCGCTCGACGCGCAGCTCCTGCTGGTAGCGCAGCGGGGTGAGGCCGGTGGCCTCGGTGAAGTGCCGGGTGAGGGTGCGTTCGCTGACGCCCGACGCGGCGGCGAGGTCGGTGAGGCCGAGCCGGGTGTCGAAGCGGGCGTCGATGAGGTCCTGGGCGCGGTGGACGGCGTCGACGAGGTGGCCGCGGTGCCGCAGCATCGCGCTCGCCTGACGCTCGTCGCCGTTGCGCCGGGCGTAGACGACCATCTCGCGGGCGATCCGGGCGGCCGCCGCCGGACCGTTGCGCACGGCCACGAGGTGCAGCGCGAGGTCGATGCCGCTGGCGATGCCGGCCGACGTGACGACCCGGTCGTCGACGACGTAGAGCACGTCGCGCACCACGCTCGCCCGCCGGTAGCGCTGGGCGAGCTCCTCCTGGAGGTCGTGGTGGGTGGTGCAGCGCCGGCCGTCCAACAGCCCGGCGCGGCCGAGCGCGTCGGCGCCGGCGCACACGCTGGCCACCGTCCCGCCGGCGGCGTGGTGCGCGGCCAGCCGCTCCAGCGTGGCCGCGCCCAGCGCGCCGTTCTGCCGCAGCGTGACCGACCGCCAGCCGGGGACCAGCAGGAGGTCCTCGGGCGCCAGCTCCGGCCACGCGGTGGCGGCCCGCAGTGCGACGCCCTGCGCCGTCGGGACGTCCTCCTGCTCGGCCACGTACGCGCTCTCGTAGCCGAGGCCGTGGTCGGCCGCGGTGGAGAACACCTGGGCCGGCCCGGCGAGGTCCAGCAGGTGCACGTGCGGGACGAGCAGGAAGACGACGCGGGTCACGATCCGGTCAGCTCCTTCACGGTGGTGACGGTGGCGAAGCGGCCGGCGAGAGCGTACTCGGTGCGGGCGATGATGTCGTCCGTGGAGAGGGTGCGCGGGTCGGCGAGGACCTCGGCGAGGCTGCGCCCGGCGGGGGCGTCGCGGTGCTCGATCGGGTGGGTGGCGGTGGCGTCGGTGACGAAGACGACCTCGTAGCCGAGGTCGCTGGCGACCCGCGTGGTGGTCTCGCAGCACTGCTCGGTGCGGATGCCGCTGACGACGACGCCGCCGACGCCGTGCTGGGTGAGCACCTGCTGGAGGTTGGTCGTGGTGAACGCGTTGTGCGAGGTCTTGGTGACGACGGGCTCGCCCTCGGCGGGCGCCAGGCCCTCGATGAGGCGGACGAAGCCGCGGGCCGGGTCGAAGACCGTGCCGCTGCCGGGCTCGGAGTGCAGGACCCAGACGACGAGGTCGCCGCGGCCACGGGCGTGCTCGACGAGCTCGTTGACCCGCTCGACGATCGCGGGGTTGGACACGGCGGCCCAGTTCTCGCGCTGCCGGAAGGATTCCTGGACGTCGATGACGAGGAGTGCGTTCTTCATGCCTCGATCATGGTGCCCGGCGGGGGCCCGGGCGTAGACACCATCGGGCCCCGATGCGGAACGATCCGGTCACGCGTCACGCGTCACGCGTCACGCGTCACGCGTCACGCGTCACGCGTCACGCGTCACGCGTCACGCGCCGCCGGGCCGCTCCGGACGGGTCAGGCGCCAGAACAGGTCCTCGCCGGTCTCGGCCGGGGCGACGCGTTCGGCGGGCAGGCGGCGGTGCTCGGTGAAGCCGAGCCGGGCCGGGATCGCGCCGCTGGCCGCGTTGGCCGGGTCGTGGCAGACCTCGACGTACTCGACGCCGGGCAGCCGGAACGCCTGGTCGACCAGGGCGCGCGCGGCCCGGGTGGCGATGCCGCGGCCGGTCGCGGCCGGGTGCAGCCAGTAGCCGATCTCGCGCCCCTCGTCCGGGAGGCCCTCGCGCCGGAACAGCGAGCAGGCGCCGACGATGGACCCGTCCTGCACGATCGCGTAGGTGTGGTTGGCGTTCGCCCACTGCTCCTCGCGGCGGGCCAGGAAGTCGGTGGTGGACTCCAGGCTGTGCCCGGCCACCCACGGCATGAACGGGCGCAGGTGCTCCAGGGACTCCTCGATGACGCGGAAGAGTTCGGGGAGGTCGGCCTGGCCGCGGAAGGTGCGCAGCATCAGGCCGTCGTTCAGGTCGATCACCGGTTCGGGCAGGTTCATCTCCGGAGGATGCCACGGCCCTCCCGGGCCGCGCACCCCGATTGCGGGGCGCGGGTGCGGTCCGGGAGGGCCGTGGCGAGGGGGTGGGGGTGTCAGCCGTGCGTCACGCACTTGTTGGCGCTGTTCGACCACAGGCCCTGGAGGTCGAAGGTGCCGGTGCTCAGCGTCACGTACGCGTCGAGCTGGACGCACGCGTCGCCGATCTCGCCGCCGCCGCCGTTCCAGCCGATGCTGGGCCAGAAGTCGGTGACGGTCTCGGCGTACTCGTGGGTCTCGGTGGACTCGATGCCCGAGAGCAGGCGGCCGTCGGTGAAGGTCGTGCAGGCGCCCGCGCCGTTGTCCGGGATGTACGGCAGGTTGGTGTAGGCGAGCTTGCCGTACGACGTGGAGGTGAAGTCGTGCCAGGCGCAGAAGCCGGAGTTGGGGAAGCCGTCCGGGTGCGTTCCGGTGGGGGAGAGCACGACGTACTGGGCGTTGAGGTTCGGCGCCTGGGTGGTGTTGCCGAAGTGCGCGGCGGCCTTGCCGGCCTCGGCGGCGATCTGCGCGGCCGTCGCGCTGGCCGGCGCGGCGGCGGACTTGTCGAACCAGACCCCGGCCAACGGCGAGGTGGTCGGGTGGTTGACGTGGATGCCCTTGGTGCCGCAGGTCACCGTGCCCTTGGGGACGCCCTCGCAGTACTGGTCGAGGATGGTGCCCCAGGTGTCCTTGGCGCCGTAGAGGCCCTTGAACATGTTCTGCATGTCGGTCGCCACCCCGGCGGGGTCGGACGACCACTGGGTGCCCCAGAAGACCAGGTAGACCTTGGGCGTGGGGGAGACCACGCCCTGGCTCGCGCTGGACCCGACCGACAGGGTGTCGGACGCGGCCGTGACCGCGCGCGGCGAGGCGGCCGCGGCGGGGTCGAGCGGTTTGAGGCCGAAGTGGGCGGCGGCGGTGGCGGGTTGCGCCGCCTGGGCGCCGGTGGCCAGCGAAGTGGTCCCGAAGGCCGCCAGGGCCAGCGCCGCGAGGGTGTGGGCGGCGGCCTTGAAGGTTGTGCGCATGCGTCTGCTCCCGGATGTCAGGGTGTGGGGGGAGGGGCGAACTGCCTGCGTGTGGAAGGGCGTTCGGATGGAGCCCCGACACCTCACCAGTTCGGGCGGCGTCCGTCCAGACGTGCGGATGCGGCGACGCCAAGGCTTTGCCGTGCCTATGCCAAACTCTCGTGCGGTTCTAGCCGTCGGGCGGGTTTGGACGGCGCTCGGGCGGGCCGCCCGCGCTGCACGACCGGTGACGGTCGGTCATCTCCGGGCGGGGCAGCCGTCGTCCCGCCGCCCGGGGATCGTACGATCAAGCAATGTCTGACATCACGGAAACCACGCCGGGCTGGCTCGCGCCCGAGGAGCTCGAAACGACCCGGGCGCAGATGCCGATCCTGTACGTCGAGGCCGTGCCGGTGCGGGTCGACGAGTCCGGGGAGGTCACGCAGATCGGGCTGCTGCTGCGGATCGGGCCGGACGGGACGGTCAGCCGCACACTGGTGTCCGGGCGCGTGCTGCACCACGAGCGGATCCGCGACGCGCTGCTGCGGCACCTGGAGAAGGACCTCGGACCGGTGGCGCTGCCGCGGATCCCGGCCTCGCTGCAGCCGTTCACCGTCGCCGAGTACTTCCCGACGCTCGGCATCACCGAGTTCCACGACCCCCGCCAGCACGCCGTTTCGCTCGCCTACATCGTTCCCGTCTCCGGTGACTGCCGGCCGCGGCAGGACGCGCTCGACCTGGTCTGGTTCAGCCCGGCGGAGGCCGCGTCGCCGCTGGTGCAGCAGGACATGCCGGGCGGTCAGGGGGTGCTGCTCAAGCGGGCGCTGGCGCACGTCGGTTGCCTGGCCTGACGGCGGAACCGAGCTTTCCGCGGGTGGAACGCGCTGCCGGGCTCGTGAGGCAGGCGGAGCCGGGGCATCAGGACCAGACGCGGGGCAGGGCCTGCCGGCCGGACTCGACCGGCAGGACCGGTTCGGTCGGCTCCTGGACGTCGGCGGTCCGGTCGACCCGGGCACCCGGGGGTCGACCAAGTCGCCGTCCGCGTACCGCCGGTGGGCGTCCGGATCGGACCGGAGCGTCACGACGAGGTGGCGTTCGGGGGGCGGGCGACCGTGCCCGCGAGCATGCCACCGGCCGCGGCCGGCGCCGGGCCGCAGGTCGAGCGCAGGGCGGCGAGGAAGTGCTCCGCGCGGCCGGGGTGGAGGTGGCAGTCGGCGACGCGCAGGGCGGTGCCGCGGGCGACCTCCATGAAGGCGGTGCAGGCCTCCTCGTCGGCCCAGACGCCGAGCACGTGCGCCCCTTCGCCGCCGGGCTCCCAGCCCCCGACCTGCCCGACCGGCCCCGGCTGGTCCGCGATCGCCGTCCACCGACACTGCGCTTTTGCGAAGTCCGCCCGTCCGCCGGGCAGTACGCGGCAGTTGATCCACTTGATCCACACGGCGCCGTCATCGGCGTTCGGGCCGGACCGGCGCCAGCCTCCGGGGGGCCGGGCCGACACGGAATCACGTTCCGTAGAAAGGACGTTGACAGAGCGTCCGGAAAGCGGTTCAGTGCGTCCTCGGCGATCTGCGTGAGGAGTGGACGTGAGTGCGGTCGGTGCGGGGCCGGAGGCGCCGCGGCAGCAGCCGGTGGCGATGGCGTACGAACAGGTCGGCTTCAACGGGGCGTTCGCGGCCGCGCTGACCCGAGTGGTGGGCTCGATGCCCGCGCTGTACGTGACGCTGGCGATCGTCGGCGGATGGATGGCGCTCGCGACGTGGGGGCCGCTGCACACCCTCGACCCGTACCCGTTCGCGTTCCTGCTGTTCCTCGACAACGTCGTCCAACTGGTGCTCTGCCTGGTGATCCTGGTCGGCCAGCGGGTGCTCGGCATGGCGGCGGACCGGCGGGCGGTGCAGACCTACGAGAGTGCCGAGGCGATCTTCGAGCGGGTCGCCGACCTCCAGGCGCACCTGGACCGCCACGACCTCGCGCTCGGGCGCGGCGTCAGCCTGCTGGAGACCAGCCGCCACCCCTGGATCGAGCGCCACCGCGTGCAGCACCCGCCGCAGGCGATCGACCAGGCGACCACGGTCAACGGGCGGATCGCCGCGTGGCTGACCGGACGGCTGGGCAGCATGTGGGCGTTCTACGTCGCCGCGGGCACCCAGGTGGTGTGGATCGGGATGGCCGAGTCCGGCCTCCAGGACTTCGATCCCTACCCGTTCGCCTTCATGAGCTTCCTGTCCACCCTCGCCCAGCTGGTCTTCATGATCGTCATCATGGTCGGACAGGACGTCATCGGCCGGGCCGGCGACCGCCGCGCCGAGCAGACGCTGCTGGACGCCGAGGCCGTCCTGCACGAGTGCCGCCGGATGAAGGCGCGCCTGGAGGCGCAGGACCGCGTCATCGACAGCCTCGCCGACTACACCAGCGCCCAGGTCACCAAGCACCTGGCACGGGCCATCCACCAGAGCCGCCTGGAGGCCGCCGTCGAGGACGGCCGGGAGCCCGGCAGCCGACCGGGCCTGCTGCCCTGGGACGAACTGCCGGAGGAGCTCCGGCAGGCCAACCGCCGCCAGGCGCGGCGGCTCGGCGACCGGCTGGCCGCCGTCGGCTGCCTGATGGTGCCGACCTCCGAGCACCCGCCGGGCGCCGACGGCCCGCCGCCCGTCGACTTCACCGAGGCGGAGGCGGAGGTCCTCGCCCGGCTGGAGCACGAGCACGGGCTGAGCGCGCCCGCCGTCCTCGGCCCGGGCGCGCTGCCGGGCCAGCGGGACGGCCGGGGGGACGGCCGGTGGGACGGCCGGTGGGACGGCCGGGACGCGGAGCAGGTGCCGTGGGCGGAGCTGTCCCCGAACACCCGGGCGCGGACGGTCGCGTCGGTGCGCCGCCTGCCCGCCGTCCTCGCCGACGTCGGCTTCCAGGTGCTGCGCACCGGTCACGGCGCCGTCGGGCCGGGCGAGTCGGACTTCACGCCCGAGGAGTGGGCGACGCTGGGCCGGTCCCTGATGGCCTCCGGCGTGCTGGTGGCGCTCGCCGAGGGCGTCGCCGACGCGGAGGAGATCATCGCGCTGGTCAAGCTGCTGCGCGAGGCCGGCGTGACCCACCCGCGCCGCTTCGTGCGGGAGCTGGCCGCGTCGTCGACCTTCGACACCGGGCTCCGGCCCGCGACGCGCTACGCCGACTACGAGCGGCCCGCGCTGGCGGTGATCCACGAGGCGACCGGGATCGTCGCGAGGGTCGCCCCCGAGGAGGTCGACGGGTTCCGGGAGTTCCTGCTGGAGATCGCCGCGGTCGTCGCCGACGCCAACAGCGAGGGCGGCTTCTTCGGCCTCGGCGCGCGGCCCCGGGTCCCCACCGAGGTGCGGGCGATGGAGGCCGTGCGTGCGGCCACCGAACTCGACCGGCCGCAGCCGCCGGTGTCGCTGGTGCGGCGGAAACGGAAGTCCTAAGCCCGCGTCGGCACCTTGACCTGGTTGAACGCGTAGTAGACGGCCAGCAGTCCGTGGACGGCGAGGGCCGCGGGGGCGGACAGGAACGCCAGGCCGACGGTGAGCGGGTAGACGACCACGCCCACCTCGAACCGCCACCGGGCGGCCCGGGCCGCCGCGATGTCGACGCTCTCGTCGAAGCAGTGGCCGATGCGCGTCGCGTGGTTCCAGAACAGCGAGAACAGCACGGCGTGCCCGACCATCACCCCGCCGTACACGGCTGCGGCGACGTTCGCGGCCGAGCCGTTGCGCAGGTTCTGCGCGACCAGTGCGGTCGGGAACGGCAGCGCCGAGACCAGCATGAGCAGGAGCAGGTTGACGAACACCAGCGTGCGGTCCACCCGGGCCAGGTGCACGAACAGCGTGTGGTGGTTGACCCAGATGACGCCGATCACCAGGAAGCTCACCGCGTACGCGAAGTAGGACGGCCACTGCGCGCCGAGCGCCCGCCACAGCTCGGCCGCGTCGTCGCCCTGCGGGACCTTGATCTCCAGGATCAGCAGCGTGATCGCGATCGCGAACACCCCGTCGCTGAACGCCTCGACCCGGCCCGTGTCCGTCGTCGCCACCGGCCGCGCCGGCCCCACCGTCTCCACCGGGCGAGGATCCCAGCCGGACGCCGACACCCGGCGGCGCAACGCCGTGGCGCCCGGCGCGATGCGGCGGAGCGAGGTGCACGCTCTTCGTACCTTTTCCCGCTCTGCATACTTTTCCGGTGGCGGTGGTCACGGTGAGTCACATCTGATAGAGATCGCACACCCGACCACGGTGCGTGCGCCCGACCGCGCCCCGCACCACAGGAGGACGAGCCATGCACCTGGAGATCACCCCGATCGACGCGTTGCGCCGAGCGGCCGGCCGCCCCCTCGGCGGCCCCGCCCTGCACTACGAGGAATCCGCGATCGGCTATCCGGAGCTGCTGGACCGCGCGGGCCGCCTCGCCGAGGTGCTCGCCGCGGGCGGGGTGACGGCCGGGCGGCAGGTCGCCTACCTCGGGCTCAACAGCCCGACGCTGCTCACCACCTACCTGGCCTGCGGCTGGCTGGGCGCCGTCTTCGTCCCGCTGGACCACCGGCTCGGCGCGGTGGAGACCGGGGAGGTGCTGCGGGACTGCGAGGCGCACACCGTGGTCGCCGAGCCGGGGCACGCGCCACTGGTCGACCCCGCGCCGGGAACGCGCCTGCTGCTCATCGACGACGACCCCGCCGCACCCCCGACGGGCGCGCCCGGCCCGCACTGGACGCCGCTCGCCGCCGCGCTCGCCGCCGCCCCGCAGCCGCCGCGCGAACCGGCGCCGCTGGACGCCGACGACCTCGCCGTCCTGCTCCACACCTCGGGCACCACGGGCCGTCCGAAGGCCGTCCGGATCACCCACGGCAACATCTGGTGGAGCGGTGCCAACGTCGACGCGGCGATGGTCACGCGCGAGGAGGACGTCAACCTGGTCGTCACCCCGCTGTCCCGCGTCGGCGGGCTCGCCGGCTTCACCCTGCGCAGCCTCGGCCACGGCGGCACCACCGTCGTCCGGCGCCGCTTCGACCCGGAGCGGACCCTGCGCGACCTCGTCGAGCTGAGGGTCAACACGTTCTTCGCCGCGCCGTCGGTGTTCGCGGCCCTCGCCCGCCTGCCCGGCTTCGCCGACGCCGACCTGTCCGCGCTTCGGGGCGCCGTCGTGGCGGGCGCCCCGGTGCCCGCGCGGCTGGTGCTCGACTACGCGGCGCGCGGGGTGATGCTGCAACAGGCGTGGGGGCTCACGGAGACGGCGTCCTTCGCTTCGTACCTGCCGCCGGAGCTCACCGTCGCGAAGGCGGGCTCGGCGGGCCGCCCGATGCCGTTCACCCGGCTGCGGATCGTCGACCCGGACTCGGGCACGGACGTGTCGGGGCCGGACGAGCCAGGCGAGGTGTGGGTGAGCGGGAAGCACGTCTCGCCGGGCTACTGGCGCGGCGAGGCGGCGTTGCGGGACGGCGACGGCTGGTTCCGCACCGGGGACCTCGGCCGGCTGGACGCCGACGGCTGCCTGTACCTGGTCGACCGGCTGGCGAACGCGCTCGTCCGGGACGGCAGGACCGTCCACCCGGCCGAGGTCGAGCGCGCGCTCACCGGCTGCCCCGGCCTGCGGGAGCTCGCCGCCGTCGGCGCGCCGCACGACGGACGGGGCGAGGCCGTCGCCCTGGTGGCCGTGGCGGAGCCGGGGAGCGCCCCGACGCTCGACGCGGTGCGGGAGTTCGGCGCCGGGCGCCTCGCGCCGCACGCGCTCCCGGTCCGGCTGCACCTCGTCGACGCGATCCCGCGCACCGGCGCCGGGACGGCGGACCCGGCCGCCCTGCGGCGGCTGCTGGCGGCCGCGCCCCGGGCCGTCCCGCGACGGGCGGTTCGGGACGGCCTCCCGGACCTCGTCGCCGGCGCGCACGTGATCCTGGAGCAGGTGCCGCAGGAGTTCCACGCGGCAGCCGAGTCGGCAGGCTTCGCCCCGCTCGTGGTGTCCGCGCGGACGCCGGATGCCCTGGCGGCGCAGGCCGGGCGGCTGGCCGATGCGCTGGACGGCGGCGTGCGCCCGCAGGACGCGGCGCTGTCGGTGCTCGCCGGACGGGCCCTGTTCGAGCACCGGGCCGTCGTGGCGGCGGCCGACGCGGACGCCGTCCGCGCGGCGCTGCGGGCGCTGGCCGAGGGCGGCGCGGCGCCCGGTCTCGTCACCGGCGTCGTGGCCCCGGGTCGCCCGGACGGCGGCCTGGTCTTCGTCTTCCCCGGTCAGGGTAGCCAATGGGCGGGCATGGGACGGGAGTTGTGGCACGACGAGCCGGTGTTCGCGGAGCGCATGGCGCAGTGCGGGCGGGCGCTGGCCCCGCACGTGGACTGGTCGCTCGTGGACGTCGTGCACGGTGTCGGCGGCGCCCCGCCGGTGGAGCGCGTGGACGTCGCCCAGCCGTTGACGTTCGCGGTGATGGTCTCGCTCGCAGCGCTGTGGGAGGCGTACGGCGTCCGCCCGGCGGCCGTACTGGGCCACTCGCAGGGCGAGATCGCGGCGGCCTGCGTCGCGGGCGCGCTGTCGCTGGAGGACGCCGCCCGGACGGTCGCGCTGCGCAGCCGCGCCATCGCCGACCGGTTGGCCGGCCGGGGCGGCATGGTGTCCGTGCCGCTGCCCGAAGGCCGGGTACGGGACTGGATCCGCGCGTGCGGGGACGGCGTCGAGATCGGCGCGGTCAACGGGCCGGAGCGCACCGTGGTGGGCGGGGAGAGCGCGGCGCTCGGCGCCTTCCACGCCGAGCTGGTGGGGCGCGGCATCGACGTGCGGATGGTCCCGGTCGACTACGCGTCGCACACCGCGCAGGTGGCGGGGGTCGAGCGCGACCTCTTCCGACTCCTCGGCGAAGTGCGGGCGTTGACGCCGACGGTGCCGTGGTTCTCGACCGTCGACGGGGCGTGGGTGGCCGGTCCGGTCGACGCCGGGTACTGGTACCGCAACCTGCGCGAACCGGTGCTGCTCGACCCGGCCGTGCGCGCGCTGGCGGCCCAGGGGCTCACCGGGTTCGTGGAGGTCAGCGCGCACCCGGTGATGACGACGGCGATCGGGGCGACGCTGGCCGACGCGGGCGTGGCCGCCGGGATGTCCGTGGTGTGCGGCACGTTGGCGCGCGGCGAGGGCGGCCGGGAGCGGTTCGCCCGCTCGCTCGCGGAGGCGTTCGTCCGGGGCGTCCCGGTGGACTGGACGCCGATGCTCCCGCCCGGCGCACGGCGGGTCGACCTGCCGACGTACCCGTTCCGGCGGCTGCGGTGCCGGCCGGCGGAGTCCGTCGAGTAGCGTGCCCGCCGGGCTTCACTTGCGTGGGCAGGGCCCCGTCGTGGTGCCCGTCCGGCCGTCGACCAGCCGTAGGTGGTCGTGCTCGCCGCAGCCGTCGAGCAGGAGCACCCGGTCGCCGAGCGGGACGGGCGGTGCGGCCCGCGAGCCGCGCCGCCAGAGCACCCGGCCGCCCCGGACGGCGACGACGGCCCACGCCGCGCGGTGGATGAGCAGCGCGTAGAGCAGTCCGGGGGCCGGCACGAGGTGGGCGTGGAAGTTCCGGCGCTCGCGCCGCGGGACCTTCAGCGGCCAGCGGAGCCCCGTGAGCCACGGGGGCCGGCCGAGGCCGCCGAGCCGGGCCGAGACGATCCGTTCCCCGCGGATCGTGGCCGGGTCGTCGTGCGTCCCGTCCAGCCGGACGGTCGTGTAGATCCTGCGGTTCGCTTCGACGAGCTGAGGCTCCGAGGCGCGCAGGGGGCGCCTGGGCGAGAGGAAGGTCCGCACCCGTCCGTCCCCGAGCGGCCGGAGGTGTGCCACCCGGCGCTCGTCGACCTGGGCCCAGACCGCCGAGGGCACCCCGCCGTCCGTCCCGGCGCCGTGCCAGTGGGTGGAGCGGTACTCCGTGGTGAGGGAGCCGAGCGCGGTGCCGGTGGCGGGGTCGAACCACTGCACGGTGTCCCTGCGCGGGTGCGCGGTGAAGACGACCGGCCCGGGCAGGTGATCGGCGGTGACGAGGTGCAGACGGGCCGGGTAGCGGTTCATGGTGGTGCGCCACAGCCGTGTGCCGCTGCGGGCGTCGTAGGCGCGGGTGTAGTGCCGCCGTTGGGTCCCGACGGTGACGATCACCCGGCCCTGGGTCAGCAGGACGCTCCCGAAGTCCACGTGGTCGTGCCGCCACAGGCGGTGGCCGTCCACGAGGTCGACGGCGGTGACGTGGCGCGGCGCGTCGGGGTGGCTCTGCCAGAGGATGAGCGTGCGGTCGTCCGCGAGGTAGCCGGAGAGCGGGGCGGCGTCCCGGACCCAGGCGAGCGCGCCGTCCGTCCGGCGGAGGCAGGTGAGGGCGATCGGCTCGGTGCCGTGCGGGCTCGGGTTGCGGCTCGGCACGACGACGTGCTGCCCGGTCGGGGTGAAGGCCGTCGCGAGCCGGAACCCGATCCCGACGAGCGGGTGCGGGCTCCGCCAGAGCATCCCGCCGTCGCGGGCGTCGAACGCGGTCATCCGCCCGTCGAACGGGACGAGCACCTGCCCGTCGGCGACGGCGATCGGGCCGAGGCTGTCCTTGGGCGCGGTGACGGTCCACAGCCCTGACGCCGCGTCGTGGTCGACGGACAGCGGGACGGCATCGTTGATCATCGGCTTCCCCCCGGAACGCCTCGAACCTGACGGTCACGTATCGGCCCGGTCCTCCCCCCGGTCGTCGGCGCCCCCGGCCGGGCGGTCGGTAGCCGGCCCGGCCGGCCGGACCGTTCGGGTGCGGGCACGGCTCAGCCCCCGTTGTAGTCGGTGGCCGCGAGGACGGTGAGGCGGGTGCGGTCGGGAGAGAGGGTCGCGAGGCCGAGGTCCCACAGGTCGCAGTTGAACCAGTCCGTCCAGGCCCGGAAGCCGTACCAGGCGCAGGTGGCGACCCGCCGTTCGACCTCGGCGGCCGTCGCGTCGCCGGGGGCGCCGGCCAGGGCGGCCAGGGACCGCCAGGCGGCGAGCCGGCCGTGCGCGCCGTACCACCACGTGTCCTCGCCGCCGCCGCCGGTGGAGGCCGCGGCGAAGAGCTGGCGCCACGCCTCCGCGGGGGTGGTCGCGACGACGGCGAGGTTCCGGGCGCCGGTCAGGCCGTCGAGGCAGTCCAGCGGGAGCGAGGCCAGCATCGGGTGGAGGGCGTCGGCGTCGACGGGGGCGTCGGTGACGTGGATCCCGGCCTCGACCCGGCCGTTATGGCGCCCGTCCCAGCGGTCGACGGCGGTGGTCAGGGCGAAGTCGAGGTCGTTGGCGCGCACCGCCGGGACGGGCGCGGGGTCGTTCGGCAGCTCGCGCCCCTCGGGCAGGCCGTACGCGATGCCGTTCCCTCCGCCGCCCAGCCAGTAGCGGGTCAGCCGCGGCGTGCCCTCCAGCGGGGAGAGCGACCAGGGCAGCCAGGCGAGCGGATGGCCCTGCCAGAACGGCGAGTTGGCCGCCCAGTGGGCGGCCTCCGGCGGGGGCGTGGCGCGGCGGAGCACCAACTCGTGGACGAGGCAGGCCCGCAGCTCGTCGGGGGCGTCCCCGTGCGCGGCCTCGCCCGGCACGAAGACCTGGGCGAGGTCGCGCGGGGACTGGTTGGCGGCGAGCACGGCGGCGGCCCTGCGCTCGGGCTGCTTGGTGGGCGACAGGTCGGCGAAGCCCAGCCGGAGGGCGTGGGCGATGGCGTCGCGACGGTGGGTGGTGGCGAGCCTCCACAGGAGCAGGGAGAAGAGGTAGTGGTGCTCGGTGCCCTTCTCGCCCGCGCCGTAGCGCGCGTGGACCGCCGCGGCGAGCTCCGCGACGAAGTCCGCGTCGCCGAGCCGGAGGTGCTCGTCGGCGAGGTCGAGGACGCCCCCGATGATGACGTTGCCGGCGAGGCCGTCGACCAGCTGTTCGATCGTGTTCCGCACGCGGGCGAGCGTACCGCCCCGGTGGGAGCGGTCGGGCGGGGGTCTGACCCAGGAGCGGGGGTCGCCACGATCTTGGCCAGTGACCGATGACTGGCTGTCAGTAGGCTGGGTCAGTGACCAAGGAGCAGGCCCCCGCCTCCGCCCGCACCAGGCCCGCCCCGGCCACCCTGCGGCACGCCGACGCGACGATCGCGGCCCTGCTCGACTGCGGCTTCGACGAGCGCTTCGAGTTCGGCCTCGAGCGGCTCCTCGGCCTCGAGCGGCTCCTCGGCCTCGGCCTCTGCGGCGAGGGGTGCTGACGTGCGGATCGAGATCGTCACCGTCCTGGACGGCGGCCGGGTCGACTTCCGCTGCGGCCTCGGCCGGGCCTACGGCCAGTGGGCCGGGCCAACGCTGCCCGGTCCCGGCCAACTCCTCGACGTCGAACTGGACGTGGAGGAGCCGATCGCCGCCTGGGCGAGGGCCATCGCCGGACCGGGAGCGATCACCGGAACCCCGGCGAGCGGGGCCGTGCTCACCGGGACCGTCCTCGGGGCGGGCGACGCGGACGACCCCGTCGTCGACCTCCGGCTCGGCGACGACATCGTCCTTCTGGAGCCGCCGGTGGACGGCTGGGACGTGTCGCCCGGCGACGTCGTGGCGGTACGGGTCGCGTCGCTCCGGCTGTACCCGTACGAGCTGTAGCCCGCGGGCCTGCGGCTGACGCGTTGAGTCCCACGGCCCGGCGGGACGTATGGGTCAGTGGCGGGGCGGGTGCGGCGGGGAAGCGGGAAGGTGAGTCCGGTGATCAGCTCGGAGGCGGTGGAGTTCCGCGTCGGGGATCGTGTGTGGGTGTACCGGGACTCGGAGTTCGGTGCGGTCGAGGGGGCCGTGGTCGTCGACGTCCGGCCGGACGGGCGGCTGCGGGTGGAGTACACCGACGGGCACCGCACCGCCCTCCGGTACGGGCGCGTCGAGCTGCGGGCGCCGGCCGTCGGGAGTCGAAGCGGCTCGTCCCCTTCGTCTACTGAGCCCCGCCCCTGTGAGCTACGAC
>NZ_JBEZGX010000056.1:0-57293 GCF_040650235.1 Kitasatospora sp. NPDC048722
ACACCACCCCCACCACCCCAACCCCGCTACCAGGTGGTTTGAATGTTTTTAAGTCTTTTGCTATTGTTCTCGGCGTGACTGGTGTTCTGTCGTGTGCTCTTCCGATCTGGGCGGGGCGGACGGCGGCGGCCTCGGCCGCCGGGTCGGCGACGGCCCTCGCTGCGGGCAGCGGGGGCGCGGGCGCCATCCGGGCGACCGGGCCCGCCGCGCTGCCGGTGCCGACGCCGATCCCGCGGATCGGTTCCGTCATGCCGCTGCGTCGAGGTCGGAGGCGAGCAGGTCCGCGAGCTCCTTGAGCGAGTCCCGGGCGCCGTCGCCGACGGCCACGAGCTCCAGGACCTCGCCGCAGCCGGCGGCCAGGGCGAGGACGGACAGCAGACTGCGGGCGTCGACCGGCGTCTGGCCCGGGCGGCCGACGGTGACCTTGGCGGGCTGGCGGGCCGCGGCCTGGACGAGCAGTGACGCGGGCCGGGCGTGCAGGCCGCTCCGGGAGCCGACGGTGACCTGGATCGAGTGCATGGGAGTCCTTGGAGGAGGTGGAGGAGACGATCGCCGACCCGGGTGGGAGTCGGGCCGGCAGGGGGGTGGGCACGGTGGCCCGCGCACGGGGGTGAAGCGCGGGCCACCGTGTTCGCGCCTGGTCCTCGCGGTACGGGGGCAGTGGCGGAGACCGGGCGCTCAGTGGTTTCACGCCCGTTAGCGCGTTGTTTCGATTGGTTCTACGCCCGGATGTCGGGGGATGTCAACACATTCGGGCAGTCCCGGGCCTGTGGACGCAGAGGCGGCGCGATCGCTTGCTTTTTCGGCCGGAGCGCGTATGGTCGGGCCTCATCAGGCGTAAACGGACATGAAACGGACCCGATCCCACATGTATGCACCCGAGCGGCAGCAACAGATCCTCCGCCTCGCGCAGGAGCAGGGCAGGGTGGACGTGCCGACGCTGGCCGAGGGCTTCGGCGTCACGCAGGAGACCATCCGGCGCGACCTGAGCGCCCTGGACCGGGCCGGCCTGCTGCACCGGGTGCACGGCGGCGCACTGCCCGCCGGCGCACTGCACCTGGAGCCCGGTCTGGCCGAGCGGGACTCCACCGCCGCCGCCGAGAAGGAGCGCATCGCCAAGGCGGCCCTGGCCCTGCTGCCCGGCGAGGGCAGCGTGATCCTGGACGCCGGGACGACGGTCTCCCGGCTGGCCGGCCTCCTGCCCGCCGACTGCGCCCTCACCGTCGTCACCAACGCCCTCCCCGTCGCCGCCAGGCTCGCCGACCACCCGGCGCTCGCCCTCCACCTGGTCGGCGGGCGGCTGCGCCACCGCACCCAGGCCGCCGTCGACGCCTGGGCACTGCGCGATCTGGCCGACGTCCACGCGGACGTCGCGGTGGTCGCCACCAACGGCTTCTCCCCGGAGGGTGGCCTGTCGACGCCCGACCTCGCCGAGGCGGCCGTCAAACGCGCCATGCTCACCGGCGCCCGCCGGGTGGTGCTGGTCGCCGACTCCTCCAAGTACGGGGTCCGCCACTTCGCCCGGTTCGGCTCGCTGGACCAGGTCGACGTGCTGGTCACGGACACCGGACTGACCGACGAGCAGACCGCAGAGATCGAGAACCTCGGACCGGAAGTCATCCGCGCATGATCGTCACCATCACCCCGAACCCCAGCCTCGACCGCACCTACGAGCTGGGCACGCTCACCCCGGGCGAGGTCAACCGAGCCGCGCACGACCGGCTCGACCCCGGCGGCAAGGGCGTCAACGTCTCCCGTGCGCTCACGGCCGCCGGCCACCGCACCACCGCCGTCCTCCCGCTGGGCGGCCTCTCCGGGCAACTGCTCGCCGACCTGCTGCGCAGCCAGGGGATCGACGTCGCGGCGGTCGCGATCTCGGGCGACACCCGGATCAACGTCTCGATCGCCGAGGACAGCGGCAGTCTCACGAAGATCAACGCGGTCGGCCCCGAGCTCAGCGCCGCCGAGTCGGCCGCGTTGCTGGCGCTCGTCCGCGAGGACCACCTGGGGCACGGCGTCGACTGGCTGGCCTGCTGCGGCAGCCTGCCGCGCGGACTGGCTCCGGAGTGGTACGCCGAGCTGGTCGCCCAGGTGCACTCGGGTGGCGCCCGGATCGCCCTGGACACCTCCGGCCCGGCGCTGCTCGCCGCACTCTCGGCCCGCCCCGACGTGGTCAAGCCCAACCGGGAAGAACTCGCGGAGGCCGTCGGCCGCCCGGTCGCCACCGTCGGCGACGCCGTGGACGCGGCCGGGGAACTGCGCAAGCGTGGCGCCCAGCAGGTCCTCGCCAGCCTCGGCGCGGACGGGATGCTGCTGATCGCCGAGGAGGGCAACTGGTACGGCAGCGCACCGGTCGCCGCCGTCCGCAGCGACGTGGGAGCGGGCGACGCCTCGCTCGCCGGCTTCCTCGGAGCCGGTGGCAGCGGCCCCGAGGCACTCGCGGCGGCCCTGGCGCACGGCGCCGCCGCCGTACAACTGCCGGGGAGCGTCATGCCGGCCCCGGCCGATCTGGACCCGGCCGCGGTGGTCGTGACGGCGGACATCCCGCTCGAACGACCGCTCAGCGGTTGAGAACGGCCTCTGCCTTGAGGCACCGCGCCCGACCGTGTGGGACGGAACGGCGACCATTCCCGGGGGCAAGGGAACACTGTCAGGCACCAGTCGAAGGACCGACACGATGAGCGACACCAGCGGACTGATCACACCCGCACTCGTTGATCTCCACCTCGCCCCCCGGGACAAGAGCGAGGCCCTCCGCGCCCTCGCCCAGCGGCTGGTCGCCGAGGGCCGGGTCACCGACCTCGACGGCTTCCTCGCCGACGTCGCCGCCCGCGAGGCCCAGGCCCCGACCGGGATGGGCGACGGGATCGGCATACCGCACTGCAGATCGCCCCACGTCACGCGGCCGAGCCTGGCCTTCGGCCGCAGCGCCGGGGGCGTGGACTTCGACGCCCCGGACGGGCGGCCCGCCGACCTGATCTTCATGATCGCGGCACCCGCGGGTGCGGACGACGCCCACCTGCAGATCCTCGCCGCGCTGGCCCGCCGACTGATGGATCCCGCGTTCACCGGCGCCCTGCGCGATGCCGAGAGCCCGGGCGCCGTCGCGGCCCTGGTCAACGGCGAGGAGACGCCGGCCGCTGCTCCGGAGCCCGCCGCCGTCGCGCAGACGCCCGCCGCTCCGGAAGCGGCCGACGCCGACGCCGGGCTGCTGCTGGTCGCGGTGACCTCGTGCCCGACCGGCATCGCGCACACCTACATGGCCGCCAAGGCGCTCGAACTGGCCGCCGTCCGAGCGGGTGTGCGGATCCAGGTCGAGACCCAGGGCTCCGCCGGGACGACGCCGCTGGCCCCCGAGGTGATCGCGGCGGCCGACGCGGTGATCTTCGCCCATGACGTCGAGGTCCGGGACCGCGCCCGCTTCGCCGGCAAGCCGACCGTGGACGTGGGCGTGAAGGCCGCCGTCAACCGCGCCGACGACCTGATCGCCCGGGCCGCCGGCCTGGTCACCGAGACCGGCAGCGGTGCCCGCGCCGCCGCCCCGGTCGCCGCACCCAGCGCGCCGACGGGCGAGCACTGGGCCCAGCGGCTGCGCAAGTACCTGATGACGGGCGTCAGTTACATGATCCCGTTCGTCGCGGCCGGCGGCCTGCTGATCGCCCTCGCCTTCGCGATCGGCGGCTACCAGATCGCCTCCGCCCCGTCCGTGCTGGGTCATTTCGACTGGACCTCCTCGCACAGCTGGGCGGCGATGCTGTTCCAGACCGGCAAGACCTCCTTCGGCTTCCTGGTCCCCGTCCTCTCCGGATACATCGCCTGGGCGATCGCGGACCGGGCGGCGCTGGCCGCCGGCATCGCCGGCGGTGCCGTCTCGGTGGCGGTCGGCGCCGGCTTCCTCGGCGGCATCGTGTCGGGCCTGGCCGCGGGCTTCCTGGTGCTGTGGATGATCCGCTGGAACGTGCCGCGGGCGATCCGGGGCATCATGCCGGTGGTGGTGATCCCGCTGCTGTCGGTGGCGGCGGTCGGCTTCCTGATGTTCGTGGTGGTCGGCTCGCCCATCGCCTCGGCGATGAGCGGCCTGACCGACTGGCTGAACGGCCTCTCCGGCTCCAACGCGATCCTCCTCGGCGTGCTGCTCGGCGCGATGATGGCCTTCGACATGGGCGGCCCGCTCAACAAGGTCGCCTACACCTTCGCGGCCGGTGCGCTCACCTCCGCGGGCACCACCCCGGACGCCGGCAGCCTGAAGGTGATGGCCGCCGTGATGGCCGCGGGCATGACCCCGCCGCTGGGCATGGCGCTGGCGACCGTCGTCCGGCGCCGGCTGTTCACCCCCGAGGAGCGCGAGAACGGCAAGGCCGCCTGGGTGCTCGGAGCGTCGTTCATCACCGAAGGCGCCATCCCCTTCGCGGCGGCCGATCCGCTGCGGGTCATCCCGGCGAACATGGTCGGCAGCATGACCGCCGGCGGCCTGGTGATGGCCTTCGGTTCCACCCTGCGGGCCCCGCACGGCGGAATCTGGGTGCTCCCGCTGATCGGCAGCCCCTTCCTGTACCTGGTCGCGGTCGCGGCCGGCACGGTGGTCACCACGGGGGTGGTCGTCGTGCTCAAGGGGATGCGCAAGCCCGCCGTCCCGGCGGGCCCGGACGCCGTGCCGTCAGGCGCCGAGCAGGAGCTCGTCGGCGCCTGACACAAGGCCGGCGAGGTGTGGCCGGGCCGATCCGTCAGGCCGGCTTCCGAGCCGGTCAGTGGCGCCCGCTCGAACGAGCGGGCGCCACTGTCGTGCTCGCGCACGGTGAGGGCGGGCCGTGCTCTCCGTGGACCGGCCCTCACCCGTCAGCAGCGGGACATATCGTTGGGGCGGTCACCATCGGAGAACACACACGGGGGGCACACATGACCGTTCACCGGCCAGGACTGCCGGAGGACCTTCCGCCGGCCGAGGAACTGTGGGCGCGCTGGGCACTTCTCGCCGCGCTCGAGGCGACCACCGAGTACGAGGAGCGCCCGCCGCGCCACCGGACGGGCCGGTGGATCGATGACGACGGCCTCCACTGGGACGACTGCGGCTGCACCTGGTGGGTCATGTCGAAGGAGGGCGACGGCCGGTTCGTGCTCTACGGCGAGGACGAGGCGAGCGGCGTCAAGTGGCACGAGCCGGCGATCGACGTGCTGGCGGGCGGCCCGGACTGGCTGCCCCACGAGGAACTGCGGAACCGGCTCGAAGGGCACGAGATCGGCTGCGTCTACTGGTACGAGAACGGCGCCTGGGCCCGGGCACCGTACCCGGACGGCCTCGACGACGACGGCCTGGACTGCGGAATGAGCCACTTCATCGACCGCGACGAGGTGCTGGGCGAGCTGACGGACCACCTGGACGACACGGTCGACGGGCCGAGCGCGGACAGCCTCCTGGCCGACGCGGAAGCGTACCGACTGGAACCGCTCGGGCTGCTGGAACGGCTGGGCCGGACCAACCAGTACGACGACCCGTTGGACCGGCCGGCCATCGTCCGGGCGCTGGCGCGAGCGGGTCTGACGGGGGAGTTCGCGGCGACCGTCACGCCCTGACGGGGGCTCTGGACGCCCAGGGGTTCGGCGAGGTCGGTCCAGGTGGCGCCGGCATCGCGGGCACTCTCGATCAGGCCGGCCCCACCCCGGCGACGCCGGTGGCCATGCCGGCTGACCGGGTGTTCGTCAGCGTCTGGCCGGCAGGCTGCAGCGGACGGTGTCGCGTCACACCGGTGGACCGTTCAAGACCTGCGGCGGACCCGCGTAGCCTTGACCGGCGACAACGACATCCGTGACGACTCCGAACTCGGTAAGGAGCACCCCGTGCCACTGGTCTCCGTGGTGATGCCGGTACACAATTCGGCTGCCACTCTCGGCGCGTCGGTACGCTCCGTGCTTGCGCAGACGCACGCCGACGTCGAGCTGCTGATCACCGACGACGCATCCACCGACGGATCCATGGACCTGCTGCAGGACCTGGCCCGCCGGGACGAGCGTGTGCGCCCGCAGGCGGCACCCGAGCAGGGCGGCGCGGCCAGGGCCCGGAACCTCGCCATGGCGCGAGCCCGGGGGGAGTACGTGGCGTTCCTGGACAGCGACGACATGTGGCTCCCGGAGAAGCTGGAGCGGCAGCTCGCGTTCGCCGCCGAGGGCGATGCCCCACTGACGTTCACCTCGTACTACAAGGTCGCCGGCGACTTCACGGGCGAGGCCTGCGACTTCACGCCGAACGGGCGGGTGATCGCGGCGCGGGAGCGCGTGACGTACCGGGACATGCTGGTGCAGGACCACATCGGAGCCCTGACCGCCATGTACGACCGGACGGTGCTGGGCACGAGGCTGATGCCGGACATGCCGAAGCGGCAGGACTACGCGCTGTGGCTGGCGATCATGAGGGACGGGCACCCCGCCCGGGGCCTGCGGGAACCGCTGGCGGTCTACCGGGCCGGCCGGGCGGGGTCGCTGTCCTCGAACAAGCTGGCGCTGGTCGAGCACAACTGGGCGCTGTACCGCGAACACGAGCGGCTGTCGGTCCTCCGGTCGGTCGGGGCGCTGGCCGGGGCGACGTGGCACTCCGTGCGGAAGTCGCGGATCTAGCGCGGCCCGGGCGCCGGAGCGGACCACGGGGCCGGCGCCGCGGACGGTCAGCGGATGCCGATGCGGTCCGGGGCCGGTCCCGGCTCGGCGACGGGGTGGGGAGCCGGGACGGGACCCGCGCCCGGCGTGGGACGCAGCGGCCACCAGAGGGAGCGGCCGAGGAGGGCCGCGGCGGCCGGGACCGTGGCGAGCGAGAGGACCAGGGCCGAGAGCAGGATCCCGAGGGTCAGCGAGAAGGCGATCTGCTCGCTGCCCGGCGTGGTGGCCAGGGTGGCGAAGGAGCCGGCCAGGACCAGGCCCGCCGTGGCGATGGCGGGGGCGGTGTGCCGGACGGCGCGGGCCACGACGGCGCGGGGCGGGCCGGGGCGGTGCATCTCCTCGCGGATGCGGTCGGTGATGAGGATGTTGTAGTCGGTGCCGAGGGCGACGACGAACAGGAACAGCACCAGGGGCAGCGAGAAGGCGATGCCGGGCCGGTCCAGGCCGTGCTGGAACAGCAGCGTGGCGGCGCCGAGGGTGGCGGTGAACCCGAGGCCGACGGCGAGCAGCAGGACCACCGGGGCGAGCAGGCTGCGCAGGAGCAGCAGCAGGATCAGGGCGATCAGGGCGGCCGCGACCGGGAAGACCACGGTCAGGTCGTGTTCGACGGCGGTGGAGATGTCGGCGAAGATCGCCGCCGTACCGCCGACGTGGGCGCCGGTGCCCTTCGGGGCGTGTGCGGCGACCGCGGCGCGGACCGGGCCGGCGGCCAGGTCGCGGGCCCGCTGGCTCTGCGGGTCGGCGTTCAGGTAGACGTCGATCCGGGCGGCGCGGCGGTCGTCGGCGAGGACGGTCCGGCCGACCTGGCCGACGCCCTCGACGCCGGTGAGGGCGTGCGCGAGGCCGTCGAACCGGCCGGCGTCGAGGGTGCCGCCGTCCTCGGCGACGAGGTAGACGCTCGTCGGGTCGGACACGCCGGCCGGCAGGGCGCGGGCGATCTCCGCGGCGGTGGTCGAGGCCGGCGTCGCGGAGCCCTCGGGCTGGCTGTAGTCCATCCGGAGCCCGATCGTGCCGGCGGCCAGGGCACCGAGCAGGGCGACGGAGGCGAGCAGCAGCGCCAGCGGCCGACGGGCGACGAGGTCGCCGTAGCGGGCGGCGACGCCCGCGCGCGGCACCCGCTGCAGGCTGCGGGAGGGCCAGAACATCCTGCGGCCGCAGGCGGCGAGCAGCGCGGGCATCAGGGTGAGGCTGCCCAGCAGCATGACCAGCACCGCGACGGCGACGGCCGGGCCGAGCGAGCGGAACTGTCCGAAGCTGGCGACGCCCAGGGTGGCGAAGGCGGCGACGATGGTGAGCGCGGCCGAGGTGATCGCGGTGCCCACCCGGCCGGCCACCTCGGCGGCCGCCTCCCGGGCGGGCCGGTCGGGCCGCGCCCGCAGCTGCTCGCGGAACCGGAAGAGCAGGAACAGCAGGTAGTCGACGCCGATGCCGAGCAGCACCACGGAGATCAGGCCCGGGGTGCCGGCGTCCAGCCTGAGGCCGGTGAGCGAGGCCGCGCCGGCCACGGTGCCGGTGGCCGCGGCGCCGATCACGGCGGTCGCGAGCAGCGGCAGCACGGCGGCGAGCACGCTGCGGAACACCAGCACGTTGAGCAGGACGATCAGCGCCGTGACGAGGGCGCCGCCGATCGTCACGGCGGTCCGGTTGGCGTCGGCGCTGTCGGAGCGCTCGGCCAGGTCGCCGGTGAAGCCGGTGCGCATCCCGAGGTCGGCGAACCGTGCCCGGGCGTCGTCCCGGAAGGCCCGGAAGACGCCCTGGACGCCCTCGTCGGACGCGTTGCCGGTGAGCCCGACCGACAGCAGTTCGAAGGTGCGGTCGGGTGCCGTCATCGCAGGAGCGATCCGGGGAGTCTGGGAGCGGTCGGGGACGAGGAACTCCGGCTCGTCCTCCTTCCGGGGCATGACGACCCGGCGCTCGGCGAGCTTCGCGGCCTCGGCCTCGATCTGCCGCTGGTCGGCGGCGCCGAGCGGCTTGCCGTCGGTCCGGGCCACCAGCACCGTGACCGTGGTGGCGTCCGACCGCACGCCGAAGTGCTCCTCGGCGATCCTCAGCGCGGCGGCCGAGTCGTAGCTCCGGGGGAGGAAGTCCCCGCTCTGGGACTCGGTCACCCGGGACATCAGCATCGGGCCCAGGACCCCCAGCCCCATGCCCAGCACCGCCCAGAGGGCGATGACCTTCCACGCGTGTCTGGTGGAGAATCCGGTCAGTGCGCGGATCACGATTCCTCCGGCTGATGGACGCGAACGTCGGCTTCGGCGCCGGGAGTTCCCGGCCCGTCTCCAGACCATCAGGAGAAGGGGGCCGGAGCGTCCGAGCAGCGGACGATCCGAACCGGGGCCCACGCTCCTCCACCTGCGGCGAGACCGGGACCGTGGTCCTGGTCGCGCCCCGCCGCCTCGGCCTCGGGGACCACGTCCGGGCCGGCGGGCCGGTGCCAGAATGGGGAGGGTCAGTGCTGATCAGCCGGGAGGACCAGATGAGCGGGCGTCAGCGCCCCGAGGCGGCCGCGGGTACGGACGGCCGTACGGGGGGCGGTCGGGGCGGCCGTACGGAGGGCCCCCTCGTCGGCCTGCCGTGGAGCCGCACCGATGCGCTGGTGGCCATCGGTGCCGCCGCCCTGGACCTGCTCGGCTACCTGTTCCTCGATCAGGTGTCCGGCGCCCGTGGCATGACCGTTCCGGGCTTCGCCCTCGTCGTCCTGTCGGGCCTGCCGCTGCTCGCCCGGCGCAGCCGTCCGCTGCCGGCGCTCGCCGCCGTCCTGGTGCTCCAGGCGGCGGTCGACCTGGCCGCCCCGGCCGGTCCGCACTTCGGCGCCGTCCTGATGGTCGCCCTCTTCTCGGTGGGCCGCAGCCGCAGCGTCCCGGTCACGGCGGCCGCCGTCGTGGTGACGGCCGTCGCCACCACGCTGAGCCAGAGCCGCTTCCACGCCCCGTTCTGGCAGGACCTCATCGCCGCCCCGCTCTCCGCGACCCTGGTGGGTCTCGCCGGCCTCGCGATCGCGCGCTGGCAGCGTGAGGTGGACGCCAACCGCCGACTGCTGGCCGACCGCGCGGTGGCCGAGGAACGTCGGCGCATCGCACGGGAGTTGCACGACATCGTGGCCCACCACATCAGCACCATGCAGTTGATGGCCGGCGGCGCCCGCGCCAACCTCGGCCAACCGGAGGTGGTCCGGGACGCCCTGGTCACCCTGGAGTCCTCGGGGCGGCTGGCCCTGCGCGAGATGCGCCAGCTGCTGAACGTCCTGCGGGCCGGCGAGGAACCGGACTCCGCACCCCCGCTGCCCCAGCCCGGGGCGGACGAGGTGATCCGGCTGGTGGACGAGTCCTGCCTGGCCGGGCTGCCGACCGAACTCACCGTCGACGGGGACCGGCGCCCGCTGCCGCCGACCGTCGGCCTGACCGTGTTCCGCATCGTCCAGGAGAGCCTGACCAACGCCCGCAAGTACGCCGGCCCCGCCCGGGCATCCGTCCGCCTGGCCTACCACCCGGACAGGGTGACCGTCGAGGTGCGGGACGACGGCGGCGGCGCGCCCCCACCGGAGCGCGTGCCGGGCGCGGGCCCGGCCGGGTACGGCCTGATCGGCATGCGCGAGCGCGTCGCCCTGCACGGCGGCACCCTCACGACCGGGCCCCGGCCGGACGGCGGCTTCGCCGTGCGGGCCGAACTCCCGCTGTCCTGCGCCGAATCGGCCGAGGCGGCCGTCCAGCACGGGCAGGCGGTCCGGTGATCGACAGCACCGACCCGACCGTCGACACCAGCGCGACCGCCGGCACCGGCACCGATCCCGCGATCACGGTGCTCATCGTGGACGACCAGCCGCTGGTCCGGCGCGGACTGTCGCTGATCCTCTCGCCCGACCCGGCCCTTGAGGTGGTCGGCGAGGCCGAGGACGGGGAGCAGGCCGTCGCCGCGGCCCTCCGGCTGCGTCCCGACGTCGTGGTGATGGACATCCGGATGCCCGTCCTGGACGGCGTCGGCGCGACGGAGCGGCTGGCCCGGGTCCTGCCCGGCTGCCGGGTGCTGGCCCTCAGCACCTTCGACATGGACGAGTACGTGGTGGCCGCCCTGCGGGCCGGTGCCCACGGGTTCCTGCCCAAGGACGTCTCCCCGGAGGACCTGGGCGCGGCGATCCGCACCGTGCACGCCGGGGAGGCGGTGGTCGCCCCGCGTCTGCTCACCCGGCTGATCTCGACCTACGTCCGGGCGCCCGTCCCGCCGACCGCCGTCCCGCCGACCGCCCCCGGCACCGGCGGGCTCACGCCCCGGGAGGTCGAGGTCTGGCGGCTGATGGCCACCGGTCTGGACAACGCCTCGATCTCGCTGGCCCTGGACATCAGCCAGTCCACGGTGAAGAACTACATCACCAGCCTCTTCGGCAAGCTCGACGTCCGGGACCGCGCCCAGGCGGTCATCGCGGCCTACGAATCCGGCCTGGTCACCGCCCGCACGGGCAGCGGCGACCGGCCCGGAGGCGGCTAGGGCCCACATCGCGGCCGTCCTGGAGGATTGACCCGCCAACCGGAGGTTGCTGCCGCGCCGGGCCCGCGCCATGTGGGTCGGCCGTCAGCGGGGACAGTGTCCTGTCAGTGGGATGTGAGTGGCCTCCGGGACCGTAGGGGAGCGGGTGCGGCCGGCTGTGAAGGCGCGGACGTCCCCGCCTCCGATCACTTTCGAGCTCCGGGAGCCCGTCATGCCCTCCGTACGTCACGTCCCGTTCTGGGACGTCCACCGGCTGCCCCGCGCCGAGGGAAAGCGCTTCCTGGTCACCGGCGGCAACGCGGGTATCGGGTACTTCGTCGCCGAGCAACTGGCCGGCACCGGGGCCACGGTCGTGCTCGGCAGCCGCGACCGGGCGAAGGCCGACGCCGCCATCGGCTCCATCGGCTCGCGCGTGCCCGGCGCCGATGTGAAGCACGTGCCCCTGGACCTCGCCGACCTCGCCTCGCTCAAGGCGTCGGCGGACGCGCTCGGGTCGGACCGCCTCGACGCGGTCGTCCTCAACGCCGGTGTGGCGCTCGACCACCCACCGCGCCGCGAAACCGAGGACGGTCACGAGCTGATGTTCGCGACCAACCACCTGGGGCACTTCGCGCTGACCCACCACCTGGCACCCCTGCTCGCGGCGACCCCGGGGAGCCGGATCGTCACCACCGGCAGCTTCGCCGCCAAGTCCGAACGCCTGGACCTCGACGACCTCCAGAGCACGCACGACTACCGGCCCAAGCGCGCCTACGCGCGCTCCAAGCTCGCCCAGATGCTCTTCGCCCTCGAACTCGACCGCCGCCTGCGCGTCGCCGGCAGCACGACGCTGAGCGTGCTCGTCCACCCCGGCGGCGCGCTCGACTCCCTCACCCCCTCGCGCCCGCCGGTCCACGTCCGGACCACCGGAGAGCGGCTGAGCCGACTGCCGCTCGGCCTCGTCGTCCAGGGCAAGGACGCCGCCGCATGGCCCGCCGTCCGGGCCGTACTCGACCCGGACGTGCACGGCGGCCGGATGCTCAGCCCCCGGGCGTTCGGACTGCGCGGCACGCCCAGGACCGAACCCCTCTGGAAACACCTGACCGACACGGTGACCGCGGCACGCCTCTGGGCGGCCAGCCGCGACCTGACCGGCACCGACCCGACATTCACCGGGGCGGACACCGCCGCTGTCTCCCTGGACCCGGGTGGGCCGACGGGCGCTCAGGAGCGTCTCCCGAACGAGGTGAACAGGTCCCGCTGAGGACTCGGGGCCGGTCGGCCCGCGCGCCTCGCCCGCTCCCGTCCGCCGCCGTGCTCGGTGGCGGGGGCGCCGGTCCGATCCCCTGCTCGACGCCGACGGTTCACCGGCCCGGCGCTGCACGGTGTGGCCGCTGTACCGGTCGCCGGAACCGGCACCAACGAGACCGGCTCACTTCGCGTCTCCGCTCACCGGTCCGTGGTCCCGTGTGACGGTCCCTGCAGGCAGCCGTCCGCCCGTAGGAGCCCGGAGCCCGGAGCCCGGGCGAAACCCACCGTGCACGGCAACGACATCGGGAGCCGGTGGGATCTGCTGCGTCCGCTTCCGTCTGCGGGAATCGGCGGTCACCGGTCACCGGTCACCGGTCGGCCGCGGCGGCGCGGGTGCGCCAGTAGGTGGCTTCGACGGGTTCGTCCTCGGCGTCGGCCAGTTCGGCCAGGAGGAGGAGCACGGCGGCCGGGAGGCCGTCGGGTTCGGGCGGTGGGGACGCTGCGGGCAGGGGGGTGCGAGGCGTCGGGGTGGGATCCTCGCTGCTCATGGCCAGGACCTCGCGGGCGCGGGTCTCGTCGCCCAGGCGCTGGAGGAGCGAGGTGTAGTGGACGCGGGCGCGGCCGGCTACGTCGGGGTCGGCGGCGCGGATGGCGGCCTCGAACCAGGTGGCGGCGTCCCGTTCGCGGTCGGGCACGCTGTCGACGACCAGGGCGAGCAGGAGGACGGCCTCCGGGTGGTGCGGGCTCTGCTCGTCCTCGGCGACCGGGCGCAGCACCTCCTCCGCGCGGGCGAACTCGCGCAGGCGGAACAGGGTGCTGCCGAGGTAGCGGCGGACGAGGTGGTGCAGATCGGGTTCGGTGGTCGCCAGGGCCTCGGTCAGGACGTCGCGGGCGCGGGGGAAGTCGTTGCGGGCGCGCAGGGCGATGCCGAGGAGGGTCGTGGCGCGCGGGGTGTCGGGGCTTGCCGGCAGCTCGCGTGCGGCCTCCATGAGGCGTACGGCGGCGTCGAGTTCGCCGACCTCCAGGAGGTCCCCGCCGGCCGCCACGTACGCGGGGACGGGGTCGTCCTCGGTGGCCAGGAGGTCGGCGACGCCCTGGGTGTCGTCGCGGTCCAGCAGGAGGGCGGCGAGCCGGGCGCGGGCGACCTCGGTGACGTCGGAGGGCTCGTCGGCGAGCACCGCGCGCAGCAACTCCTCGGCGTGGGCGGCCTCTTCGGTGTCCAGGAGCCGGGTGGCCAGGTGGAAGCGGGCGAGCTGGAGGGCCGGGCCGTCGGCGGTGTCGACGGCGGTGCGCAGGTGGGTGAGGCCCTCCGCCTCGCGGCCGGGGGTGAGGACGAGGAGCACGCCCAGGAGGGCGACGCCGGTGCCCGCCGCCACCGTGTGACCGGAGGCCATGAGCTCGCGCAGGAGCGCCTCGGCTTCCTCGGGGCGGTCGAGGTCCACCAGCAGGGTGGCGAGGTCGATCCGGGCGGCGGGGGACCACGCGGGGTGCTCGGTGGCCACGGCCAGCCGGTAGGCGTCGACGGCCTCCTCCGGGCGCTCCAGGGCGTCCAGCAGGCCGCCGAGGAGGTAGGTGGCGTGCGGGCCGAGGTGGGGGTGCGGGGAGCGGGCGGTCGCAGTCAGGAGGGCCGTCGCCTCCTCGACGGCGTCCGAGCCGCCGGCGGAGTGCGGGTCCTGGACCTCGCCGACGATGAGGAGGGCCAGGTCGATGCGGGCCTGCCAGGACCAGGTGTGGTGCCCGAACGCGATGGCCCGCCGGTAGGCGGCGGCGGCCTCGTCCGGGCGGCCCTGCGCCTCGTGGACGTCGCCGAGCAGGTCGGCCGCGCGGGCCGCCTCGTCGCGGTGGCCCGAGGCGGCGACCTCGGCGAGCAGTGCGCAGGCGCCCGCGTCGTCCTGGTCGCGGCCGTAGAGGAGGCAGGCGAGGCCGGTGCGGCCCATCAGGGCCCAGTCGCGGTGGCCGGTGGCGATCGCCCGCCGGAGCCACTGCTCGGCCTCGGGGTAGTCGTCCTCGCCCAGGTGGAAGTGGCCGAGGACGGACATGGCCTCCGGGCTGCGGTCGGCCTGGTCGAGGTCGACGACCTGGCGCAGGTGCGCGACGCCCTCCTCGGTGTCGCCCAGGAAGAGCCGGGCCACACCGAGGCAGAGCCGAGCGCCGACCTCGACCCACGGGCCGCCGTTGGCGAGGGCGAGTTCCAGCAGCTCCGCCGACTCGGCGTAGCGGCCGCGCACGATCAGCAGCTCGCCGAGGGCGCTCTGGGCGATCGGGCGCGCTTCGGGGTTGCCGTCGGCCAGCACCGAGCGCAGCAGCTCCTCCGCCCGGTCGAGTTCGCCCCGGCCGACCAGCAGCCCGCCCAGGCTGGCCCGCGCCATGCCGCTGATCGACGAGCCGACGGACGAGCCGACCGCCCGCGACAGGCTCCACGGCTGGTCGGCCGGCGGTTCGGCGGAGGACGGCGCCGAGCGCAGCGCCGGCACCCGCTTGGCGTGGTCCGGCGGGCCGATGCCCGGCGCCTCGGCGAGCACGGCGGCGGTGCCCCGGCCGCTGAGGACCCGGCCGAGCCGGGCGGTGGCCTGTGGCGGCATCTCCTCGACGCCGTGCGCGAGCACCGCGGTCAGCAGTCGCTCGGCCTGCTCGGTCTCGTCCAGCTGCCACAGCACGCCGGCGAGTGCGACCTGGGCGATCAGCGAGATGTCCGGGTCCTGGGAGCGGACCGCGCGCTCCAGGAGGGTGCGGGCGGCCTCGTGTTCGCCGCGGGCGGAGAGCAGGCCGCCGAGTTCGCTCTGGGCCAGCTCGGCGACGTCCTCAAGGCCGGAGTCGGCGGCGCGCTGGAGCAGGAGCTCGGCCTCGGCGAACTCGCGGCGGTAGATGAGGACGGTGCTGAGGAACAGGGCGGCGGCGGCCGTCAGGTCGTCGTCCGCGTCCTCGGCGACGACCCGGCGCAGCTGTTCTTCGGCGATGTCGGCGCGGTCGTGGACGACGGCCACCATGCCGAGGGTGAGCAGGTCGGCGCCGTCCAGCAGTTGGGCGGCGAGCTCCCAGGCCGCGTCGTCGACCGCCTCGGCGTCGACGGCGGAGTCGAGGTACTCGGCGACGTAGGGGAAGACCTCGTAGCCGGGTCGCCCGGCGTCGTCGCGCGCGCGGACGAGCAGGGCGATGCCCGCCTGGGCGCGGTCGCGGGCCCAGGCGAGCGCGGTGCGGTACGGCTCGTCGCCGGGGTCCAGGTCGAGTTCGACGAAGCGCAGCCGGTACCGGTCGAACAGCTCGCGCAGGGTCGGCTCGTCGAGCAGGACGGGGGAGCCGACGCGGGCCCAGTCGGCGGCGGCGCGGACCAGCAGCCGGCCCTCGGGGCAGCTCTCCAGGCCGGCCTCCAGACGGGTCTCCAGGGCGGGCGCGGCGACGAGCATCTCGCCGAGGCCGCGCAGCGAGAAGTCCTCCTGCGGGTAGAGGTCGGCGGCGGCTTCGCGCTCCTCGTCGGTGAGGGTGTGCGGCAGGTGCACGACGGTGGCCCGGCGCAGCACCTCGCGGGTGGCGCGGCCGACCTCGTTCTCCAGGCCGGCGAGTTCCTCGCGGTGGCGGTGGGTCAGGGTGCCGACGACCAGGCAGGGCGGGTCGTGCTGGAGCAGGAGGTCCAGCACGTGGGCGTCGATCGCACCGGAGAGCAGGTAGTGGTGCAGGTCGTCGAGCCAGACGACGACCTGGCCGGGGGAGTGCGGCAGGCCGGCCCGGGCGAGTTCCGCCAGGTCGCGCCGGCCCCGCCGGGGGACGACCAGCCGGGCGGCGCCGTGGGCGGCGCTCAGGCGTTCGTGCAGGGTGCGGGACTTGCCGGCCTTGGACCGGCCGACCACCAGGACGAAGCCACCGGCGGCGAGGGCCGTGTCCAGCCCGCGGTCGGCGACCGGACGGTCGACGTAGGGCTCGTATCCGCCCGCGGTGTACGTGGACTCGCTGACGCCCAGGTCGTGCGGGTCGACCTGGTCGAGCCTGGGCAGCTCGCCGGACGGCGCGAGGGGCACGGCGAGCAGACGGGCCAGGCGCTCGCGGCGCTCCTGCTCGGTGATGTCGTGGACGAGCGCGGCGAGCGGCGGCCAGAGCCGGGCGATCGGGTCGAGCGACAGCGCGAAGCCCACCCGGCGGTCGGCGCGGCCCGGCTTCTGCCGCCGCCCGAGGACGCCGATCACCGCGTGCAGCGTGTTGTTCCACACCGGCGCGCCGGAGAAGCCGGGTTCGGTGGCCCAACCGGTCTGCGCGGTCGACTCCAGCTGGAGCCAGTCGCCCTCGGCGTAGCCGACGATCTCGCCGCGGATCGGCACGCCGCCGGTCTTGTGCTCGGCGGGGAAACCGTGGGCGCGGAAGGTGTGGCCGAACACGTCGGCGTCGGTGCGGCGCAGCGGCGCGGGCTCGGCCCCGGGCGGGGCCGGGGCGTCGAGCTCCAGGACCGCCACGTCGCCGGCCCACTCCTTGGGCGGGTGCCAGCCGCCGGGCAGGACGCGGGCGGGGACGGGCTCGTGCGCGGGCAGGAACGGGAAGCGCACGAGCACCGGGCCCTCCGGCGGCTCGGCGGGGGTGCCCGGGTCGACGACATGGGCGCAGGTGAGGACGAGGCGCTCGGAGATGAGCGTGCCACCGCCCTCGGGCAGTGGCCGCCCGTGCGGCTGGACACTGACGACCCAGGGCGCGCGGGCCGGGTTGGGCGCCACCGGTCAGCTCGCGGCGGCCGGACCGGACTTCCAGCTGAGGGTGACGTCGAAGTGGCCCTCGGTGGCGGTCTTGGCGATGACGACGCCGGCCTCGGCGTTGAGCTTGATGCCGAAGGACACCTCGATCTCCTCGGGTTTGAGGTGCCGCAGGACCGCGAGGACGGATTCGAGCGTGGGACGGCACGCGGTGAGCGCGGCGTCGAGGCGGTGCGCGGCCTCGGCGATGCCCTCGTCGCCGCGGGAGACGAGCTGGATGCCGGGGGAGTCGTCGTCGACCTCGACCACGAGGGAGGAGTCGTCCGGTCCCTGGAAGCGCAGCAACTCCGGCATGGTGACCCCCACTTGGTGATGTCGTGCGGTGGTGCGACGGTCGCAGGATAGCGGTCGGCGGGGGTGCGGAGGGGGCGTTTGGCGGAGTCGGGCCGGCAGGGGTGCGAGGTTGTGCGAACGGGCCCCGGGAGATCGGCGGTTGCGGGTGTCGGGCGGGCGTTCCGCCGCTACCATCGGGGCCCGGACGCGGGTACGGCTGGGGGCACGGCTGGGGGTGGCGGCGTGGAGCGGGCCAGGCGGGAGATCGCGGCGGCGCTGGAAGCGGTGGGCGACGGCGAGGTCGTCGCGTCGCTGCGGGTGCTGGGGGCCGCGCTGCAGTGGGTGTGCGCCGAACTGCGCGGGATCGACGGCGGGCCCGGTGGCGCGTCCGCGCTTGAAGCGCTGTACGAGCTCGACGACGCGCTGACGGCCGGGGAGGGCCTGCGCGACGCGGTCGACGTGCTGTTCGACGCGGTGCTCGCCGGGGCCGCCGTCCGGCGCGACGTCGGCGACCTCGCGGACCGGCTGCGCGCGGCCAAGCGGGCCGTGCAGGCCGAACGGGAGGCGCTCGACGAACTGGAACAGCGCGAGCACGAGTTGCGCCGCAGGCTCGCCGAGCTCACCGAACTGCGGCGCCAGGTCGACGACTTGCGGCGCCTGGAGCGGATCGTCTCGGCGCTCGACGGGCTCGCCCACCAGCAGGAGGTCATCACCGCCCGCCTGCTGGCGCTGCGCGGCAAGGACTCCGGCGTCGAGGACGTCCTGCGCACGAGCGCCGACCGGCTCGTGCGGCTCTCGGAGGAGCAGCTCGCCGCGCTCTTGCCGCAGACCCGCGACCGGCTCGCCCGCGCCCAGGACGTGGACGACCAACTCGCGGTCGAGCAGCGGCGGTTCGATGAGAGCAGCGCGCGCCTCGCCGAGGTGCGGGACCGCTTGGACAGCGTGCGCACCCGGCGCGTCGAGCAGCTCGCCTCGCTGCGCCTGCACGCTCACGCGGACGCCGAACTGGCCCGGGTGCTCGCGCCGGAGAGCGTGGAGGCGGACGGCGAGGCACGCTCGGCGCTGGTCGAGGCCGAGGCGCTGGCGGCCTCGCTGGAGGCGAGGCTCACCCGGGTCGACGAGATCCTCGCCGGCCTGCTGGAACGCCGCGAGCAGGCGGACGACGGGGCGCACACCGCCCTGTCCTGGGCTGACCAGTAGCTCACCCCGACGGCGGCACGTCCTCCCCCGCGAAGGTGATCGGCTCCTCGGCGGGTCCGTCCCAGCCGCCCGGTCCGAGGCGGCGGGCCAGCCTGGTCTCCATCGTCCGGAGCAGCCCGCTCACCGCCCGGGCGTTGCCGAAGTCGTGCGGGCGCGCCGCGCGTTGGGCGTCGAACCAGGCGGCGGCTCGGCGCGCGGCGTCGTCGGAGAGCCGGTAGCGCTGGGCCGCCGCCTGGTTGCGCAGGATCTGCACGAGGTCGGCGGTCGGGTAGTGGGCGAAGTGCAGGGTCTCGCCGAAGCGGGAGCGCAGGCCGCTGTTGGCGTCGAGGAAGCGCTGCATCTCGCGCGGGTAGCCGGCCGCGATGACGACGAGCCGGCCCGGGTTCTCCGTCATCTCGCGCAGGAGGGTGTCGACGGCCTCCTTGCCGAAGTCGTTGCGGCCGTCGCCGGACGCGAGGCTGTAGGCCTCGTCGACGAACAGGACCTTGTCGAGCGCGGAGCGGACCACCTCGCGCGTGCGCGGCGCGGTCTGGCCGACGTACTGGCCGACCAGGTCGGCGCGCGTCACCTCGACGACCTCGTCGGTGTGCAGGAGCCCGAGGGCGTGGCAGATGCGGCCGACCAGGCGGGCGACGGTGGTCTTGCCGGTGCCGGGCGGGCCGAGGAAGAGCATGTGCGGGACGGCGGTGCCGGGCAGGCCGCGGGCCTGGCGCAGGGCGAGGCGTTCGGTGAGGCCGGTGAGGAACTCGCGGACCTCGCGCAGGCCGACCAGGTGGTCGAGTTCGGTGAGCAGGTCGGCCGCGGCCGGGACGGGCTTCGGCGGGTAGGAGCGGTACCGCTCGGGCAGGTCGGCCGGCAGCAGCGGGAGGTGCACCTGCCGCTGGACGCGGCCCGCCCACGTGTCGAACAGGTCGTCGGCGAGCAGGCGCATCGCCCCGGCGTTGCCGAAGCCCTCGCGGGCGACGCGGTGCATGCCGGTGACGACCCGTTCCAGCAGTTCGCGGGCCTCCTTCGTGGGCGTGAGCTGACGTTCGCTCAGCATGCCGAGAAGGATGGTGAGGAGGGTCGACGGGTCGTAGTCGGGGAACTCGATGTGTGCCCGGATCCGGCGGTCGAGGCCCGGGTCGGCCGCGAGGAACTCGCGCATCTTGTCGGGGTATCCGGCGAGCACCACGACCAGCCGGTGGCGGTCGTTCTCCATGCGGGCCAGCAGTGCGGTGATCGCCTGCCCGCCGAAGCCGTCCCGCTGGTCGCTGAGCGCGTAGGCCTCGTCGAGGAAGAGGACGCCGTCGAGGGCGCGGTCGATCAGGGCGTTGGTCCGCTCGGCGGTCTGGCCGACGTAGCCCGCCACGAGGTCGGAGGCGTCCGCCTCGATCAGGTGGCCGCGGCGCAGCAGCCCGAGGTCGCGGTAGATCTCGCCGATCAGCCGGGCGACGGTGGTCTTGCCGGTGCCGGGGTTGCCGGTGAACAGGAGGTGCTGGGTGGCGGCGTCGCGCCGGGCGGGCAGGGCGCGTTCGGCCTCGATGCGGTTGCGCAGGCGGTGGAGGTGGCGTTTGACGGGCGCCAGGCCCGGCATGGCCTCCAGGCGCGCCCAGGGGCTCTCGTCGTGCGGGGTGACGGTGGTGACCAGGCGCCGTTCGAGGACGGTGCGCCGGTCGAGCGGGGCGCCGTCGGCGATCAGCAGGCGCAGGTCCTCGCGCCAGGCGGAGGCGCGGCGCGGGGTGCTCGCGAAGGAGCGAACGAGCGGCGCGAGTTCCCGCCAGTCGCTGATGCGCAGGTGTTCGCGCAGGCGCAACTGCTGGACCATGCGGCCGAGTTCGGACTCTTCCGGGTAGCCGACCCGGAACGCGCCGCCCCGGGCGGGCTGGTCGATCTCGGTGCGCAGGAAGGCGGCGAGGGCCGGGTAGACGCGCCGGTCGGCGACGACCCGCTCGACCTCCTCCAGCGTGGAGCGGCGGAAGACGAAGATCCACCGGTTGCGGCCGAGTCGGTCCTGCGCCCGGTCGGCGAGGGCGCCGGCCAGCTGCCGGGAGGCCTCGTTGTGGACGAGGGTCTCCTCGGCCTGGATGTAGACGACGGCGGTGCGCACCTCGCGCTGGCGCAGCTGGCCGAGGTGCGTCATGACCGCGAAGGGGTCGGCGACGCCGGTGACGGGGGCCGGCGCCGCGGCCGGGGCCGGCGGCGCGTCGGGCGCGAGCCGGAGGGCGCCGAGGGGCCCGCGCAGCCGCCGCATCGCGCCGGCCGGCCGCGCGGGCGTGGGCTCCCCGCCCGGTCGGCTCAGCCGCCGCGACTCCGGGTCGCGGAAGTACAGCGGGCGGCTGAGCGAGGAGTAGACGATGCGCTGGTAGCCCTCGGCGTGGAGCAGCTCCCAGAGGGTCTCCTCCAGGGTGCGCACCCGGTAGTCCGGGTCGACGAAGACGTCGTCCACGCCGGGGCCGTACAGGACGGTGAAGGGCTCGTCGGTGCTCAGGCGCAGGTCGCGGAAGCGCTCGCCGCGCGCGGGTGCGCTCACGCGCCCTCGCCCCGGGGCCTGGGGCGCAGGTCGTAGCGGGGATCGTCGGTCCTGAGGTCGGGGGTGCCGGGTTCGAGGCGCGGCATCGGGACGGGGGCGTGCGCCTGGTGGCCGCCCGCCTCCAGCATCCGCCGCACCGCTTCGGCGCGGGCGCGCTGGTCGGCCTCCGCCTCGGTGTCGCGGTCGGAGGAGATCACCCGGATCACGCTGTGGCCCGAGGCCGGGTCGGCGGTGTCGACGTCGATGACGATCTCGCTGCCGGTCTCGTGCCGGAGCCGGGTGATGTGGGCGCCGCGCTGGTCGGAGCCGACGAAGTCGTCCTCGACGTAGGCGTAGAACGCGGTCTCGGCCAGCGCCTGGACCACCTCGTCGGCGAGGTTGACGCGGATCTGCGAGGCGAGCTGGCACAGGCGCGCCTGCCGCACGGTGTCGGCCAGTTGCGCCTCCAGGGCCGGCGCCTCCTCCCGGCAGATGCGCTCCAGCTCCTCGGCGGTGGTGGTCTCGTCGCGCGAGCGCGCCAGCAACTCGTCGAGGCGGTCGCCGAGTTCGCCCAGGGCGCCGGCGGACCAGAAGTCGACGTCCAGCGAGTAGCCCGGGATCTCCTGCCGATCCGGTCCGACGACCGGCAGCTGTGCGCTGCGCCGCACCTGCTGCTCGACCAGCAGCACCGCCTGGACGGCCGCGGACTGCCAGGACCGGCGCAGCAGTTCGGCCTGTTCGATCCGGACGCGTAGCTCGCTGAGGGTGTAGTAGCCCTCCTGGGCCACCGCGAGCGCGGCGTCGTAGCGACCGAGGTCGTGGTTGCCGCGCGCCTGGCCGAGGCGCAGCCGGACGGCTTCCAATTCGCCCGGGGCGTAGCGCTCGTGGGGGAGCGCGTCGGCGATGAGATCGGCCATGGACCCGGCGTCGGCGAGCCAGGCGGCGGAGAGCTGTTCGGCCCTGGTGCGGTCGTGCTGGAGCTCCTTGACGTCGGCGGCGAGTCCGGCGATCTCGGCGCGGCGCTCGCGGCGTTCCTCGGCGAGGTCGGTCTCGAACCTCCGCCGTTGTTCGTCGAGTTGTGCGCGCGTCTCGGCGCGGAGTTCCCCGGCGGTCCGCGTCAGCCGCTGGTGCAGGTCGGCGGCCTGCTGGTGGAGCCGCCGGTTGGTCTCCTCCTCCAGCGCGCGGTTCTGGTCGCTGAGCCGGCGGACGGCCTCCTCGCTCTGCTGCTGGCGGCGCCGCACGGCCTCGAACTCGCCGGCCATGTCGGCGCGGGCCTGCTCGCGCACGCCCTGGATGAGCTTGGGGAGGTCCCGGCGGACCGTCTTCAGCTCGTCGGCGCTCTTCAGCAGGCGGTACCACTGGGACTCGTCCACCTGGATCTGCTTGCGGCCGCTCATCGTGCCCTCCCGGGGTCTGCTTGCGCGATCCTGTTCCGTACGGTGGTGACGGCCGTGTCGAAGGCCTCCAGGAGGCCTTCGGGCGGCACGCCGACGAGCAGGGCCTCGGGCCCGTCGAGGGCGATCTCGGCGCGGCGCGGGCCGTTCTCGTAGTCGTGGTCATCGGTCTGGGAACGGCTGCTGAGACGGTGCACCCGCTGGTTGGTGCTGCCGCGCAGGCCGCGTCCGGTGTTGTGGGCGGCCACGTAGAGGCCGTCCACGAGCACGTCGACGAGGGCGAGCAGGCGGGGGACGTCCGGGTGCGGCGGGTGGTCGCGCAGGCGTTCGAGGCGGTGGCCGGTGAAGCAGAGGACGGAGACGTCCCGCCGGGCGCGGGCCAGTTCGACGGTCTCGGCCAGGGCGGCGGCCTGGGCCATCGGCTCGCCGCCGGAGAGCGTCAGACCGGTGACCCGCTCGTCCGCGAGCAGCTCGGTGGCGAGGTCGCCGGGGGCGACGAGCCGGGCGGGCCGGTCCGGGATCCAGTCCGGGGACATGCAGCCGCGGCACGTGAACGGGCAGCCCTGCACCCACACGACCGAGCGCAGCCCCGGGCCGAGCGCCCGGGTGCCGACGTGCGTCGCGGCGACGTTCACGAGGCTCATGCGCCCACCGTCCTGCGCTCGGCAGCGGCATTCGCCCGTGCGCACCCCTTGATGACGAGCTCGCTGCGCCCGCTCACGAGGGCCGCCCCGGCGGATCGGCGGGCACCGGCTGGTAGACGAACGCCGTGCCCGCGGCCACCACCCGGCTGCCGGGCGCGCACGTGACGGAACTCGCGCGGGCCTGCGAGCCGTCCGGGCTGTAGCGGATCCGCAGGTCGATCCGGGCGCCGCGCTCCGACACCCGGCGTCGGCCGCGCACCCGCCCGGCCCCGCCCAGCGCCGGGCGCAGCTGCACCCGGCGGCCGGTGAGCGGGACGTGCTCGGGGATCTGCTCGCCGAAGGCCGGCTCGATGAGCAGCACGCCGTTCAGTGCGGGCCGGTACACCCGCAGCCACGCGAGGGCGAGCACCAGCAGGACCAGCAGCGGCAGGCCGATCATGAGCGGCAGGGTCGCCGCCGAGCCGACCTGCCCGGAGACACCCACCGGGAGCTCGGCCGGCCGGAGCGCGGGCGGGACGTCGAGCTGCAGGTCCGGCGCGAGGGCGGGCTGCCACGGCGAACCGACCGTCCCCGTGACCTTCACGGTGGCGCTCGCGTGCTCCACGTGCTGCGGGGTCAGCAGCCCGCCGTCGAACCGGCCGGTGATCCGCACCGGGATGTCCTGGGTGGACCGGGGGGAGAGGATCAGCGAGGACGGCAGCCCCGACACTTCGAACGGGTGGCCGGCGACGGACACGGCGATGCCGTCGACCGAGAGCGGCAGGCGGGTGGCGTGCGACGTGAACGAGATCGTGCCCGTCGCCTCACCCTTGCCCAGGTCGAGCGTCTCCGGCCCCGACCAGGACACGGTGACGCCCTGTCCGAGGTCCGGCGCGAGCATCGCGCGGGCCTGCCGCAGACGGGTGTCGTCGCCCGCGCGCTGGAGGTAGGAGCCGAGGTCCTGGATGCTGCCGGGCACGAGCTCACGGGTGTCGGTGACGACCTGGCGCAGCAGCTCCGCGCCGGTCGCGCCCGTCGCCAGGGGCAGGGCGTAGCCGACGAGGTCGGTGTGCCCGGCGAGCTTGGCGGCGCGCGTGTGCAGGGCGGCCGTCCAGCTGGAGGTGGTGGCGACGGGGTAGGCGCTGCCGGCCGCCGGGGCGTTCTCACCGTCCGTCATCAGCACCACGGAGGCGATCGGCAGGGCGTCGCTGCGCTCCAGCTCGCCGAGCGCGGCGTCGAGGGCCGCGCCGATGTCGGTGTCGCCGTTGGCACTCGGGGCGGCGGGCAGGCGGGACAGGATGCCCGCCGGATCGGTGGCGGCGCCGATGTAGCGGGCGACGACGGTGGTGTCGAAGGTGTACAGGGCGACGTGGTCCGCGCCGGTGAGCCCCGAGAGGAAGGTCTGGAGCGTCTGGCGGACCGTCCCGTAGCGGCCCTGCTGCGTCATCGAGGGGGACGTGTCGACGAGGACGACGTAGTCGGCGGGCTGGTGTTCGAGGCCGAGGGCCTGGTAGACCTCGGCGCGCGTGGGCCGGTTCGGGTCCGCGGCGTGCGCGACGGCGGGCCGGAGCAGCGCCGACAGGAGGATGGCCAGCAGGAGGAACGGCAGCAGGAGTGCGGCCGTCGGCCGGGCCGTGCGCGTCGGATTCATCGGTGGTCTCCCTCAAGGACGCCCGGCAGTTCGCCGAGCGGGTACTCGTGCGGCTCGCCGGAGCCGCCCGCGGGCCGCAGCACGAGCCGGGTCGGGCCGGCCGCCGCCATCGCGATCCCGATGTGGAAGCGTTGGCCCTCCCGGCTCGCCGGCAGGGTCACCGCCCCGACCCGGACGGCGGGGCCGCCGGCCCCGTCCCGGACCCGCACCTCCGCCTCGCGCGGCCGCTCGCCCGCGCCGCCGACGGCGACCCGGCGCCCGGCCCGCTCGGCGAAGACGGTGGCGCCGCCCGGCACCAGGCGGCCCGGCCCGCACAGCGTCAGCTCGGTCTCGGCGAGCCGTCCGTGGTGGACGTGCCGGGCGCCGATCAGCACTTCGTACGGGTACCGGTCGGCCGGGTCGACGAGCCCCGCCGCCACCAGGGCGGCGCCCAGGACGGCGGCCAGCCCCGGGTCAGCCGCGGCGGGCAGCCCGACCGGCCGACCGGCCCCGGCGGCGGCCCGCCGGACGGCGGCGAGCCGGGCCGGACCGCCCACGGCGACGACCGGCAGGCCCTCGAGACCGGCCTCGGCCGCCGCGTGGCCGACCTGCTCGCGCAGCACGGCCAGGGCGTGCCGGGCCGTCCCGGCGGGCACCTCCCGCCCGTCGACCCACAGGACGGCCATGTCGTCGTAGCGCGCCGGGTGCCGCTCGGCCCGCGCGATGACGCGCTCCCAGCGGGCGGCGGAGCCGGGCGCGTCGCGGGCCCCGCGCAGCGCCGCGAGGGCCGCGTCGTCGGCCGGGCCGCCGTCGGCGAGGGCGCCACCGAGCAGCGCGGCGTCGAAGGCCGCGCCGAGGCCGCCCTCCGGGGTGTGGCGGACGAACCGCCGGACGCCGACGCTGCGCCGCGCGGCGACGCACACGCTCACCTCTACGGTCGTCGTGCCGAGCGCGCAGACGGCCCACGTGCCGTCCAACGCCTCGCCGTTGTGTCGCAGGAGTGCCAGGACGGCTGTGGCAGGCCGCAGTTCGACGACCGGAGTGGCGCGGCCGAAGGCCTCGGCGACCCGGTCCCGGTAGACCGGCGGCATGGCCTCGGGGGCGACCAGGACCACCTGGGAGGGCTTGCCGCAGCGCTCCCGGAACGCGGTGCAGGCGGCGGCCAGCGTGCGCGCCGGATCCTGCCCGGACGGGACGGGCACGCCCTCGCCGGCCACGGCGCCGGGCAGTTCGGCGAGGGCGGGCAGGCCGTCGGGGCGGACGTGGGCGAGCCGTACGAAGCGGGTGCCGACGTCGACGGCGAGGGTCATCCGGCACGCTCCCCTGCGGCTGCGCGGCCTGTTCTTCCCGGCCTCACTTGCGGCGCCTCCTGCCGAAGATGCCGCGGCGGTCCTGCGGCTGGGCCGCCGATTCGGCGGACTCGGCCGTGCCGTACCACCCGTCGTAGCGGAGCAACTCCCGGGCGTACTCCTGGCGTTGCGCCTCCTGGTGGGCCATGTTGAGCAGGGACAGGCGCAGCCGGGTGGCGCCCTGGGTCTGCAGGATGACGTGGTACAGGTGCTGCGCCAACGGGCGGGCCCGGTACCAGAGTTCGGCGAGGAGCAGGTCCACCTCCTCGGTCCGCCAGCGGAGCAGGCCGGGCAGCAGTTCGCTCGTCGGGTCGATCGGGTAGCCGCCGGCGTGCACGTCGGACAGGGCGATGCCGAGCTGGACGGGGGCGGGCGGCCCCTGGAGGAGGTGGCGGACCTTGTTGCGGGCGTTGAGCGAGTGCATCCCCGGCAGCTTGTTGAGCGCTTCGGTCACCGCGGGCGGCAGGCCGAGTTCGAGCCAGGCGGCCTCGCCGGCGAGCAGCCGCTTGTCCAGGGCCCGTACCAGCGCCTCCTGCCCCCGCACGTTGCGTTCCGCCAGCAGGCGCGAGACCGGCCAGCGTCCGGGGTCGGGCCGGGAGCCGAGCAGGGCGTCCACGGTCCGCTGCCAGAGGTTGTCGGAGGCGGCGGCTGACAGCCGTTCCGACATCCGCGCGGCGTAGGCGTCGGCCGGGCCCGAGCCCCGGCGCGGGAGCACCCGGCCGAGCGCCGGCGGGGCCTCGTGGGCGAGCAGCCGGTCGAGGCCGGCCAGCGGGACGTCCTGGCCGTGCGCGGCGCGGAGCCGCAGCAGGTCCAGGTCGGCCGCGTACTCGGCGAGCACGGGCCCGGCCGCGGCCTCCAGGTGGGCGGCCGCCGCGGCGAGCGCCGCCGCGAGTTCGGGGCCGTGCTGCCCGCACGCGACCTCCCAGTAGGACGGCCACAGGTGCGAGACGACGAGCGGCCGCCGGTGGTGGACGGCGAGTTCGAGGAGCTCCTTCCAGAGCGCCGCGGGGATGGCCGGCCCGAAGTCCGCCGCGTCGCCGGGGCGGCGCAGGTCGCGGTCGTCGACGGCGCCGCACACGTAGGCGGTGAAGCGCAGCCAGCCGGTCGGGCCGGGAAGGCGCTCCTTCGCCGCGGCCCGCAGCAGCCGGTCGAGCACCGCGGCGCCGGGGCCGCCCTTGGCGAGCGCGGCGAGCGCCCACGCGCGCCCGATCTCGGGCTGGGCGATCAGGACGCCGTCCGCCGGTGCGGCCTCGGCGCCGAAGGCCTGCTGGGCGGCCAGGACGACGGCGCCGATCCACCGCTGGCGCGACCCGGCGACCGGCCCGGGCCGGCGCTGGTCGATCAGCGCCGCGAGCAGCTCGTCGAACGGGCCCGACCCGGGGCCGTGCAGCTCCCGGAGCAGGTCGAGCCAGGCGAAGGCCCGGTCGAAGCCGCGGTCGGGGTCGGGGTCGTCGAGCACCGACCCGGCCATCCACTCCGGCAGCCCGGGGGACCAGTGGTCGCGCAGCAGCCGGACGGCGTGGTCGTCGCGCCGGTCCGCGCCGCCGGGGCGGGCGGTGCGGGCGACGAAGAGGTAGAGCTCTCGGCGGCCGTCGGCGTCGAGTCGCCCGAGGCCCTGGCGTTCGAACACCCGGGCGACGTCGTCGATCCGGGCGGTGCCCTCGCGGACCGCGGCGAGCACGGCGTCGACGAGGTCGACCTCGCGCAGGACACGGAGCATGGCCGGGCCGTCGGTCCAGTGGATCGGCGCGGTGGCGGCCAGCAGGTGGGCGACGAGCTCCCGGCTGGTCCAGCCCTTGGCCCGCAGGCGCGTCAGCTCGGCCAGGTAGGCCGCGGCGCCGGGATCGGCGGGCTGGGCGGTGGCCGTGCCGAAGCGGACGGCGGTGCGGCCGGTGCGGGCGCTCTCGGCGAAGGTCAGCAGCACCTTGTGGTCGGAGTCGCCGGTCCAGCTGGCACCGCTGAGCCAGTGCCGGCAGCCGTAGGGCAGCAGCGCGGCGATCGCGTCGACGATCCGCACCCGCCGCTCGGGCGTGGGCAGGGCGCGGCCGTCGGCGGTGATGGTGATCCGGTGCCCGGCGGTGAGCAGGGCGGCGACGCAGGCCGTCCACTCGAAGCCCACCTCGTCGATGACGGTGGCGAGTTCGGCGGCCGAGGAGGGGACGGAAAGGCCCCCGAGGTCGAGGCGCAGTGGCCGGGCCGGCCCCTCCTCCGGGCCCGGCCAGCGCATGTCGGCGGCCAGGTCGGCGAGCGCGGACCAGGTGACACTGCGCGCCGCGCCCTGGGCCCATTCGACGAGCAGCAGGCGGGAGGTGATGATCGGTGCGCCGGTGCCGTCGCTGGTGCCGTCCCAGCTCTGCTCGATCAGGGCGCAGGCCGCGGTGCGTTCGCCCTCGACGCCGCTCAGGAACACCCGCCAGGGCAGGCCGCCGGTCTCGTCGGGGTGGCGCACCTCGGGGGTGCCGGTCTGGGCGCCCCACAGGTAGCGGCGGGCGCGGTCCTCGTCGAGGCTGGCGGCGAGGAGCTCGTAGCCCATGGCCCGGCCGGGGTGCTTGCCGAGGACGGCCCAGTGCGCGGTGACGGGTTCGGTGGCGGTGGGGCGCTGCCGCTGCTCGTGCTGCCGCTGCGGACTGGGAAGCTGGGGACCGGGCGGGTGGGGCCCCGGCCGGTGGGGGCCGGGCAGCTGCGGGTCGGGTGGCTGCACGGCGGTCACCGCAGCTTGATCTTGCGCGAGCGGATCCGGCGTTCGAGGTCGATCAGCGGCTCCAGGACGTTGATGGGCTGCGGGGAGGTGGCGATGCGGGGCTTCCCGCCGACCTGCTCGACGTTGGCGTAGAGGCGGTAGTCGAAGATGCCGTCGGCGTTGAGCCGGAAGCCGATCGCGGAGGTCGCGTAGTAGCTGATGCGGTCCGGCACGAAGTAGGCGTTCAGGGCGTCGCGGACGAGGGAGGCGCTGGAGCCGCGGAAGGTGTCGCAGATCCAGGTGAAGTAGCCGGCGGCCGCTTCGGCGGGCACGCGCGGGATGCGGGCGCCGACCCCGTCCTGGGTGACCCAGCGCGCCTCGACGGAGGGCCGGAAGAGCAGCGGGTCGTCGAACTTGGCGACGCACACGGCGACGTGGTGCGGCAGCCGCCCGTTGATCATTCCGCGGCTGTCGCGGACGCGGCTGGTGATCGCGTTGAGGGTCGCGTAGAAGAAGTCCAGGCTCTGGGTGGCGTGTTCGCGGTCCAGGAGCGGGTCGAAGAGGTAGACGAGGCCGTTGGCCGAGGCGAGCTGGTCGACGATGGCCTCGTGGCTGGGGTGCTCGGGGCGGAAGACCTCGCCGCTGACGTCGTGGATGTCGAGCACGAAGCCGACCTGCCGGGTGCCGGCCAGCTTGCGCGGTTCCTCGCCCTGGAAGGCCCAGCTCATGCCCGCCGTGGCGGCGGTGGCCCCGGGGAAGCCGCGGTCGACGGCCAGCAGGCGCATGCCGCGGTTGAGGAACTCGATGGCCTCCTTGGTCATGCCGCTGATGACCCAGTTCCCCTTTCCGTGCCGGTTGTGCTGGATGGCGGCGATCGGCAGGGAGGAGAGGAAGGTGGTCTTGCCCGAGCGCGGCGCCCCCCACAGGCCGATGCGGACGGAACCCGGCCCGTCGGGGCCGATCGCACCCGGCGGCGAGGGCAGCGGCAGCGGGGGAAGGTTGCCGTCCTGCGCCATGCCGGGGACGGCGCCGTAGCTGTCGGGGATCGTGGGCTGGGGTGGGCCGCTGGGCGGGCCGAAGGGGCGCAGGCCCGGTCCGGCCTGGGTGTGCGGGCCCTCCCAGGCCGGACCGGCGTCCGGCTCCGGCGGCAGGCCGTCCTTGGCCGCGGCGCCGTGGTCGGACGAGGGGTCGGGCAGGTTGGACATCGGGGGTCTCCTCGGTGCGGCGGTCAGAGCAGGGAGCGGGCCAGGGCCAGCCGACAGGGCGGCCCGTCAACGTGCCAGGGCGGGAGCAGGTCGAGGGCGGTCGCGGCGGGCGCCTGACCGGGCGGGAGGGTGCCGTCGGTGCCGATCGTGCGCCAGGCCAGTTCGGTGTGGTCCCAGAGGGGTTGGAGGGCGAGTTCGGCCGGCCGTCCGTCCGCCGGGCCGTCCCGCCGGGCGAGCACGCGGACCCCGGCCTCGCGCAGCCCGGCCAGCTCGGCGCGCCAGTCCACGCCGAGCGGGCAGGCGGGCACCGGGCCCTGGCCGTGCTCGGCCCACTCGCAGGGCGGGCGGGCGCCGAGGACCAGCACGGTGCGCTGCGGGCGCGCGCGACCGGGCGGCGCCCAGGGCGGCGCGGTCGCCAGCCGGCGCAGCGCCTGCAGCGCGTCCTCCAGCGCCGAGGCGGTGTCCCGGCGGCGGCGCTGCGGGCGCCAGCGGGCGAGCGCCGCGAGTGCGGCGGCGGGCGGACCGAGCGGCAGGGTGTCGAGCAGCGTTCCCCGGGGCGCGTACGGGCTCTCGCGGACGTGGTGGTCGTAGTAGCCGACGAGGCCGACGTCGACGCCCGTGGCGGCACCCTCGGGGCCGCTGAGGGCGGTGACGAGGCCGCGCGCGTGGTCCAGGCGGGCGGTGACCTCGTCGGGCGAGGCGCCGTAGCCGAGTTCGACGGCGAGGAGGAGGTGGAGGCGGGGCGGTCGGGCGAGGCGCCGGGGGAGTGCGGCGATGATCGTGCCGAGGTCGTCGCGGACGGGCTCGGCGGCGGAGCCGTCGGGCAGCAGCACCTCGACCTCGCCGGGGCCGTGCAGCACGAAGGTGAGGTCGGCGGAGCGCAGCGCGGGCAGGCGCACGCCGTGGGTGGAGACGGCGTCGTGGGGGGTACCGCTGCCGGCGGCGACGACCGGGAGGGTGACGAGGGTGTCCGCGTCGACGCCGCCGTGGACGGTGACCGGCACGGTGACGGTCTCGCCGGGGCGCAGCCGGGCGCCGGCCGGGAAGAGCAGCTTGGCCTCGGGGCGGACGGCGCCGCTGAGCGCGTCGACGTCGGCGAGCACGAGGGAGTGGTCGCGGTGCAGGGGTGCGCCGCGCAGGAGGAGGCGGACGCCGGCCGTTCCGCCGCTGACGGGGCCGAGTTGGGCGTCGGGCGAGCGCAGTGTACGGGCGGCCTCGGCGGCGCGTGCGAGGAGCGGCCAGTCGGGGCGCTGGGTGAGCAGGACGGTGCGGTGGCGCCGCCCGTGGGGCAGGAGCGTGCCGAGCAGGCGGCGGACGGCGTCGTCGAGGGCGGCGCGGTCGACGGGCGGGTGGGTGCCGATGCCGCCGGCGAGCTGGAAGGCGCGGTCGGCGGGGTCCTCGGCGAAGCCGGGGACGAGGGCGGTCCAGGGCGCTCCGCCGACATCGACGGTGTGCGGGATGCCGTTGCGGTCGGCCTCGGCGCGGATCAGCCCGACGCGTTCGTCGGTGAGTTCGACGAACCAGAGGACGGCGTCCGGGTGTTCGACGAGTTCCTCCAGGAGCCGGTCCCACGCCGGTCCCGGCTCGCCGGCCGGTCCGGGGTCGCCGGCGGCGAGGGCGGCCGCGCGTTCGTCCCACTCGGCGCGGGCCGCGGCGAGCGCCTCCTCCTCGCGGCGGAGGTCGTCCGGGGTGGGCCCGCCGAGGAAGACCTCGCCCTCCAGGCGCCAGCGGCAGCTGGTGCAGAACTCGCGTCCGCCCTGCGGACCGCGACAGACCGGACACGCCCCATCGTTCGAGCCCCCGATCACTTTTGGCCTCCAGCTCGACAAGCGCGCACGGACCGTCGCAGAGAACGGCCGAAAACCGCCGCCTCCCCGTCGGGGCACTCATGGTGGCACAACGTCCCTGCCGGAAAGGGGCGTTCGTGCAAAAGGTGCGGACCGGTTACCACGCCGCAGCGCAACGCGGAAGATGCCGCAGGCCGGATCGGCCGCCGAGCATGTAACCGTGCCGCCGTATCGGACGGCGGGGAGCGGAGGAGAAGCATGCCGACGGTCCTGGGAACCTTGCGCCGACTGGTACTGGCGCCCTCACCGGCGGAGGTGACGTTCGCCCGGCGCGGGTTCCCGGCGGCGGCCTCACCGGTGACGCGCCGTCTGGAGGCGGTGCCGCAGGCGGTCGTGTGCGGGTTCGAGTGGGGAATCGAGGCGCGGGGGCCGCGCGAGGTCGAGGACCGGCTGCGCCTGGTGGACGCGGAGCAGCGCGGGTTCGCCTTCGAGGGCGCGACGATGGCCTTCACCGTCCTGGACGCGATGGGCCGGGGACACCGCACCCGCGACCTCCTGACCGGGGCCGGGCAGCCGCACATCTTCCTCGCGTACATCGGGATCGGGTTCGCGATGGCCCGCCTGCCGCGGCAGTTGTGGCCCAAGGTGCTGCCGGACCTGTCCGGCACGCCGTACCACCCGACGATGAGCTGGCTGGCTGTCGACGGGTACGGCTTCGACCTCGCGTACTTCCACACCCGGCGCTGGGTGGACGAGCAGCGGGTGCCGAGCCCCTACCCCTGGCAGGGCGCGCCGGGCTACTTCCCGCGTGCGGTGGACCAGGGGATCGGGCGGGCGCTGTGGTTCATCCACGGCGCTCAGCACCGTCAAGTGTCGCAGGCCGTGGGCAGGTTCGCCCCGCACCGGCGAGCCGACCTGTGGAGCGGGGTGGGCCTCGCGGCGACGTTCGCCGGCGGGTGCGACGCCGCCCAGCTGGAGGAACTGGCCGACGACGCGGGCGAGCACCGGGCGGAGCTGGCGCAGGGGTCGGTGTTCGCCTCGAAGGCGCGGGTGTACGCGGGCTTCGTCCCCGGGCACGGCGAGGAGGCCTCGCTGGCGCTCACCGGTCTGTCGGTCGCGGACGCGGCGGCGCTCGGCGACGAGTGCGCGGTGTTCGCCGACGCGGCCTCGCCCGCGGACCCGCCGGCGTACGAGGCGTGGCGGACGAACGTGCGCAAGCGGTTCGCGGGGTCGGATCCCCGCCACGGCACCGGCTGAGCATTTCAGAAGAAAGACGAGAGCATTCGCGAAGAAGCGTCCGTCCGCCGGAACGGGAATTATCCAGGGTAAGGCTCGTCAATCTCCGTACCACGGAAAGGAGAGCAGAGTGCCAAGCCCGTTGCGGACATTACGGCGGCGCGTGCTGACGCCGAACACCGCCGAGACCAAGCTGGCCAAGCGGGGTTTCCACGAGAAGTCGCCGGAGGCCCGGGACCTCCTCGAAACCGTCGGGGCCCGTTTCCTCGAAGGCTATGCGTACGCGGTGGAGTCCGGTGCGCCCGCCGAGGCCGAGCACCGGCTGGAAACCGTCCCGGACCGATTCCGCGGTTTCGCCTACGAGGGGGCCGGCATGGGATTCGCCATGCTGGACGGGCTGCCGCTCCAGGGCCGCGGCTGGGTGGGGGGATTCCTCGCCGGGCGGGGGGCCGACCACCACTACATGGTGTACGTCGGAATCGGCTGGGCGATGGCGCGGCTGCCGCGTTTCTGCTGGCCCGACATCACCGCCCTCGACCCCCTGCTGCGCTGGCTCGTGCTCGACGGCTACGGATTCCACCAGGCGTACTTCGCGACCGACCGGTACGTCCACGGCCGGTTCCGGGAGCGGGCGTTCCCGTGGCCGGCCGACGACTCGCCCGGGTACGTGAACCGGGCGATCGACCAGGGGATCGGCCGGGCGCTGTGGTTCGTCGGCGGCACCGACCCGGGCGTCGTCGCCGGGCTGATCGAGCGGTTCCACGAGTCCCGGCACTCCGACCTGTACGGCGGCGCCGGTCTGGCCGCGGCCTACGCGGGCGGCGTGGACGAGGCGGAGCTGCGGGACTTCCGGGAGCGGGCCGGCGCGCACCGGGCGATCGTCGCCCAGGGCGCCGCGTTCGCGTGCGAGGCCCGCATCCACGCGGGGCTGCTCGGCCCGCACACCGAGCTCGCCGCCGAGGTGCTCTGCGGCACCTCCGCCGCCGCGGCCGCCAAGGTCACCCAGGACCTGCGCCCCACCGGGCGCTCGAACGGCCCGGTGCCGTCCTTCGAGACCTGGCGCCAGGCCATCGCCGACGCGTTCGCCACCACGGGAAGGAACTGACCGGTGCCCACCCTCCTTGGCCGGGTCCGCCTGCAACTGCCCGGCATCATCGCCGTGCTGGCGATCGTCGCCGGCTACTTCCTGGTCCTGCCGTCGACGCCGTCGGCCGCCGAGCAGGACACCATGGCGAGCCGCTTCCACTTCACGCCGCTGCCGATCGAGCTGCCGCCCGCGGCGAAGCAGCAGACGATCCGCACCGTCAACAAGGACTACGAGCACATCCGCGCCTGGATCTCCTCGGTCGGCGCGGCCATCACCATGACGGACCTGCGCGGCACCGGCAAGTCCGGCGACCTGTGCCTGGTCGACACCCGCACCGACCAGGTCGACGTCACACCCGTGCCCGGCTCCGACGGCCCGCACTACGCGCCGTTCGCGCTCGACCCGTCCCCGCTGCCGATGAACGACTACATCGCGCCGATGGGCTGCGCGGCGGGCGACTTCAACGAGGACGGCCGCACCGACCTGCTGGTCTACTACTGGGGCCGCACCCCGGTCCTGTTCCTCGCCAAGCCCGACGCCACCACGATCGACGCGCACGCCTTCGAGCCGGTCGAGCTCGTGCCCGGGCCCAACGCGATGGACGGCAAGTACACCGGCGCGCAGTGGAACACCAACACCGCGACCGTCGCGGACTTCGACGGGGACGGCCACCAGGACCTCTTCATCGGCAACTACTTCCCCGACGGGCCCGTCCTGGACGACCGGGTCAGCGGCGGCGTGGTCATGAACCACTCGATGTCCCACGCCCAGAACAGCGGCGGCAAGTACGTCTGCCGCTGGACCGGCGGGAACACGGCCGACCGGCCCTCCGCCGGTTTCCAGTGCTCCGACGACGCCTTCCCCGCGGAGGCCAAGCACGGCTGGTCGCTCGCCTCCAGCTCGATCGACCTCGACGGCGACCAGCTGCCCGAGCTGTACGTCGCCAACGACTTCGGCAACGACCGCCTGCTGCACAACGTCTCCACCCCCGGCCACCCGAAGTTCGACCTCGTCACCGGGGCGCGCGACGGCTCCACGCCGAAGTCCAAGATCCTCGGCAACGACTCCTTCAAGGGCATGGGCGTCGACTTCGGGGACCTCTCCGGCAGGAAGGGCCTCTACGACCTGTTCGTCAGCAACATCACCACCTCCTTCGGCATCGAGGAGAGCAACTTCCAGTTCATGAACACCGCGCGGGACCAGGCCGACCTGCGCGCCCAGCTCTCCAACGGCACCGCCCCGTTCGCCGACCACAGCGCCGAGGACGGCACCGCGTGGTCCGGCTGGGGCTGGGACGTCAAGATGGGCGACTTCGACAACAGCGGCCAGCTCGCGATCGTCCAGGCCACCGGCTTCGTCAAGGGCAAGACCAACCGCTGGCCACAGCTCCAGGAGCTCGCGACCGCCAACGACGCGCTGCTCGACAACCCGTGGTGGTGGCCCAACGTCAAGGCCGGCGACGACCTCGGCGGCGACCAGACCCTGCGCTTCTTCGTCAAGGGCGCCGACGGCCACTACAGCAACCTCTCCGACCGGCTCGGCCTCGCCGTCCCCGTGCCCACCCGCGGCATCGCCACCGGCGACGCCTACGGCGACGGCAAGCTCGACTTCGCGGTGGCCCGCCAGTGGGACGCCCCGGTCTTCTACCGCAACGACAGCCCCGACACGGGCTCCTACCTCGGCCTGCGGCTCACCTACGACACCCCCAGCGCCGCCGGGCCGATGCCCGCCCCGGGATCCCCGGCGATCGGCGCCGAGGTCGAGGTCACCACCCTCGACGGGCGCAAGCTCATCGACCGCGTCGACGGCGGCAGCGGCCACTCCGGCAAGCGCAGCCACTACGTGCACATCGGCCTCGGCAAGGGCGTCACCGGCCCGCTGCCGGTCTGCCTCCAGTGGCGCGACCGCGACGGCCAGGTGCACCGGCAGACCGTGACGCTCACCCCGGGGTGGCACTCGCTCCAACTCGGCAGCCAGGCCAAGGAGAAGTGACGGACATGGCAGACAAGGCCCCTACGACCACACAGCCGGCACCTCCGGCGCCCGCTGCCGGCGGCAAGGCGGCCACCGCCTCCCGGCACGAGCCCAAGGTCGTCATCGCGCTGCGCCGCTTCGCGATCTCGATCACGATCTTCAACATCCTCGGCTACACCGTGCTCGGCTTCGAACAGCCCTGGACGTGGCCGCTGATCGCCCTCGCCACCGCGTACACCACCGAGATCGCGCTGGAGCTGGTCGGCGCCAAGGTCGAGGGCCGGCGCCCGCGCTTCCTCGGCAACGGCCTGCCCGGGGTACTGGAGTTCCTCTACCCCTCGCACATCACCGGCCTCGCGCTGAACATGCTGACCTACGTCAACGACCGGGTCTACGTGATGATGTTCGGCGTCGTCTTCGCCGTCAGCGCCAAGTGGGTGCTGCGGGTGCCGGTGCGCGGCCGGCTGCGGCACTACATGAACCCGTCGAACTTCGGCATCGCCGCGATCCTCGTGCTCTTCCCGTGGGCCAGCATCGCGCCGCCCTACCACTTCACCGAGCACACCAACACCCCGTTCAGCTGGCTGATCGTGCTCGGCATCCTGATGTCCGGCACCATCCTCAACGCCAAGCTCACCGGCCGCACCTGGCTGATCCTCGGGTGGCTGTCCGCCTTCGCCCTCCAGGCCGTGCTCCGCGGGCTGATCTTCGGCACGTCGATCCAGGGCGCACTCGCGATGATGACGGGCGTCGCCTTCGTCCTCTTCACCAACTACATGATCACCGACCCCGGCACCACCCCGTCGAAGCCCGCCAACCAGATGGCCTTCGGTGCCGGCGTCGCGCTGATCTACGCCCTGTTCATGATCGCCCACATCGCGTACGGCATCTTCTTCGCCACCGCCCTCACCTGCCTGATCCGCGGCCTCTACCTCTGGTACGTCCACTTCCGCGACCGCGGACAGGAGGAGGCGCGGGCGACCCTCCTGCGGGCGGGCACGACCGGCAAGACGACGATGGCCGGAAAGGTCGCGGCGTGACCGCGACGGCCTCCCGGCGGGTGCCGCCCGGCCCTCCGCGCCGGGCGGCCCCCACCCTGCTGCGCCGCCTCGCCGGCGACCGCCTCGCCCTGATGCGGGCGGCCGCCACCGAGTACGGGGACGCGGTCCGGATCTCCATCGGCCCGAAGACCCTCTACTTCTTCAACCACCCCGACCACGCCAAGCACGTCCTGGCCGACAACGCGGCCAACTACCACAAGGGCATCGGGCTGATCCAGGCCCGCCGGGCCCTCGGCGACGGACTGCTCACCAGTGAGGGCGAGCTGTGGCGCAAGCAGCGCCGCGCGATCCAGCCGGTCTTCCAGCACAAGCGGATCAGCCGGCAGGCCGCCGCCGTCGCCGAGGAGGCCGCCAAACTCGTCGCCCGCCTGCGGGCGTTCGAGGACGGCCGGCCGGTCGACCTCGTCCAGGAGCTCACCGGGCTCACCCTCGGCGTGCTCGGCCGCACCCTGCTCGACACCGACCTCGGCGCCTTCGAGTCGATCGGCCACGAGTTCGAGGCCGTGCAGGACCAGGCCATGTTCGACATGGTGACGCTCGGCGCCGTGCCCGGCTGGATCCCGCTGCCCACGCAGCGGCGCTTCCGCCGGGCGCGCGCCGAACTCCAGCGCGTCGTCGACGCGCTGGTCGCCGAGCGGAACGCCCGGGACGGGGGCGGCGCCGGCGACGACGCGCTGTCGCTGATCATCGACTCGGCCCGCGGCGAGCCGGACCCCGCGGTCGGGCGGCAGCGGCTGCGCGACGAGATCGTCACCCTGCTCCTCGCCGGGCACGAGACCACCGCGAGCACCCTCGGCTGGACGTTCTACCTGGTGGACCGCCACCCCGAGGTGTTCGACCGGCTCCACGCCGAGGCCGTCGAGGTCCTCGGCGACCGCCCGCCGGAGTACGAGGACCTGCACCGGCTGCGGTACACCTCCCGCGTGGTGGAGGAGGTCATGCGCCTCTACCCGCCGGTCTGGATCCTGCCCCGGCAGGCCCAGGCCGACGACGAGATCGGCGGGTACCACGTGCCCGCCGGATCGGACGTCCTGATCTGCCCGTACACCCTGCACCGCCACCCGGCGTTCTGGGACGCCCCCGAGCAGTTCGACCCGGACCGCTTCGACCCCGACCGGCCCCGCCCGGAGGGCGCGGGCCCGGAGCGCCCGCGCTACGCCTACCTGCCGTTCGGTGCGGGCCCGCGGTTCTGCGTGGGCAGCCACCTCGGGCTGCTGGAGGCGACGTTCACGATCGCCGTCCTGGTGCGCGAGCTGCGGCTCGCGAAGGTGCCGGGGCACCGCGTGGTGCCCGAGCCGATGCTGTCGCTGCGCGTGCGCGGCGGCCTGCCGATGACGGTGCACCGTGCCGGGGGCTGAACGGCCCGCCGGGTAGGCGCCCCCGGGGAGTCCCGGGGAACGGACGAGGGGCCCATCGTGCTCGGTGGGCCCCTCTGTCGTGCGCGGCTGTCCCGTCGGCCGCCGGCTCCACCCGCCGTCCGCTGCCCGGCGACGGCGCGTGCAGGCCCGTCAGCCGGTGCCCGCTCGCGCCAGGCCGGCGCGCACGGCGGCCGTCCGGACGTCCATCAGGGCCAGCAGCACCGGCGGGTCGACCGTGTGCTTGGGCCGCATCACCAGGTCGGCCGGGATCACCGGGACGTCCGCGCGCACCTCGATCGGCCCGACCGAGCCGACGAACACCTCCTGCTCACCCAGCAGGACCTCGTCGAAGGCCGCGGGCACCGAGTGCGCCAGCAGGTACCACGTCCCGGGGGGTACACCGTCGATCAGGTACCGCCCGGGGCCGGGCAGGACGACGCAGCCGGCCGGCCGGCCCTGGGGAATGCGGGTGGGGAAGAGGCCGAGGAACACCTGTCCGAGCAACCCGGCGACGGCGCTGCGCACTTCGCCCCGCACGGAGGACGTCTCGTCGGCCGCGTGGCCCTCGACGCCGATCCCCGGGGTGTAGCCGCCGAGTTGGCGGAACATGGTGGGGGAGATGCCGACACTGGCCGCGAAGCGGGAGCTGAACGTCCCGACGCTGTTGTACCCGACGTGGTGGCTGATCTCGGTGACGGTGAACGTCGTTTCCAACAGGAGACGTTTGGCCTCCTGTATCCGGATCGCGGAGAGGAACCGCCGGGGCGACACCCCCGTGACGCGCTGGAATTCTCGCGAGAAGTGGAATTTGCTGTACATCGCTGCGCGCGCCATGTCGTCTATGGTGAGTATCTCACCAATGTTTTCCTGCATCGTCTCGATGGCGCGAGTCACGGCCTGTTCGATAGCCGGCTTCATTGCTACCCCAGATTCTAGGAGCCGCTTTCGGTTCGACAGTTGTGATGCCCTGGCGCCGACCTGACCAGCAATAACCGCGGTCGTCTGGTCCCCCCCTCGGCAGCGTCAGTGCCCATGTTCAACCCACCCCCCTCCGCCAGGGAACGTTCAGCGGTTCTTCACCGCGGGTTGGCGGGCGGTCTCGGTCGCCCAGGGACCGCCATGATCGGAAGTTGCGCGTCCGTGATGAATGAAGACCGTAGCAGTGCATGTCAGGCGCAACAAGAGCCCGTCATATTCATGGCATGCCCTCAGCCAGTGGCGGAATACCTACTCCTGCGTATTGCCATCCGAGGCAGCAACACGGAAGAAGCGGACATGGCAAGTACGCGGCAAGTCGGCGCAACTGACGGGGCGTCGGGAGCAGCAACGCCGAAGATGCGCGGGCGCGTGGTTCGCATGCACGATACTGCCGTCGCGCCTGCGAAACGGGGGTGGCGGTGCCCGCGCTCCCGGTTTCCGAACGGGGCGCACCGGTGTCGGCCCCCCGGCTTTCCCACCCACGAACCCGAGGAGACGCCAGTGCGCTCCGACATATCGGATGAGTACCGGGCTCGAACGATGACCCTGGAGGCATTCGCGGACACCATCGTCCCCGGCGAGAAGCGGTCACCCGACGACCGGGCGGTGGCCGGGGCATCGGCCGGCGGCGGCGCCGTGGCGGCCGGGGCGATCGAGCTCCTGGAGACGCCCGCCACCGGGATCTCCACCGCCCTGGACGACTACGCCGAGGCGCTCAACCGCCACGCCCGCGCCTTCGCGGCCGGGCGGGGGCTCGCGCTCGACGACGACGTCCCGCCGTTCGTCGCGCTCCCCTTCGACGAACGCACGGCGCTGGCCCAGGAGCTGACGTCGCCCCGGCACCCGGAGAAGGAGCTGTGGGTGCTGCTGACCCTCTTCAGCAACATGGCCTTCGACACCGCGGCCCACCTGCACACCACCGACGCCATGGCGGCCGGCCACCCCGGCCTCCTCGCGATGGGCTTCTTCGACCCGGGCGAGGACGCCCTGTGGCGGTTCCCCGACTTCTCCTACGGCCGCCCGCTGGCCGAGATCCACCCGGACACGACGGCGACAGGGAGCCCCGCATGACCTCCACGGAGAAGACCGACGTCCTCGTGGTCGGCAGTGGTTTCGGCGGCGCGATCGCGGCGTACCACCTGGCCGCGGGCGGCGCGAAGGTCACCGTCCTGGAACGCGGCCCCTGGCTGACGGCCGGCGACTTCGAGCACGACTTCCTGCTCGGCTCGTCCTACACCCGGATCTTCGACTTCGTCGTCGGCGACGGGATGAGCCTGCTCGGCGGCAACTGCGTCGGCGGCGGCAGCGTCGTCTACTTCGCCGCGATGCCGCGCGCGCCGCGCTTCGTCTTCGACCGCGTCAACGCCACCGGTGCGCGGCTGTGGCCGAAGGCCGTCAGCCGCGAGGTCCTCGACCCGTGGTACGACCGCGTCGCCGAGGCGCTGCCGATCACCCAGCAGGACTGGAACGACGTCACCTACGCGGGCGGCCTGTTCGCCGCCGCCTGCGCGCACGCCGGCCGCACCGCCAACCCGGTGCCCGCCGCCGTCGACCGCGCGAAGTGCACCAACTGCAACTGGATGATGGCCGGCTGCCGCTTCGACGCGAAGCGTTCCCTGCTGCTCAACTACCTGCCCGCCGCGCTCGCCCACGGCGCCGAGATCCGGCCGCTGCACGAGGTCCAGAAGCTCACCCGCACCGAGGGCGGCGGCTACCGCGTCCACTACAACGTCGTCGACGACGTCGACTACCGCGTCCACCACGAGAGCGGCGTCATCGACGCGAAGATCGTCGTCCTCGCGGCGGGCGCCGGCGCCACCCCCGTCATCCTCCAGCGCTCCGAGGCGGACCTCGGCCGGATGCCGCACGCCGTGGGCCGCTACTTCTCCGGCAACGGCGAACGCCTCAACACCGCCGTCGTCGACGAGGACAAGGCCCGCGACCTGCTCGGCCTCGGCCGCGGCGAGGGACTCGCCCCCTACGGCGCCAACCAGATCGGCAAGGGCCCGGTCGTCGCCAGCTGGGACACCCTCGACGGGTCCCGGCCGGTCGGCTCCCGCTACTCGCTCGAACAGCTCTACTTCCCGCCCGGCTTCGGCACCATCCTCGCCCAGGTGCCGGACGCCACCGGTCCCAGCTGGTTCGGCCGCGAGAAGAAGGAGCTCGTCCGGCAGTGGCAGTCCTGGCTGACCATCTTCACGATGGTCGAGGACGACAACGAGGGCGTCTTCGGCCCGCCTCCGCCCACCGGCAACGCCGTGCGCATCTCCCAGCAGATGCTCGGACGCGGGCCGATCGGCTACGTGCCCACCGAGAGCACCCTGCGCGGCTGGGCCGAGTCGGACGCCGCCGTGAAGGACATCCTCGAACGCGACGGCCTGGCCCGCGTGATGCCCTGGACCAACGACGTCGTCGGCGCCTACACCGTGCACCCGCTCGCCTCCTGCCGCATCGGCGACGACCCGGAGACCTCCGCCCTCGACGACGGGCACGAACTCCGCGGCCACCCGGGCATCTTCGTCACCGACGGCTCCGCCGTCCCGGCCGCCCTGACGGTGAACCCGGCGCTCACGATCTCGGCCCTCGCCGAGCGCGCGATCCCGGGCATCGTGCGGGCCGCCCGGGAACGCGGCGTGGACGTCGAGTACGGCGCGCCCGGCCCCGGCGGCGAGACCGCCGGACGGCGCGGGGTGAAACCCCAGCTGCCCGGCCTGCTGGGTACGTAGCCATGGCAGGGTCACTCGTGCGTGTCGCACTGAGGAGCTCCCTCGCGCAGATCCGCCACGTCGCCCCCGTCCGCCCCGCGCGGGCGGGGGCCCCGGTGGCGCGCGTCTACGCCGAGGTGGAGCGGGAGTTCGGGATGCTCGCACCGCCCGTCGCCCTGCACGCACCGGCCCCGCCGGTACTGGCGGCGGCGTGGATGATGCTGCGCGAGACGCTCGTCGCCGCGGGCCGGGCGGATCGGGCGCGGAAGGAGGCGGTGGCCGCGGCCGTCTCCCTTGCCAACGCGTGCCCGTACTGCGTCGAGGTGCACACGACGGCGATCGAGGCGCTCGGCGGGTCCGTGGGGGAAGGCGCACCGGAGCCGTTTCCCCCGGCGCTGGTACCGGAGTTGGTCGGGGTGGCCGTCACCTTCCACTACCTCAACCGGATGGTGAGCCTGTTCCTGGGGGACAGTCCGATGCCGCCCAAGGCCCCGCCGGCCGCCCGCCGGGCGGCGCGGACGCTGCTCGGCCGGCTGGCCCGCCGGAGCGCGAACGCGGCGCCCTCGCCGGGGGGTTCGCTCGACCTGCTCCCCGCGGCCCGGCTGCCCGAGGACCTGCTGTGGGCGGCCGGCACCCCGAGCATCGCGGGTGCCCTCGCGCGGGCGGCGGCGGCCATCGACGAGGGCGGGGAGCGGGCGGTCCCGGCCCCCGTCCGCGCACTCGTCACCGCCGAACTGGCCGCCTGGGACGGCACCCCGCCCGGCCTGAGCCGGGCCTGGCTCGAACCGGCGCTCTCGTCCCTGCCCCCGGAGCACCGGTCGGCCGGTCGGCTGGCCCTCCTGACGGCGAAGGCCGCCTATCAGGTGGACGACGCCGTCGTGGCCGCTGCCCGCCGAACCGCCCCGAACGACGCCCGGTTGATCGAACTGAGCGCCTGGACGTCCCTGGCCGCCGCCCGCCGGCTGGCGGCCCGGATGGTCGCCCCGTCCCGCTGATCCGCTGCCGACCGAAGCCCCCGCCCGTCCGGCGCTCCCCCGCCCGGACGGACGGGGGCTTCGCCGTGTCCGGGGCCGCGCCGCCGCTGCTCAGCCCAGGCCGAGGGTCATGTGCGGGTACCCGAGGTGGATGCGGTCGCCGAGGCGGACGCCGAGGTCCGCGATGAACTCCTCGATGCGCGCGGTGGCCTCCGCCACGCCGCCCGTCTCTCCCTTGAACTCGAACTCGACGAAGTCGCCGAGCCCGGCCACGGTGTCGAAGGCGACGGCGATCTCCTCGGCGGTCCACTCCTCGCGGACCTTGTCGACCACGGTGAGCCGGGTGAAGCCGAGCGCGGCCAGGATCCGGCGGACGGCCTCGGCGTCCTCGACGGCGCTCTCGTACTCGTCGCAGTGGGTCTTCACCGGCGCCTCGACCGGGTGGAACAGCTTGAAGTTGACCGAGGCCCCGTCCTGCCCCTCGCGGATCCGCAGCCACTCGGACACCACCTCGCCGGCCAGGAAGTCCCGGTGGGGGGAGTTGTAGTAGGTGTCGACCTGCCGGGACGGCTCGCCGGGCTTGCCGCCGCGCCCGGCGAGGGTGGCCCGCAGGTCGTCGGGCGGGCTGAGGAGCCGGTACTTCTGCTCGACCTCGATGTACTTCACGTGCGCGTCCCCTGTCCGTGGGTGCGGGTGCCGGCGGTGTGCCGGACCGAGATCATCACGGCCGGGCCGCGGGCATGTCAGCGGGAGCGCGCAGTTCACCCGAACGGACTACTTCAGGGGGCGTCGCGAAGTTGGCCGAAAAGCCCCGTCGACCACCGAATCTGATGACGCCGTTATGGAAACAATGGATGACGCCGTTATGCAAAGCATGGATGACGCTGTTATGCAATAAACCCCTCCCGGAGCAGCCGCAAAGCACGCTCGAAGTAGACACCCGGGCCCCGGCCGGGCAGCCTTGATTCGGATACGGCGTGCCGTTCCCGGTGGGGGTGGCGGGTCGTCAATTCGGATCCAAGGGGCGGTGAATACGTGAGCAGCCAGCGGGTCGCCATCGTGGGAATCGGGCTCAGGTACCCGGACGCGAATTCCCCGAACGAACTCTGGGAGAACGTCCTGGGCGGGCGCCGGGCATTTCGGCGACTGCCGGACGAGCGGATGAACCACGCCGACTACTGGTCGGCCGACCGGACCGCGCCGGACCGGTTCTACGCGAGCAAGGCCGCGGTGCTCCGCGATTTCACGTTCGACCGGGTGGCCTACAGCGTCGCCGGGAGCACGTACCGCTCGACGGACCTGACGCACTGGCTGGCCCTCGACACGGCCGCCCGGGCACTGGCCGACGCGGGATTCCCAGGAGGGGAGGGACTTCCCGCCGAGTCCACCGGGGTCGTCGTCGGGAACAGCCTCACCGGGGAATTCTCGCGGGCCAACATCATGCGCCTGCGCTGGCCCTACGTGCGCCGGACGGTCGCCGCGGCGCTCACCGGAAAAGGCTGGTCCGAGGAGGCCGCCGCCGAGTTCCTGGCGGAATTGGAACCGGCGTACAAGGCGCCTTTCCCACCGATCGACGAGGATTCCCTCGCAGGCGGCCTGGCGAACACCATCGCGGGCCGGATCTGCAACCACTTCGACCTGCGCGGCGGCGGGTACACCGTCGACGGCGCCTGCTCCTCGTCGCTGCTGTCCGTCATCACCGCCGCCCGGTCGCTCGCCGACGGCGATCTCGACGTGGCGCTCGCGGGGGGCGTCGACCTGTCCATCGACCCGTTCGAGGTGATCGGCTTCGCCAAGACGGGCGCACTCGCCACCGGCGAGATGAAGGTCTACGACCGGGACTCCAACGGCTTCTGGCCCGGCGAGGGCTCCGGCATGCTCGTGCTCATGCGCGAGGACGACGCCCTCGCGGCCGGCCGCCGGATCTACGCGACGATCGCCGGCTGGGGCGTCTCCTCGGACGGCAAGGGCGGCATCACCCGCCCCGAGGCGGGCGGCCACCGGCTCGCGATCGCCCGCGCCTACGAGCAGGCGGGGTACGGCGTCGAGACCGTCTCCTACTTCGAGGGGCACGGCACCGGCACGGCCCTCGGCGACGCCACCGAGATCGAGGCGCTGTCCTCCGCCCGCCGCGCCGCCGCCCCCGGGGCCCGCCCGGCCGCGCTCGGCACCGTCAAGGGCAACTTCGGGCACACCAAGGCCGCCGCCGGCGTCGCGGGCCTGATCAAGGCCGCGCTCGCGGTGCACCACCAGGTGATCCCGCCGGGCACCGGCCACCACGACCCGCACCCGGGCCTGCTCGGCGACGGCGCCGCGCTCTACGTGCCGGGCGCCGCCGAGCTGTGGCCCGAGGACCAGCCGGTCCGGGCGGGCGTCTCCGCGATGGGCTTCGGCGGCATCAACACCCACATCGCGGTGGCCGCCGTCCCCGGCGTCCGCCGCCGCACCGCCGTCGACGCCGACACCGGGCGGCTGGTGGCCGGCCGTCAGGACGCCGAGCTGCTGCTCCTGGACGCCCGCGACCGCGACGGCCTGCGCGAGGAGGCGCAGCGCCTGCTCGGCATCGTCCCCAAGCTGGCCCAGGCCGAACTCGCGGACCTGGCCGCCGGATCGGCGGGGCGGCTGACCGGGGCGCGGGTCCGGGCGGCGCTCGTCGTGACCTCGCCGGACGACGCCGTCCGCGCGCTGGAGCGGCTGGTGTCCCTGCTCGACGCGGCAGCCGCGGATGCGAACGCCGCGGACGCGGGCGCTGAAGCAGGGTTCCTGCCCGGTGAAGGCGTCTTCCTCGGCGCCTCCACCGGCACCCCGCCGCGGATCGCCTTCCTCTTCCCCGGCCAGGGCTCGGGCCGCGGCGCCGTCGGCGCGGTGCGCCGCCGCTTCGCCGCCGCCGAGGAGGTCCACCGCCTGGCCGGCCTGCCGCGGGGCGCCGACCACGTCGACACCCGCGTCGCCCAGCCCCGCATCGTCGCCGGCTCGCTCGGCGCGCTGCGCGTCCTCGACGGGCTCGGCATCTGCGCCGCCACCGCCGTCGGTCACAGCCTCGGCGAACTGACCGCGCTGCACTGGGCCGGCGCGCTCACCGAGGAGCAGGTGCTGCGCCTGGCCACCGTGCGCGGACAGGTGATGGCCGAGGCGAGCCGGGGCGGCGGTGCGATGGCCGGCCTGGCCGCGACGCCGGAGGACGTGGCGCGCTTGTGCGCGGGCCTCGACGTCGTCGTCGCCGGCTACAACGGCCCCCGGCAGACGGTCGTCTCCGGCCCCGCTGCCGCTGTCGAGGAGGCCTGCCGGCGGGCCGCGGCCGACGGCGTCACCGCGACCCGGCTCAACGTGTCGCACGCCTTCCACTCCCCGCTGGTCGCCCCCGCCGCCCGCGCGATGGCCGAGCGGCTGCGCGAGGTCGACTTCGCCCGGCCGGTCCGCCCGCACGTCTCGACCGTCACCGGCGCCCTGCTCGACCCGGACGCCGACCTGCGGGCGCTGCTGTGCGACCAGGTGTCCCTGCCCGTGCGCTTCCACGAGGCCGCCGCCGTCGCCGCGGCCGGCGCCGACCTGGTCGTCGAGGTCGGCCCCGGCCGGGTGCTGTCCGGCCTGCTCGCCGAGATCGCGCCGGACCGCCCGGTCCTCGCCGTCGACACCGACAGTCCGTCCCTCGGGCCGCTGCTGCGCGTCGTCGCCGCCGCCCACGTGCTCGGCGCGCCCGTCCGGGCCGAGGCGCTGTTCGCCGGGCGGCTCATCCGCCCGCTGCCCGCGGACGGCGCCATGACGTTCCTCGCCAGCCCCTGCGAATCCGCCCCTGCTATCGACGCCGCCCTGCTCGCCCCGGCGAGGACGCCCGCCGAGGCCAACCCGGTCGAGGCCGCCGGGGAGTCCACGCTGGACCTCCTGCGCCGCCTCGCCGCCGACCGGGTCGAGCTGCCGCTGGAGTCCGTCACCTCCTCGACCCACCCGATGGACGACCTGCACCTCAGCTCGATCACCGTCGGCCAGATCGTCAACGACGTCACCCGCGCGCTCGGCCTGCCCGCCCTGGAGGCCACCACCGGCTACGCGACCGTGCGCCTCGGCGAACTCGCCGACCTCATCGACGGACTGGCGCGCACCGCCGAGGACGGCGCCGCGCCGACGGCCGAGGTCCCGGGCGTGGCGCCGTGGGTCCGCCCGTTCGCAGTCGAACACGTCGAGGCGCCGCTGCCCGCGACCGCCGCCACGGGGGCGACCGGCCGCTGGACGGTCTTCGGCGGGGTCGGGGTGCAGGAAGCGGCCGAGCCGCTGCGCGCCGCCCTCGCCGGGGCCGGCATCGGCGACGGCGTGCTCCTGTGCCTGCCCGAGGACGCCGGCCCCGACGACGCCGACCTGTTCCTCGCCGCGGGCCGCGCCGCCGCCACCGCCCCGCCCGGTACCCGCCTGGTCGTCGTCCAGCGCCGCCTCGGCGCGACCGGCCTCGCCAAGACGCTCCACCTGGAGCACCCGTCCGTCCCCACCACCGTCGTGGAACTCCCCGACCCCCTCGCGCCCGGTGCCGTCGCCCTGGTCGTCGCGGAGGCCGCCGCCACCACCGGCTTCACCGAGGTCCGCTACCGGCCCGACGGCACCCGGACGGTGCCCGTGCTGCGCCCGCTGACACCACCGGACGGGCCCCTGACGTCCCCGCTCGACGGCGGCGACGTCCTGCTCGTCACCGGCGGCGGCAAGGGCATCACCGCCGAGTGCGCCCTGGCCATGGCCCGGGACTCCGGCGCCGCCCTCGCCCTCGTCGGCCGCGCGGACCCGGCGACCGACCCCGAACTCGCCGCCAACCTCGCCCGGATGACCGCCGCCGGCCTGCGCCCGCACTACGAGCGCGCCGACGTCACCGACGCCGCGCAGGTCGCCGCCGCCGTCGAACGCCTGGAACGCGCCCTCGGCCCGGTCACCGCCGTCCTGCACGGCGCCGGCCGCAACGAGCCCGCCGCCCTCACCGCCCTGACCGCCGACGACTTCCGCCGCACCCTCGCCCCGAAGACCGGCGGCCTGGCCGCCGTCCTCGCCGCCGTCACGCCCGAGCGCCTCAAGCTCCTGATCACCTTCGGTTCCATCATCGGCCGCGCCGGCCTGCGCGGAGAGGCGCACTACGCCACCGCCAACGACTGGATGACCGAACTCACCCTGCGCTTCGGCGAACGGCACCCCCGGGCCCGCGCCCTCGCCGTCGAGTGGTCCGTGTGGTCCGGCGCCGGCATGGGCGAACGCCTCGGCGTCGTCGAGTCGCTGATGCGCGAGGGCATCACCCCGATCTCCACCGACGAGGGCATCCGCGTCCTGCGCGAACTGCTCGCGGACCCGGCCGCCGGGCCCGCCGTCGTCGTCAGCGGACGTGCCGCCGGCCTGCCCACCCTCGCCCTCGACCGGCCAGAACTGCCGCTCGGCCGCTTCGTCGAGCGCGTCCTCGCGCACTACCCGGGCGTCGAGCTCGTCACCGAGGCCGAACTCACCGAGGGCAGCGACCCGTACCTCCTCGACCACCAGCTCGACGGAGACCTCCTCTTCCCCGCCGTCCTCGGCATGGAGGCGATGGCCCAGGTCGCGGGTGCCGTCGGCGGACACACAGGGCCGCCGGTGCTGGAGGACGTCGAGTTCCTGCGGCCCATCGCCGTGCGCCCCGGCGGCTCCACCACGCTGCGCGTCGCCGCCCTCGTCCAGGACGCCGGCACCGTCGACGTCGTCCTGCGCACCGCGGACACCGGCTTCGCCGCCGACCACTTCCGCGCCCGCCTGCGCTACCCCCGGCCCGCCGTGCCGGGCGGCCCCCGCTCCGCCGCCTTCGACCTGCCCACCGTCCCCGTCGACCCGGTCACCGAGCTCTACGGCAGCGTCCTGTTCCAGGGCAAGCGCTTCCAGCGCCTCCTGGACTACCGCCGCGCGAGCGCCCGGCACGCCGTCGCCGAGGTCTCCACCACCACGCCGGCCCCCTGGTTCGCGGCCTACCTCCCGCAGGACCACGTCCTCGCCGACCCCGGCACCCGCGACACGATGATGCACGCCCTCCAGTGCTGCGTCCCCGACGCCACCCTCCTGCCGCGCGGCATCGAACGCCTCTGGCTCGCCGAACCCGCCGACCAGGACACCGAGTTCGTCGTGCTCGACGCCCGCGAACGCAGCCAGGACGGCGACACCTACGTCTACGACCTCGACGTCCGCGCCCCGGACGGCCGGGTGGTCGAACGCTGGGAGGGCCTGACCCTCGTCGCCGTCCGCAAGCGCGACGGCGCCGGACCCTGGGTGCCCGCGATGCTCGGCTCCTACCTCGAACGCAGGCTGGAGGCCGTGCTCGGCGGCAGCCGCGCCGTCGTCGTCGAGGCCGCCGGGGACGAACCCGACCGGCGCACCCGCACCGCCGCCGCCGTCTCCCGGGCGCTCGGCGCGATCGCCGAGCTGCGCCACCGGCCCGACGGCAAACCGGAGTTGGACGGTCACGCGGTGTCCGCCTCGCACAGTGGCGGGCTGACCCTCGCGGTGGTCGGCGCCGACGGCGCGCGGCTGGCGTGCGACGTCGAGACGGTCCTGCCGCGCACCGAGGAGGACTGGTCCGGACTGCTCGGCGAGGCTCAACTCCCGCTGCGCGACCTCCTGGTGGCCGAGGCCGGCTGCCCGCCGGACCTCGCCGCCACCCGGGTGTGGTGCGCCCTGGAGTGCCTGCGCAAGTCCGCCGCCACCGGCCAGGCCCTCACGCTCGACCGGATCGAGGGCTCCGGCTGGGTGGTGCTGTCGGCCGGCGACGCGTCCGTCGCCACCTGGGCGACCACCGTCACCGACCGCGACGAACCCGTCGTCCTCGCCGTCCTCACCGGGAAGGGGGAGTGATGTCCGCCTACTACGAGATCAGGCACACCGTCGGCTTCGAGGAGACCAACCTCGTCGGCAACGTCTACTACGTCAACTATCTGCGCTGGCAAGGGCGTTGCCGGGAGATGTTCCTCAAGGAGAAGGCCCCCGGGGTGCTCGCCGAACTCCAGGACGACCTCAAGCTGTTCACGCTCAGGGTCGACTGCGAGTTCTTCGCCGAGATCACCGCCTTCGACGAACTCTCCGTCCGCATGCGGCTGGAGGAGGTCACCCAGACCCAGCTCCAGTTCAGCTTCGACTACGTGCGCCTGGCCGGCGTCGAGGAGATCCTCGTCGCCCGCGGCCGCCAGCGGATCGCCTGCATGCGCGGCCCCAACACGCACACCGTCCCCGCCCTGGTGCCGCCGGAGCTGCGCCTCGCTCTCGCCCCGTACGCCGACCCGCTGCGGCCGGCCGCACCGGTGGGCCCGGTCGGCTCGGCCGGTGCGGGACGGCCGCGGTGATCGGGGCCGGCGCGGACCTGCGCGCCACCATGGCCGGCTTCGCGACCGGCGTCACCGTCCTCACCACGGGCGGCGGCAGCGTGCACGGGATGACCGCGAACTCCTTCACCTCGGTGTCGCTGGAGCCGCCGATGGTCCTGTGCTGCGTGTCCCGCACGGCGGTCATGCACGAGGCCATCACCGCCGTCCGCTCCTTCGCGGTCTCCGTGCTGAGCGCCGAACAGGAGGGCCTGGCCCGCTACTTCGCCGACCGGGGCCGCCCGCTGGGGGCCGCCCAGTTCCGCGAGGTCGACTGGCGGCCGGGCCCGTTCACGGGCGCGCCGCTGCTGGCCGGTTCGCTCGCCTGGCTGGAGTGCAAGCTCGCCGAGGTCTACGAGGGCGGCGACCACTCCATCTTCCTCGGCGAGGTGCTCGCGACCGACCGGACCCCCGACGAGCGGGCGCTGCTGTTCTACGGCGGCGGCTTCCACCGGACGAGCTGAGGAGACAGGGATGTTGGTGTGCGTGACCGGCGGCACCGGGTTCGTCGGCGTCCACTCCGTCGCGGAGCTCGTCCGCCGCGGCCACCGGGTGCGGATCCTCGCCCGCGACCCGGGCGCGGCCGAGCGCGGCCTGGCCTCGCTCGCCGTCGACCCGTCCGCCGTCGGCGTGGTGGCGGGCGACGTCACCGTCGAGCGCGACGTCCGCCGGGCGGTGGCGGGCGCGGACGCGGTCCTGCACGCCGCATCCGTCTACTCCTTCGACAGCCGCCACCACGCGGCGATGCGCGCCACCAACGCGCGCGGCACCGAGCTCGTCCTCGGTGCCGCGCGCAGGGCCGGCGCCGCCCGCATCGTCCACGTCTCCAGCGTCGTCGCCCTCCTGCCCGCCGGGGCCGGCCCGCTGCACGCGGACACACCCGTCGGGCGGCCGCGTGAGGCCTACATGGCGAGCAAGGCCGCCGCCGAGCGCATCGCCCGCCGCCACCAGACCGACGGCGCCCCGGTCCTCATCGCCTACCCGCCCGCGCTCCTCGGCCCGCACGACCCCGGGCCCGGCGACCAGAACACCCGGCTGCGCAACACCCTGCGCGGCCTGATGCCCCTGTGGCCGCTCGGCGGCTTCCCGGTCGGCGACGTCCGGGACACCGCCCGCCTGCACGCCGACCTGCTCACCACCCACCCGATCGCCGAAACCCCCGTCGACAACCGCCACTTCGCCCCCGGCCGCCACCTCCCGACCCGCACCTACCTGCGCACCCTCCGCGAGGTCACCGGTCGTTCCCTCCCCGCCCTCCACCTCCCTGCCGCCCCGATGCTCCCCGTCGGCGCCCTCGCGACGGCCGCCCAGCGCCTGTGGCCCTGGCACATCCCGGCCGAGTACGGCGCCATCTACACCTGCGCCCACGCCCGCCCGGTGGCCGCCACCGCGAGCACCGGGGGCCTGGCCCCACGCCCGATGACCGAGACGATGACGGACACCATCCGCTGGCTCCACGACCGCGGCCTGCTGACGGCGCACCAGGCGGGCCGGGCACTCGACGTCCACCGGACCGAGCCCGGTTAGGTCCTCCGTGGCAGGATCCACCGAAAGCATCCGCCCGCCCGGGCGGAGGGCGAGGAAGCGTGCCGAGGACCTTCGGCATCGAAGCCGAGGGGGACGATCGGATGACCGTGGACACCAGACCGCCGCTGCCGAAGCGCGTGCTCGGGCCCACCTCCTGACCGGTGCCCTGCCTGCCACGGCCAGCACCTGCGGGAGCTGAAGCCGAGACGCGCACTCGACAGATAGCTCTCACTGAGAGCTAAAATGGGGGCGTGAGTGCGGAAGCCGTGGAACCACTGGAGGCCGGGCCCCTCGACCCCCTCGACGCCGCGCTGGCCGACGAGTTCTCCACCCTCCTCGTCGGCATCCAGCGCATGGTCCGCCGCCGCCTGCGCGACGGCCTCACCGAACCGCGCCTGCGCGGCGCCCAGGTCGAACTCCTCCGCCTGGTCACCCACGCCCCCGGGATGCGGGTGTCCGACGCGGCCAAGGAGCTCAGCCTGGCCGGCAACTCGGTCTCGACGCTGGTCAACCAGCTCGTCGGCCTGGGCCTCCTGCGCCGCGAGGTGGACCCGGCCGACCGCCGCGCCGCCCTGCTGTACGTGACCGACGAAGCCGTCGAACGCCTTGCCGCCTGGCGGGCCCGTCGCACGGAGCTCATGGAGCACCTCGTGACGGGCCTGCCCGCCACGGACCGGGCGGCGCTGGCCGCCGCGCTGCCTGCCCTGCGCGGCGTCGCCGAGGGCCTGCGCACCCTGCCGGGGGAGGACGGGCGATGACCACTGCACAGGACGACGCGGTCGTGTGCCGTGGCCTGGAGTACACGTTCCACCACGGTCGACGAAAGGCCCACGCGACCAAGGCCGTCGACGGCATCGACCTCACCGTGCACACCGGCGAGGTGTTCGGCCTGCTCGGCCCCAACGGCGCGGGCAAGACCACGACGATCCGCGCGATCACCACACTGCTCCCGGTGAGCTCCGGCATGGTGCGGGTCTTCGGCAACGACGCGGCCAAGCGGCGCATGGAGGTGCGCCGCACGCTCGGCTACGTGCCGCAGCAGCTGTCCGCCGAGTCGGGGCTGACCGGGCGGGAGAACGTCGCCCTGTTCGCCCGCGTCTTCGACGTGCCGCGCTCCGAGCGCGCCGCGCGGGTCGCCCAGGCGCTGGCCGCCGTCGACCTCACCGACGCCGCCGACCGCATGGCCGGCACCTACTCCGGCGGCATGGTGCGCCGCCTGGAACTCGCCCAGGCCCTGGTCAGCGCCCCGCGCCTGCTGGTCCTGGACGAGCCGACGATCGGCCTGGACCCGATCGCCCGCACCGGCGTCTGGGAGCGGGTGGACGCCGTCCGCCGCGCCACCGGCATGACCGTCCTGGTCACCACCCACTACATGGACGAGGCGGAGCGCCACTGCGACCGCATCGCCCTCATGGACCGCGGCCGCATCCGCGCCCTCGGCACCCCTGAGGAGCTCAAGGCCCAGGTCCGCGAGCAGGACCCGGCGCAGCCCGCCCCCACCCTCGACGACGTGTTCCGCCACTTCGCGGGCCGCGACCTCACCCGCTCCGACAACGCGGAAGGAGACTTCAGCGATGTCCGTCGTACCCGCCGCACAGCCGGCCGCGTCGGCTGAACCCGCAGGGCCGGCCCCCGCCGGCGCCGACCTCGGCCTGCTGCTCGTTCCCCCGCGCGCCCGCACCGGCTGGCGGCTGGTGCCGGCCCGGGTGGTCGCGATGTGCACGGTCGAGCTGCAGAAGCTGCGCCACGACCGCACCGAGCTCTACACCCGGGCGATCCAGCCCGCGCTCTGGCTCCTGATCTTCGGCGAGACCTTCACCCGCCTGAAGGCCATCCCGACCGGCGGGATCCCTTACCTGGACTACCTCGCGCCGGGCATCATCGCCCAGTCCGCGATGTTCATCGCGATCTTCTACGGCATCATGATCATCTGGGAGCGGGACTCCGGAGTCCTCACCAAGCTCCTGGTCACCCCGACCCCGCGGGCCGCCCTGGTCACCGGAAAGGCCTTCGCCGCCGGGGTGAAGGCGGTGCTCCAGGCCGTCGTGGTCGTCCTGATCGCGGCCGCGCTCGGCGTCGCGATGACGTGGAACCCGCTGCGCCTGCTCGGGGTCGTGGTCGCGGTGCTGCTCGGTTCCGCGTTCTTCTCGTGCCTGTCGATGGCCATCGCGGGCATCGTCCTGACCCGCGACCGTCTGATGGGCATCGGCCAGGCCATGCCGTGCCCGTAACCTATTTACATGGATGAAGGGGAGCAGCAGACAGGCCGTCAGCCCGAACGAGCGCGCCGACTGGCGAAGTTCGTCGTGCCTCGCCAGCGAGGGCATTCCCGCGTCGACTGGACTGGAGAGCCAGCCGCGCTGTACTGCCGGATCTCGCATGCGAGCGACGACGACCAGACCGGCGTAGACCGCCAGGAGCGCATCTGCCGGGACATCGCGGAACGCCTGGGCGTCCTGGTCTCCAGCGATCTCGTGTTCGTGGACAACAACCGGTCGGCGTGGAAGCGCAACCGCAAGCGGCCCGGATGGGACGGTCTTCTCGAAGCCGTCCGATCGGGGCGCGTTCGACACATCATCACGTACCACCCCGACCGACTCATGCGGCAGCCGCATGATCTCGAAGAGCTCTTGCACATCTCCGACGAGCACGACATCACGTTGCACGGGCAGGCGAACCGGCGGAATCTCGCCGACCCTGACGACCGGTTCTTCCTGCGCATCGAAGTAGCCCACTCGTGCCGGTCCAGTGACGACACCTCACGTCGACTGCTGGACGCCACGGTTGACCGCGCCCGCGACGGTCTGCCGCATGGCGGCAAGCGCCGGTACGGCTACACCCCCAACGGCATGGAGATCGTTCGCGATGAGGCGATCATCGTTCGAGAGGTGTTCTCCAGGTACTTGGAAGGCGACACGCCCCAGAAGATCGCCAACGACCTGAACAGGCGAGAGAAGCGAACCGCACTCGGCAAGGAGTGGAACCCGCAGACCGTTCGGGCGTTGCTGGACAACCCGCACGTAGCGGGGATCCGAATGTTCCGGGGCGAGGAGATCGGAGACGGAGAGTGGCCTGCGATCATCGCGCGAGGACTCTGGGAGGAGGTACGGGACCGGCGGTCCTACCGGGCTCCTGTCGAGCCTGGGAAGGAGGATGCGGAGGACCGGTTCTATCTCCTGCGCGGCGTGGTGATCTGCAAGCGGTGCGCGGTCCGGATGGCAGGCTCCGACGGGAGGTATCTCTGTGGGCGCAGCCAGCGCACGGATTCCGCCTCTTGCGGCCGGACTGTGTCTGCTCCCACCTTGGAGAGCTTCGTGAGGGATGCTGCCATCAAGATCCTCGAACGGTTGGAAGTGACGGGCAGCTCCGCGCCGGCGGTCCTGTCCGCGACCGACGCGGCGGCTATCGAGGCCGATCGCCAGGAGCTGAGCGAACTCAAGGAGATGTGGGAGTCCCGGGAACTGTCAACGCGCGAGTACCGAGCCATGCGCAAGACCGTTGAGGACCGCATCGCAGCCGTGCAGAAGAAATTGATCATTCGGCCGGCGGTCGAAGTGCTCGAAGGGCTGGTCGGCCCTCACGCCGAACAGAGTTGGAAGGCGCTTGAAGCTGCCAAGGATCACCAGCGCATGAACGCGGTCATGCGCTTCCTGTTCTCGGCAGTGATCATCGATGCTTCGAGCCTTCGTGGTCGGACTTTTGACTACGGGCGGGTGGAGATCGAGCCGAACCCCATTCTCTGAATATACTCAGTCGCCCGACGGATTTCCGTATCCCTGTTCGACCTATGGTTGAGCAGGGATTTCCCGCCTCCAGATGGCCGGTTGACGATCGAGGCGACTATTTCGGCCATAGTCAGTGCTTAAGCTACGCGCTCCGAACGTTGAGCCTTGCGTGAGCCGGATTCTTCCGGTTGAGAGGTCGTATATAGGCTGGATAGAGCCTAAACGGTTCCTGTCGCCGTGATGGCCAGGACGGCCATATCGAGGATAATGAATCCGACATATGCTATAAAAAGTGCGGCAGTGATAGTGCCGAATCGAAAAACCATCCTGGATTTCCAGGCCTCAGGGTCTTCCAGTAGCTGATTGCGATTGTCTGTAACGGACCATGGCAGTGCCAAGCTGTGGTGCACCCTTTTGTGTTGGTGGCTATATAGCTGCAGCTCTTCCTCCAGTACAGTCTTTACCCTAAGCGCCTCCAGATAGTACCTTCTGTGCCCCCTGAGTGCATATAGCCCGAGGAGGCTGAATCCTGTTGCGATACTCAGCAATGCCAGCTGGGTCGCAGTATGCGTCGACCCGCCGGATCTACTTCCTGCAAGAGCGCCAACGGCTGTCAAAATTACTACCTGTAGGCCAGTGAAAAATCTGACCCCATTCCAGACATCTGCATGTAAATCCCTGGTTCGCTCAATGGCGAGGTCATACAAGTGTACTAGCCGACGCTGTTCGGTAGAAATCTCCGAATGGTGAGTCAGATTCATTTCCGCTCCACTGACAGGTTCTCGCCAAATTCTGCCGTGATTTTTTCCAGATTTCGACGCCTGTATTTCTCGGTTTCCACGTCGTGGCCCCATACTGGATCGCGCAATACATCCTCCAGGTCCAACTCGGATCGAATGGATTTCCATGGCTTCAGTGCTTCGTCGAATCGTTCCTTCAGGTAATCCTCGCCTTGAAGTCCGTAGCCCGTAAAATCCCTGGTGGCATAATTGACCGATTCGGCTATTCCCTGCGCAAGTCCATCGATGGCAATTGAAAGTTCGCCAAACAGTGGAAGTGAGGCCAGGTGGTAGAGGTTGGCCCGTAAGGTCTCCCATCTTCCTCGAAGTTCCCGCACGCGCTCGTTCTTTTGGCTCCAGAGGTAAAAGAATGCTGGCTGACTCTCTTCCAAAAGTGCGGAGGCCTGGGCGAGAACTATCGCAGCCTCGCGTCGGCCAAGATCCCACTCCTGCTTCCGCTGATTCTCGGCTGCTTCGGCGCGGTCTCTTGCAGTTCGGCGTTCACCAAAGGCATAGGCGAGCCATGCCCCAAGACTGGCTGCCATGAGACCGAATATCCCACCAAGCAAAACACTCCAGTCCACCGAAACCTCTCCTAGCGAAGCTGTAGATTGACAGTCCTGATGTTAGATGTGCTGGAATTTTCGATTTCTTGTACTTCTACTGAACTTGATCGGGTGATGTCGGGGCCGTTCGCCTGACAGGCGCCGGACGGCTTCGGTAGGCCTGATTTGTGAGATACGCGCAGGGCGGCGGCTTGACCGACGCCGAGAGGGCCGCGCGCGAGCGGATCCGGCTGGAGGCAGTCGTCCGCTTCGAGG